>JAICRP010000245.1 GCA_025966445.1 Nocardioides sp.
CCCCGGCTCGGGCCGCGCTTAGTAGTCGGGCGTCGGGTCGTACGGAGCCCACGCCAACAGCTCCGTGAGGTGCCGCTCGACGAGGGGCAGCACTTCGGAGACCGTCACCCGACGCCCGAGCTCCTCGGACAGCGAGGTGACGCCCGCGTCGGCGATGCCGCAGGGCACGAACCGGTCGTACCACCCGAGGTCCACGTCGCAGTTGAGGGCGAAGCCGTGCATGGTCACGCCACGGCTGACGCGGATGCCGATCGCGGCGACCTTGCGCTCGGGGCCGCGGTCGTCCGCCCGCAGCCACACCCCGCTGCGTCCGGGCACCCGGGCGGTGGCGACCCCGAGGTCGCGGCAGACGGCGATCAGCGCCTCCTCGACGCGGCGGACGTAGTCGACGACCTTGACGTGGTCGGGCAGCGCCACGATCGGGTAGCCGACCAGCTGGCCCGGCCCGTGGAAGGTGATCTTGCCGCCGCGGTCCACGTCGATGACCGGCGCGCCGCCGGGATCGGCGGGTCGCTCGTCCGCCGTCGTGCGCTTGCCGGCGGTGAACACCGGCGGATGCTCGAGCAGCAGGACGGTGGGCGGCTCGTCGCCTGACACGACCCGGGCGTGGACCTGTCGCTGCAGCTCCCAGGCCGCGAGGTAGTCGACGGCGTCGGGGCCGAGGCCCGCGATCCGGAAGTCCAACGTCACGCCTCCACGGTACCTGTGGACGACCGACGACGCGTGCGGCCGGATCGGCGCAGGCTGGGTCCATGGGTCCGCGCATGGTTCTCGTCGTGGCGGCGGTCCTGGGCCTCGTGTGCGGTGCCGCGGTCGTGGCGCTGGCGGTGCGACGGCCCGAGCCCGGCCCGGTGGCCGTCGAGGCGCGCGCGGCCGAGCCGTACGCCGTCCGCGTGCTCCGTGCCTGGGACGCGCGCCGCTCGCGGGCCTACGCGCACGCGGACGGTGCGGCGCTGGCCGACCTGTACGTCGCCGGGTCGCGCACCGGCGCAGCGGACCGGGCCGTGCTCCGCGGCTACCGGGAGCGTGGGCTGCGGGTGACGGGCATGCGCACCCAGGTGCTCGCCGCCCGGGTGCTGCACGAGTCCGAGCGACGCGTCGTCCTGCTGGTCACCGACGTCCTCGTCGACGCGGTGGCCGGTGACGCTCGACGCGCCCGTTGGCCGCTTCCGCACGACCATCCGTCCACCCGCCGCGTGGTGCTCGTGCGCGACCGCGGCTCGTGGCGGGTCGCCGAGGCCTACGCGGAGGACTGACGCACCAGTGACTGGAAGTGCTCGACCGGGTGCAGTCCGGCGGCGCGGTACGTCGCGACCGCGCCGACGTAGTCGAGCGGGGTGCACACCGTGACCCCCGAGACGCCGAGGTCCCGCAGCCGGGTGATGAGGGCGGTCACCGCGCGGACACCCCAGCCACGGCCACGGTGGTCGCGGTGGGCGGCCACGGGCTCCAGGATGGCGGTCGCGCCCTCGCCGGCCCACCAGGCGGTGGCGATCGACACCGGGACGCCGTCACCGACGAGGACCAGGTCGAGGTCGCGCCGGTAGCCGGGACCGGCGGCCATCCGGGCCCAGGCGTCCGCGGTGAAGGTCGAGCCCTCGAAGCCGGCGCGTTGCACGGCGACCCGGTCGGCCACTGCGTCGGCCGCCTCGACGACCACGCACCGGTCGAGGTCGACGGCCGGTCGCCAGCCGTCGAGGTCCGCGTGCAGTGCGACCCACGGTTCGGGGTCGAGGGTCCAGCCCTCGCCTGCCAGGATCCGCCGGGTGGCGGTCTCGGGGCGGAGGTCGACGTACACCTCCGCGTCCGCCGGCAGCTCCCGGCACGTCTGGGCCACTCGTTCGCCCAGGTCCGGGTCGCGGTCGTGTCCGGGCCGGACGTTGAACCGGCCCAGGGCCCCCTCGATGAGCCCCACCGCCAGCAGAGCGTCGCCCTCCCACCACCCGACGAAGGCGTCGTGCTGGATGGCAGCGTCCTCGAGCCGCAGGTGCCAGCCGAGGTCGCCCTGGTGCAGGGCCGAGGCCACCCGCTCGGGGTGTGGCCAGCGGTCGAGCCCGTCCACCAGCTCACCGACCGTCGTGCGGTCGTGGGTAAGGCGCTCGATCACGGTCGCCTATCGCGCGGCCAGGGCCGTCGCGACGACGTCGTCGACGTTCTCGTCCTGGAAGACGAATCCCTCACGCAGCAGCGCCGCGGGACGGAGGTTGGTCGAGTTCGTGAGCTCGGGGGAGAGCTGTCCCATGGCGAGCTCGAGGAGCTTGCTCGGAACCACGAACGGAGCAGGGCGGTGCAGCTGGTGCGCCAGGGCCTCGACGAACTCGCGGTGCGTGGGCGTGGTGGGGCAGCAGACGTTGTACGCGCCGGACGGCACGTCGTTCTCGGCGAGGAAGGTGGCCGCCGACTTCCAGTCCTCCAGGGACACCATCGGGAAGTACTGGTTGCCGCGGCCGACCCGACCGCCGAGGTAGCACTTGAACAAGGGGATCAGCTGCTGCGTCGGAACATTGCCAGGGTGCACGATCGGCGCGGTCCGCATCAGGGCCACCCGGCCACCGGCCTCGAACGCCGGACGGGCGGCCGCCTCCCAGGCCCGGACGACCCGGGCCAGCAGCGCGTCCCCGCCGCGGTCGGGCGACTCCTCGGTGACGACGGTGTCGCCCTGGTCGCCGTACGCGGACGTGCCGACCCCGACGACGTACGTCGGCGGCGCCTCGACCCCGGCGACCGCCTCGGCCAGCACCCTCGTCGTGGTGACCCTGCTGTGCAGAAGGGCGTCACCCCAGCGTCGAGAGTGCGGATTCCCCTTGTTGCTGGCGCCGGCGAGGTTGACCACGACGTCCGCCGTGCGGACGAGGCCGCGGTCGAGCGCTCCGGAGTACGGGTCCCACGTGGACTCGTCCTCCGCGCTCGAGTCGCGGCGGACGAGTCGCACGACGTCGTGGTCGCGTGCCCGGAGGTGCTCGACCAGGGGTCGTCCGAGGAAGCCGGACGACCCGGCGACGAGGATGCGCATCAGACTTCGAACGTGCCTGTCTCGAGCCGTGCCTTCACGTCACCGAGGAAGCGGGCGGCGTCGGCGCCGTCCACCAGCCGGTGGTCGTAGGTCAGCGCGAGGTAGACCATCTGCCGCACGGCGATCGTCTCGCCGAGGTTGGGGTCGGAGATCACGACGGCCCGCTTGACCACCGCGCCGGTGCCGAGGATGGCGACCTGCGGCTGGTTGATGATCGGGGTGTCGAACAGCGCACCACGGCTGCCGGTGTTGGTGAGCGTGAAGGTGCCGCCCGACAGCTCGTCCGGAGTGATCTTGTTGGTGCGGGTGCGTTCGGCCACGTCGGCGATCTTGCGGGCCAGGCCCGCGATCGACAGGTCTCCGGCGTCCTTGATGACCGGCGTGAGCAAGCCCTTCTCGGTGTCCACCGCGATCGCGATGTTCTCTCGGTCGAAGTAGGTGACCTCGCCCTTGTCGGTGTCGATGGCCGCGTTGAGCTTGGGGTGCTCCTTCAGGGCGTCGATCGCGGCCTTCGCGAAGAACGGCATGAACGTCAGCTTCACGCCCTCGCGCTGGGCGAACTCGCCCTTCGCGCTGTCACGCAGCCGCGAGACCGACGTGATGTCGACCTCGACCACCGTCGTCAGCTGGGCGCTGGTCTGCAGCGACTCGACCATCCGGGTCGCGATCACCTTGCGCAGACGGGACATCTTCTCGGTCGTCCCGCGCAAGCTGGCGGGCGCGGTCGACGCGGTGGCCGCCGCAGGTGCGGCGGCGGCCGCGGGGGCAGCGGCGGGGGCCGCGGCGGCGGGTGCGCCGGCCGCCTCGGCGGCCGCGGTCGGTGGGGCTGCCGTCGTGCCCTGCTGGGCCGCGGCGTCGAGCACGTCCTGCTTGCGGATCCGTCCGCCCACCCCGGTGCCCGTGATGGTTGCCAGGTCGACGTCGTGCTGGGCGGCCATCTTGCGGACCAGCGGCGTCACGTAGCCCGAGGGCTCGTCGCGACCCGCCGGTGCCGCCGGTGCCGCCGGTGCCGCCGGTGCGGCCGCCGCGGGCTGCTGGGGAGCAGGCTCGGGCTCGGCCTTCTGCTCCGGCTCGGGCTCCGGCTCGGGCTCCGGCTCGGGCTCCGGCTCGGGCTCCGGCTCGGGCTCGGCCTTCTGCCC
>JAICRP010000152.1 GCA_025966445.1 Nocardioides sp.
ATCGTCGGGCACGCCGCGCGCGCCCCGATGGTCGATGCGGGAGGAGGTCCGGTGACGAATCCAGCGGAAGCCGAAGGGGCAACGGCGACCAGGACGACGACGGCCAGGGCGATGCGGGGGGTAAGCACCCCCGGAAACTACCGCTTGCGCTTCTCCCGCGGACGCTGGTTGATGACGATCGGCGTGCCGACGAACCCGAACTGCTCGCGCAGCCGGCGCTCGATGTACCGCTCGTACGACGCCTCCAGCTTGCCGCTCGTGAACAGCACGAACGTGGGCGGCGACGTGGAGGGCTGGGTGCCGAACAGGATCTTGGGCTGCTTGCCACTGCGGACCGGGTGCGGGTGCTCGGCGACCAGCCGACCCAGGAACGTGTTGAGCGCGCCCGTCGGGACCCGGGTCTCCCAGCCGGCCAGCGCCTTGTCGAGGGCCGGCACCAGCCGGTCGACGTGCCACCCGGTGCGTGCGGTCACGTTGATGCGCGGCGCCCACTGCACCTGCACCAGGTCGCGCTCGATCTCGCGGTCGAGGTAGTAGCGGCGCTCCTCGTCGACGAGGTCCCACTTGTTGAAGGCGATGACCAGCGCGCGGCCGGACTCCCGCACGGTCTGCAGGATCCGGACGTCCTGCTCGGAGACCGACTGGCTGCCGTCGAGCACCAGCACGGCGACCTCCGCGCGGTCGATCGCGGTCGACGTACGGAGCGAGGCGTAGTACTCGTGGCCCGAAGCCTCCTTGACCCGCTTGCGGATGCCCGCGGTGTCGATGAAGCGCCACTGACGCCCGCCCAGCTCGACCAGCTCGTCGACGGGGTCGACGGTCGTGCCGGCGACGTTGTCGACGACGGCGCGCTCCTCCCCCGCCAGCCGGTTCAGCAGCGAGGACTTGCCGACGTTGGGCTTGCCGACGATGGCGACCCGTCGCGGGCCGCGTACCACGTCGAACGACTCCTCCGGGGCCTCCGGCAGCGCGGCCAGGATGGCGTCCAGCATGTCGCCGGAGCCGCGACCGTGCAAGGCAGACACCGGGTACGGCTCGCCGAGGCCGAGGTTCCAGAGACCGTACGCCTCCGCCTCCGCGCGGGCGTCGTCGACCTTGTTGGCCGCCAGGATCACCGGCTTCTCGGACTTCCTGAGGATGCGCACCACGGCTTCGTCGGCGTCGGTGATGCCGACGGTCGCGTCGACGACGAACAGCACGGCATCGGCGAGCCCGACCGCGATCTCCGCCTGGGCGCGGATCCGCTCGGCGAGACCCCGCGCGCCGGGGTCCCAGCCACCGGTGTCCACCACGGTGAACGCGCGGCCGTTCCAGATGGCGTCGTAGGAGATCCGGTCACGGGTCACGCCGGGCACGTCCTCCACGACGGCCTCCCGCCGGCCGATGATCCTGTTGACCAGGGTGGACTTGCCGACGTTGGGACGGCCCACGACGGCGAGGATCGGTCCACTGACGCCCGTCCCGTCCGGGGACTCGTTCTCGGACTCGAACTCGGTCATGGGGTTCCTTCACGGTTCAGGCCCGCGGTCGCCTCGACCAGGGAGACGACCAGGTCGACGACGTCCTCGAGCGAGTACGCCGTCCCGTCGACGTGCACCGCACCCTCGGCCATCACGAGGGGCGAGGTGGTGCGGCCGGTGTCGATCTCGTCGCGGGCGAGCAGGGACTCACGGGTGGCCTCGAGGTCGGCGCCGCCCTCCTCGAGGGCGCGGCGGCGGGCGCGGGCGGCGGCGTCGGCCGTCAGGAAGACCTTGACGTCGGCGTCGGGGGCGACCACCGAGCCGATGTCGCGACCCTCGACCACGATGCCGCCGGCGCCGATGATCTCGTGCTGGAGCTCGAGCAGGCGCCGCCGGACCGCGGGCACGGCCGCGACGGGCGACACCGCGGCGTTGACCTCGTCGGAGCGGATCGCCAGGCCCACGTCGATGCCGTCGACCAGGATCGTGGGACCCAGGGGGTCGGTACCCGACAGGATCTCGGGCTCCTCGACCCGCGCCGCGACGGCAGCCGGGTCGTGGACGTCGACGTCCTGGCGGAGCATCCACCAGGTCATGGCGCGGTACATCGCGCCGGTGTCGAGGTACCGCAGGCCCAGCCGGTCGGCCACTCCCCGGGAGGTGCTCGACTTGCCCGAGCCCGAGGGTCCGTCGATCGCCACGACGAAGTGGTCCCAGGCTCTGCTCACGGGGGCCAAGGCTACCGGTGGGTCACCCAACCACGAGATTCCCGAGAGGACAGCAGGTGCTCGGAGCTGTCGTCGGCGACCACCAGCTCGACCAGACCGGTCGGCCGGCCGGGGTCGTGGTCGATGCGCACGTCCTCGATGTTCACCCCGCTCGAGCCGGCGTCCGCGAACAGCCGGGCCAGCTCGCCCGCCCGGTCGGGCACCGACACGAACACCGATGCGGTGGCCCGCACCGGCCCGCCGTGCTTGCCCGGGATGGCCCGTGTACCCGCGACCCCCTGGGCCAGGATCTGGGTCAGCTCGGCCTGCTGGCCCTTCGAGACGGCGACGATCAGGGCGTCCAGCTGGTCCCGTACCTCGCCCAGCAGGTGCACGACGGCGGGCGCGTTGCCCGAGACGATCTGCTGCCACAGCTCGGGGTCACCCGCCGCGACCCGGGTGACGTCGCGGACGCCCTGGCCCGAGAGGGCCAGGTGACCGGGCGGCGCCTCGGCCAGCCGACCGGCGACCAGGCTCGCGAGCAGGTGCGGGAGGTGCGAGGTCCGGGCGACGGCCCGGTCGTGCTCGTCGGGCGACAACTGCACCGCGGTCGCACCGACCGCCGCGACCAGCTCGAGGACCAGGTCGACGGCCTCCCGGCCGGAGTCCTGGTGCGGCGTGACCGCCCACGGACGCCCGTCGAACATCGCCGCGCTGGCAGCCAGAGGCCCCGACCGCTCGCTGCCCGCCATCGGGTGCCCGCCGACGTACCGTGACAGCCCGGCCAGCCCGTACGCGCGCAGCTGCTCGAGAGGTCCGGTCTTGATGCTGCCGACGTCGGTGACGACGGCCTTCGGGTGGTGCGTGAGCGCCCAACGCAGGGTCTCCCCGATCACGTTCGGAGGGACGGCGACCACCACCAGCTGCGGTGGCGGCGCGATGTCCGGGGACAGCTGGCCCGCGCCGAGACCCAGGGCGGTGCGCAGGTTCTCCGTCGAGACGTCGCGGAACCAGACGGCGACGCCTCGCCGCCGGAGCGCCAGGCCGATCGAGGTGCCCAGCAGCCCCGCCCCGACGATGAGGACGGGTCCCTCCAGGCTCACGGGCTCACTCATCGGCGGGGCCATCGGTCGGGTCCTCGTCGGGGACCGAACGCACGCGGGTGAGGTCCTTGCGCAGCGCGGCCGCGCCGTGGAGGTAGACGTGGGTGATGTCGGAGCGCGGCAGGTCGGTCTCGACGTGCGCCATCATCCGGACGACGCGGGGCATGGATCCGGCGATCTCGAGCTCCCGCGCGCACAGCAGCGGGATCTCGCCGAAGCCGAGGCGCCGGGCGGCGTACGCCGGGAACTCGGCCACCAGGTCCGACGTCGCGGTGAAGATCACCGAGATGAAGTCGTCCACCACGAGGCCGTTGGACCGCATCACGTCGGTCACCATCTCCGCGACCCGCTCGAGCATGTGGTCGCGGTCGTCCGCCTCCAGCTGGGTGGCGCCGCGTACCGCCCGGACAGCCACGTCGCTTCCTTCCGTCGTCCGGCCGCGGGGGAACGGCCCTCGGGGAAACCGTATCCGCCGCCGTCACCCTTGGGGGCGGAAGTGGTCCAGCCTGGAGCTCAGCACCCCCTCGCCACGCGTCACGTCGGGCAGCATCAGGGTCAGCCGGTGCACTGCGTCCGCCGGTACGTCGCCGGTCACCACGACCGACGACCCGGAGGGTCCACGGGGCTCGGTGGTGAGCGGTACGGCGCCCGCCTGCGCCAGCAGCGCGAGCGTCGGGCCGAAGGCATCGGCGGGCACCTCCAGCTCGAACCGGTGGACCGGCTCGCACACCACCGTGCCCGCCTGCGCGATCGACCGCGCCACCAGCAGGCGGGTCAGGTCGCGAAAGTCGCCGGCCGTGCTCGACATGGACTTGTCGAACGTGCCGTGGGCGTGGCTCTGACGCGCCCAGTAGCCGGAGTGGGTCATCCGTACCCGCGCGTCCGGGACCTCCCAGCCGTGGTTGCCGTGCAGCAGCGCGGAGCGCACGCTGGTCTCGACCGCGGTGAAGAAGGCCGGAGGCATCGAGCCCAGCTCGACCTCGAGCCCGAAGTCGACGCCGCTGCCCACGGGAGCCGGCTCGACGCGCAGCCCGACGGTGGCGAGGTACGGGTTGGGGTCCGTCCCGATCAGCTCGACGGCCGCGCCCGTGCCCAGCAGCCGTTCGGTGCAGATCATCGCGGTGTCGCGGAACCGCACGGCGACGCCGTACTCCTCGTCCAACAGCGACCCGATCACCTGCTGCTGCACCTCGCCGTAGAGGGAGAGTCGCAGCTCGCGCCGCTCGTCGTCGACGCGGAGCGAGATCAACGGGTCCTGCTCGGCGAGCCGGTCCAGGGCCGCGTACAGGGCCGGCCGGTCGCGCTCGTCGAGCGGCTCCACCACCGTGGCGAGGCTGGGCCGGGCGAACTCCTCGGCCACGCCCGCCACTCCCGCGCCGAACCCGTCGCCGATCCGCGCGGCGTCGAGGCCGCGCAGCATCACCACCTGGCCGGCCGCTGCCTCGGTGACGGTGTCGAGGCCGCCGCGGTGGAACCTCCGCAGCCCGGTGACCCGCGCAGGGTCGCCGCGGCCGAGGTCCAGCCGGTCGCGGACACGCAGCGTCCCCGACCGCAGCAGGGCGACCACCTGCTTGCTGCCCGCCTCGTCGCGGTCGATCTTGAACACCAGCCCGGCGGCCGGCCCGTCCGGGGACGGCTCGCGACCTGGTAGCAGCTCGGGCAGCGCGTGCAGGAGCTCCGCGACGCCCTCGCCTGTCAGGGCGGACCCGACGAGCACGGGTACGTCGGGGTCGAGCCGCTCACGGACCTCGAGCTCGACGAACTCCGGGTCGGCACCGGCCCGGTCGACCTTGTTGACGAAGACGACCGTGGCGATCCCCAGTCGTTGCAGGGCGCGCATCAGCACCAGCGTCTGCGCCTGCACGCCCTCGACCGCCGAGACGACCAGCACGGCGCCGTCCAGGAGGCCCAGGGCGCGCTCGACCTCGGCGATGAAGTCCGAGTGGCCGGGCGTGTCGACGAGGTTGACGGTGGTGCCGTCGACCTCGAAGGACACCACCGCCGCGCGGATGGTGATGCCCCGGCGCCGTTCGAGCGCCATCGTGTCGGTGTGGGTGGAGCCGGCGTCCACGCTGCCGGGCTCCGCGAGCACGCCTGCTTCGACGAGCAGGCGTTCGGTCAGGGTCGTCTTGCCGGCGTCAACATGCGCCAGGACCCCCAGGGTGAGCGTGCGCAACCTTCACATCCTTGGTCTGGTAGACGGCTGGGGACGTGAAAGCAGCTCGCATCGATGTCTCCTGTGGCTCGGGTCTCGCGGACCCCCATGGCACCGCGGCGCGGGAGGTACGGGCAAGGGGTTTTCGGGGTAGTCCCGTGCACTTGACCGGTGGTTTCGCCCGATTGACCGGCCGAATGCACGGGACTACGCCGCAGGAGCGCGCCTCAGAGGGCGGCGTTGTCGAGCAGGACGCCGAGCTCGTCGAGGGTGAGGTCGCGCAGCTCGCCCGTACCCAGGCCCTGCAGGTGGACCGGGCCGATCGCGGTCCGGGTGAGGCGGCGGACGGGGTGGCCGACGTGGTCGAGCAGCCGCCGGACGATCCGGTTGCGGCCCTCGTGGATGACCAGCTCGACGATCGAGCGCTCCCCCTGCACCGACACCAGCCGGGTCGCGGAGACCGTCACCGGGCCGTCGTCCAGGGTCACGCCGTCGGTCAGCCGGCGCAGGACGGCCTTCGTGAGGCGCCCGTCGACCTCGGCGACGTACGTCTTGTCGACCTCGTACGACGGGTGGGCCAGCCGCTGGGCGAAGTCGCCGTCGTTGGTGAGCAGGATCAGCCCGTCGGTGTCGGTGTCGAGCCGGCCGACGTGGAAGAGCCGCTCGGGGCGGTCGTCGACCAGGTCCTGGAGGGTACGGCGGCCCTCGGGGTCCGACATGGTCGAGACCACGCCGCGGGGCTTGTTCAGCGCCAGGTAGACGTGCGCCGAGATCGGTGGCAGTCGCTTCCCGTCCACGCGGATGACGGCCGTGCGCGGGTCGACCTTGGTACCGAGCCGGGTGACCACCTCGCCGTCGACGACGACGACGCCGGCGAGCATCAGCTCCTCGCACTTGCGGCGGGACGCGACGCCGGACTGCGCCAGCAGCTTCTGCAGCCGGATCAGGCCCTCGTCGTCGGTCTCGATCACCCGGCCATCATGCCCGGAGCTCACGCACTGGCGGACTCGTCCATCAGGTCGGAGGCCAGCTCGTCGACCAGGTCGTCCATGTCCGGAAGGTACGGCGCGAGCTCGGGCAGCTCGTCGAGCGAGGTCACGCCGATGCGCTCGAGGAAGAAGCCCGTGGTCCGGTACAGGTGCGCGCCCGACGCGTGGTCCTGGCCCGCCTCCTCGACGAGCCCGCGGGTGACCAGCGTGCGCATCACGCCGTCGACGTTGACGCCGCGGATCGCGGAGACCCGCGCGCGCGAGACCGGCTGCTTGTAGGCGACCACGGCCAAGGTCTCCAGCGCCGCCTGGGTCAGCCGCGCCTGCTGGCCGTCGAGGACGAACCCCTCGACGACGGCGGCGTACTCCTCGCGCGTGTAGTAGCGCCAGCCGCCCGCGACGTTGCGCAGCTCGAAGCCGCGGCCCTGCTCGTCGTACTCGGCCGCCAGCGCCGCCAGCCCGGCGACGACCGTGTCGACCGGGTGGCCGACCGCGCTCGCCAGGGTGACCGGGTCGAGCGGCTCGTCGGCGACCATCAGCAGGGCCTCGAGGGAGGGCCTCAGGTCCGCGAGAGCGACCTCGAGGTGGTCCGGTTGCTCGGTCATGCGTGCTGCTCCTCGGGTACGTCGGGGGGCTCGGGCGGCGCCTCGGGCGCACCCTCGAACTCGTCGATGTGGAACTCGTCGCCCTCGCCGCTGGCGCCGGTCCAGCGGACCGTCAGCTCGCCGAGCGGGGTGACCTGGTCGAAGCCGACCGCGCCCTCGCGGAAGAGCTCGAGCAGGGCCAGGAACCGCGCCACCGTGGTCAGGGTGTCCGGCGAGTCTCCGCACAGCGCCCGGAAGGTCATCGTGCCGCTGCGCTGCAGCCGCTCGACCATCAGCGCGGCCTGCTCGCGCACGCTGACGCGAGCGGCATGGATGTGCTGCAGCGAGACCTCGGGCACGGCCTTCGGCTCGAGGGCCTTGGCCGCCAGAGCGGCGAACTGGTCGAGCCCGATGCCGATGAGCACCTCGGGCAGCAGGGTCGCGAACCGCTCCTCCAGCCCCACGGCCCGCGGATGCCGCTTCGACTCCCCCGCCAGCCGGGTCTGGAGCACGCCGGCGACCTGCTTGAACGCCTTGTACTGCAGCAGCCGCGCGAACAGCAGGTCGCGCGCCTCGAGCAGGGCCAGGTCGTCCTCGTCCTCCACCTCGGCCTGCGGGAGCAGCCGGGCGGCCTTGAGGTCGAG
>JAICRP010000051.1 GCA_025966445.1 Nocardioides sp.
CCCTCGGCCCGCTGGCCCGGCTGCTCATCCAGATCGGCAACGCGGTCACCCCGGGTCGGGGATTCCGCGAAGGTCCGTTCGCGACGCAGGTCGAGCTGCGCGAGCTGGTCGACCTCGCCGAGGCGTCGGCAGTCATCGAGTCCGGAGAGCGGAAGATGATCCACTCCGTCTTCGAGTTCGGCGACACCATCGTCCGCGAGGTGATGGTCCCCCGGGGGGACGTCGTGTACATCGAGCGCTTCAAGAACCTCCGGCAGACGATGTCGCTGTTCCTGCGCAGCGGCTTCTCGCGGGTGCCGGTCGTCGACGACAACCTCGACGCCGTCGTCGGCATCGCCTACCTCAAGGACATCGTGCGCCGCGACTTCGAGGCGCCCGACGTGGAGTTCACCCAGCGCATCGACGAGATGATGCGGCCGCCGTTCTTCGTCCCCGACTCCAAGCGGGTCGACGCGTTGCTCTCGGAGATGCAGGCCAACCGCCAGCACATCGCGATCGTCGTCGACGAGTACGGCGGCACGGCCGGCCTGGTGACGATCGAGGACCTGCTCGAGGAGATCGTCGGCGAGATCACCGACGAGTACGACGCCGAGCAGGTCGACGTCGAGCGGCTCTCCGAGGGCGTGGCGCGGGTGTCCTCGCGTTATCCCATCGACGACCTCGACGAGGTCTTCGGCGTCGACGTCGAGGAGGAGGACGTCGACTCGGTCCTCGGCCTGATGGCCAAGCACCTCGGCAAGGTCCCGATCCCCGGCTCGGTCGTCGAGGCCCACGGGCTCCGGTTCGAGGCCGAGGAGGCCACCGGCCGACGCAACCGCATCGAGACGGTGCTGGTCAGCACCGTGCCGGCCCCTGATGACGGAGCCGTCGATGACTGAGTCCACGGGGCTCCCCGAGCTGTCCGCCGAGGACGCCAAGCTCGTCACCCTGGCCCGCGCCACCCGCGCCCGGACCGGTGCTCCCGTGGCGGCCGCCGTCCGCGACCTCGACGGCCGCACGTACGCCGCCGCCTCCGTCGACATGCCGTCCCTCCAGGTCTCGGCCCTCGGCGTCTGCGTCGCCATGGCGTTCTCCTCGGGCTCGCGCGGCCTCGAGGCGGTCGTGGTGATGGGCGGTGGCCCCGAGCTCTCGCCGTACGACGCCGCCCTCCTCCGCGAGTTCGAGGGCGACGACGTGGTGGTGCATCTCGTCTGAGTGGATGAGTACCCGGATATCCGGGTACTCCCGCAGATGTCAGGGGTTGCAACGCCTGACAAGCGCAAGGACAGCCTGACAAGTACCGTCGGATCGTGACGGTCCGCGACCCGTGGGGCATGCCGATCTCGTGTGCGGCGGAGGTCGCGCGGACGTACGGCGCGGCGATGCTGGCCTACCAGCACCGGCGGTCCGGCGACGTGGAGCTCCTCCAGCAGGTGGTCGAGCAGGACCCCGGGTTCGCGGTCGGGCGGGCGATGGCGGCGTTGTGGGCCGTGTTCATGGCGGCGCCGTTCGACGCCGAGGTCGAGGTGGCGGCCGCCCGGGAGGGCCGGCAGCAGCACGACTGGGAGCGGTCGTTCGTGGCCGCCGTGGGCGCGACGGTCGAACGCGGCCGCTGGGCGGCGATGCCACGGTGGCTGGGGCACCACGACGAGCACCCCGGCGACCTGATGGGGCTGATGGTGGCCGTCTTCCTGCTGACCGTGAGCACCGAGCCCGAGGGTGATGCCGAGGCCGAGCGGCGCGCCGCGCGCAGCCTGGACGTGGTCGGCGAGGACGCGATGCTGCTCGGGTTCCTCGGGATGGCCGCGCAGGACCGGGGGGACCTCGACGCGGCGCACCGGTTCGCCGTCCGCAGCCTCGAGCTCGACCCGACGTCGTTCATGGGCGGTCACCCGATGGCCCACGTGTACTTCGAGTCCGGCGACCACACCAACGGCCTGGCCTGGCTGGACGGCTGGCTGCCGGGAACCGACCAGAAGGCGATGTTCGGAAGGCACCTGGTCTGGCACGCGGCGCTGCACCACCTGGCGATCGGTGACGGCGACGGCGCCCTCGCGCGGTACCCCTCGTGCGGCGGCTCGATCGCCGGCGGGCGGCTGATCGACGGGCCTTCACTGCTCTGGCGCTGCCAGCTGCTCGGCCACACGCCACCCGGGACGGACCCCGTGCAACCACGCGTGAGCGAGCTCGCCCGTGGCTTCATGGACGGCGTCCCGTTCACGTTCCTCGGCATGCACGTCGCGCTGGCCCTGGCCACGGCAGGCGACGCCGACGGCCTGCGCAGGTTCGCCGACAACGCCCGTGGCTTCGACGCCCCGGGGGCCGCGACCATGCTGCCGCTGCTCGCCGACGGGCTGGCGGCGTTCGTCGAGGGCGACCACGCGAAGGCCGCCGAGAGCCTCCTCCGGTTCGAGCCGTACGCCGCCCGCATCGGCGGCTCGCACGCGCAGCGCGAGGTCCTCGAGGACACCGTGATCCATGCTCTCGTCCGGGCCGGACGCCTCGACGAGGCCGCGACGAGGCTGCGGGTTCGCCTCGACCGACGGGACTCCCGTCTGGACTCCGGGCTCCTGGCGGAGACCGTCTCCGGCGAACGCGCTATTTTGGAGCCGTGACTGCCGGGGGAAGTGCCTGGACCCAGCACGCGCAAGCAGTCGAGCGACTGCGCGCGTCGTACTCCGCCATCCCCGCAGGTCAGCCCGTCCGGCTGGCCAAGAAGACCTCCAACCTGTTCCGTCCCCGCCAGGCGACGCACACGCCCGGCCTCGACGTCAGCGAGCTCGACGGGGTGATCGCGGTCGATGCACGCGGGAGGACGGCCGACGTCGGCGGGATGACGACGTACGAGCACCTCGTCGACGCCACGCTGCCCTACGGACTGATGCCGCTCGTCGTCCCGCAGCTGCGCACCATCACCCTCGGCGGCGCCGTCTCCGGCCTCGGCATCGAGTCGACCAGCTTCCGCAGCGGTCTGCCGCACGAGTCGGTCGTCGAGATGGACGTCTTCACCGGTGCCGGCGAGGTGGTCACCACCCGCCCCGGCGACGACCTCTTCGACGCCTTCCCCAACTCCTACGGCTCTCTCGGCTACGCCACGCGGCTGCGCATCGAGCTCGAGCCGGTCCGCTCCCACGTCGTGCTGCGGCACGTCCGGTTCGACGACGCCGGGTTGATGGCGAAGACGATCGCGATGATCACCGAGAGCGGCGAGTACGCCGGCGAGCAGGTCGACGGCGTCGACGGCGTCGCCTTCGAGCCGGGGGAGTACTACCTCACGCTGGCCCGGTGGTCCGACCACCCGGGTGGCGGCGTGAAGGCCAGCGACTACACGGGGCAGCAGGTCTACTACCGGTCGATCCAGCAGCGCGAGACCGACCTGCTGTCGACCTACGACTACCTCTGGCGCTGGGACACCGACTGGTTCTGGTGCTCCGGCGCGTTCGGTGCCCAGCACCCGCAGCTGCGCAAGCTGTGGCCGCGCAAGTACCGTCGCTCCGACGTCTACTACCGGATGGTCGGCTGGGACCAGCGCTTCCACATCGCCGACCGCCTCGACAAGCGCGCCGGCCGGCCGCAGCGCGAGCGGGTGATCCAGGACGTGGAGATCCCGGTCGAGCGGCTGCCGGAGTTCCTCGACTGGTTCGACGCCGAGATCGGCATGCGGCCCGTCTGGCTGTGCCCGTTGCGGCTGCGGGAGCGCGAGTGGCCGACCTACCCGCTGACCCTCGACACGACGTACGTGAACGTGGGCTTCTGGGGCACGGTGCACGTCGGCCCCGACGCCGCGAACGCCCCCCGCAACCGCGCGATCGAGGCCGAGGTGCACGAGCTCGGCGGCCACAAGTCGCTGTACTCCGAGGCGTTCTACGACCGCGAGACCTTCGACGAGCTGTACGACGGAGCGCACCTGGCGGCCGTCAAGCAGCAGTACGACCCCGACAACAGGCTCACGAGCCTCTACGACAAGGCGGTGCGGAGACAATGACCCCGAAAGCGACGCTCCGGATCGCGGACGCGGTGGGCATGCTGCTCAAGCAGGAGCTGCCCGGGCTGTTCACGGCGTACGACGGCAGCTCGATCGGCACCGGCGAGGTGCCCATCTCGATGCGGCTGAAGAACCAGCGCGGCCTGGCCTACCTGCTCACCGCACCCGGTGACCTCGGCCTCGCGCGGGCGTACGTCATGGGCGACCTCGAGATCGAGGGCGTGCACCCCGGGGACCCGTACGACGCGCTGGTGCTGCTCTACCGGCACCTCAAGTTCCGCCCGCCGACGCCCGCCGAGGCGCTCCAGATCGTTCGCGGGCTGGGCTGGTCGAACCTCAAGCCGCCGCCGGTGCCGCCGCAGGAGACGCTGCCGCGCTGGCGCCGTACGGTCGAGGGCCTGCGGCACTCGATGGGCCGCGACGCCGAGGCGATCCACCACCACTACGACGTCTCGAACCGCTTCTACGAGATGGTGCTGGGTCCGTCGATGACCTACACCTGCGCGGTGTTCCCCAACGAGGATGCAACGCTCGAGGAGGCGCAGGACTACAAGTACGACCTCGTCGCCCGCAAGCTCGACCTCCAGCCCGGCATCCGGCTGCTCGACGTCGGCTGCGGCTGGGGCGGCATGGTCCGCTTCGCGGCCCGCGAGTACGGCGTCCAGGCGCTCGGCGTCACCCTCTCGGTCGCGCAGGCGTCGTGGGCCAAGGAGGCCATCGACCGCGAGGGGCTGGCGAACCTCGCCGAGGTACGTCACTCCGACTACCGCGACGTCCTCGAGGGCGACTTCGACGCGATCAGCTCGATCGGGCTCACCGAGCACATCGGCGTGCGGCAGTACCCGCACTACTTCGGCTTCCTCAAGGACAAGCTCCGCCCGCAGGGCCGGCTGCTCAACCACTGCATCACCCGCCCGCACAACCAGCGCACGGAGACCGGCGCGTTCATCGACCGCTACGTCTTCCCCGACGGTGAGCTGACCGGCGTCGGCAAGATCATCACCGAGGTGCAGGACGCCGGCCTCGAGGTGATGCACGCCGAGAACTTCCGGCTCCACTACGCGAAGACGTGCGCGGCCTGGGGCCGGAACCTCGTCGACAACTGGGAGGAGTGCGTCGCCGAGGTGGGCGAGGGCACCGCGCGGGTGTGGGGCCTCTACATGGCCGGGTCGCGGATGGGGTTCGAGCTCAACCAGATCGAGCTCGATCACGTGCTCGCGGTGAAGACCGGCGAGGACGGGGTCGACGGGTTCCCGCTGCGCTCGACCTGGGCCTGAGTCCTCGCGAACCGATTCCGCCAGAACGCGACGATGACGAGCGCGTACACCACGCCGGCGAGCTCGTCGAGCACGTAGTGCTCGCCGCCGTAGGCGAGCGTGAACATCATCGCAAGCGGGTACAGCAGGAGCAGCGGCCGGTACGGGTAACGGACGCGCGGCCACCAGTAGGCCGCGGTGAGCGTCGCGAAGCCGACGTGCAGCGAGGGCATCGCGGCCACCGGGTTGACGAGGTGCTGGCCGAGGGCGAGCGCGGAGCCGACCATGTTGAGACCGACCTGGTCGAAGCCCTCCGACGTCAGCCGCAGCACCGGGGGGCCGGTGAGGTCGTCCTGCATCGAGGCAAGCCACGGGGGCGCGGTCGGCAGCAGCACGTACGTCGCCAGGCCCGCGACAGCGAGGGTCACGACCATCGACATCCACTGCCGGTACTCGCGCCGGTCCCGGATCCACAGCACGACCGCGGTCACCGGCGTGACCAGGTAGTGCGAGCAGTAGACCAGGCTCACCAGCACCGCGAACCACGGGATGGCCGTGCCGTCGACCGGTCCGGGGTGCAGGTGGGTCTGCAGCCACTGCGTGGGCGTCGTGCCGATCGTCAGCAGGTTCGCCAGCCACTGGTCGAAGTCGATCGGTGGCTGCACCTGGAGGGGCAGGCCGAGCGCGTTGTGGACGTCGTGGGTGGGGTAGTCACGGGCCGCCATCTGCTCGGCGCTGTAGGGGGAGGCGAAGCCGCGGCTGTAGTCGTAGACCAGCAGCACCGCCTGGAACGGCAGCCAGTCGAGCAGCATCTGTCCCCACGCCCGCCACCCCTTGCCGAGCAGACCGATGGAGAGGAAGCCCGTCGCCAGGGCGGCCAGGCCGATCCGGTCGGTGGGGATGCCGAAGCGGGCGACGAAGACCATCAGGCCGAGGGTGAAGACGGCGTACGTCCAGCGGCGTCGACGGCGCCACACCGCCTCGTCCTGCTCCACTCGCCGGAGACTAGCCTGGCCGGGTGACTGCCCGAGCCCGCGAGTACGCCGCCACGGTGGCGCGCCGCGAGCAGGTCTCGCCACACCTGGTGCGACTGGTGCTGGCCGACCTCGAGGGGCCTGACCCGTTCGTGTCCACGGGGATCCCCGACGAGTGGGTCGGCCTGGTGGTCCCGGGGCAGTTCCAGCTGCGCTACTACACCGTGCGCTCGTGGGACGGGTCCGAGCTCGTCATCGACGTGGTCGTCCACGAGGAAGGGCTCGTGACGGAGTGGGCCTGGTCGTCGGGGCGCGACTGCACCGGCGAGCGCGTCACGTTGAGCGAGCCGAAGGGTTCCTTCGCGATGCCGGAGTCGGCCACCTGGATGATGCTGGTCGGTGACCTGACCGCGATGCCGGCCATGGCGCGGATCCTGCGCGAGACCGACGTACCGACCCGGGTGTGGGCCGAGGTGCCCGACGACCTGACGGGGTACCTGCCCGAGGGTGCCGACGTGACCTGGCTGGCACCACCCGGCGAGGGGCAGTCGGCGGTGGCGTCGGTCGTCGAGTCGGTCGACTGGCCCGAGGGCGACGGGTACTTCTGGATGGCGGGCGAGTCCTCGCAGATGCGGGCGATCCGCAAGCACCTCATGCGGGAGCGGCGCCTGCCGAGCACGGCGTACGACGTGATGGGCTACTGGCGGGGCGGTGCGACGCGACAGCCTCGCGCGGTCGACCCCGGACCCATCTGGAGAGAGGGCCAGGCCGCCGGCCGGTCCGACGAGGAGATCTGGGCGGCGTACGACGCCGCTCGGGAGGGCGCGACCCCATGACCGAGCCCGACCCCGAGAGCTACCGGAGCGGCTTCGTGTCGTTCGTGGGCCGCCCCAACGCCGGCAAGTCCACGCTGACCAACGCGATGGTCGGCCAGAAGGTCGTGATCACCAGCGACAAGCCGCAGACGACGCGGACGGTGGTCCGCGGCATCGTCAACCGGCCCGACGCCCAGCTGATCCTGGTCGACACCCCCGGCCTGCACCGGCCGCGCACCCTGCTCGGCGAGCGGCTCAACGACCTGGTGCGCACCACCTGGGCCGAGGTCGACGTGGTCGCCGTGTGCTTCCCCGCCAACGAGAAGATCGGCCCCGGCGACCGGTTCATCGTCACCGAGCTGGCCAAGGTACGGCGCACGGTCCGGGTCGCCGTCGCCACCAAGACCGACCTGGCCACGCCCGAGCAGATCGCCCAGCACCTGCTGGACATCGCGACGCTCGGAGCCGAGATGAAGACCGAGTGGGCCGAGGTGGTGCCGGTGTCGGCCGTCTCCGGCAGCCAGGTCGACCTGCTCGCCGACCTGCTGGTCGGGATGCTGCCCGAGGGACCGCAGCTCTACCCCGACGGCGACCTCACTGACGCGCCCGAGGAGATCCTCGCCGCCGAGCTGATCCGCGAGGCGGCCCTGGACGGCGTCCGCGACGAGCTCCCGCACTCGATCGCCGTCGTGGTCGAGGAGATGGGGCTGCGCGAGGGCCGGCCCGCCGACAAGCCGTTGCTCGACATCCACGCGAACCTGTACGTCGAGCGCTCCTCGCAGAAGGGCATCGTCATCGGCCACCAGGGCGCCCGCCTCCGCGACGTCGGCACCCGAGCCCGGCACCAGATCGAGGCCCTGCTCGGCACCCCGGTCTACCTCGACCTCCACGTGAAGATCGCCAAGGACTGGCAGCGCGACCCCCGGCAGCTGCGCAAGCTGGGGTTCTGACCGGTTCAGCTCGGCGCCCAGCAGATCCCGTAGTGCTGACCGGCCTGCCACTGCTGCTCGGTCGGCCACTCGTAGCCCCAGCGGTAGTTGAGCGGGTCGTCGGCGACGGAGGACGCGGCGTCCTGACAGGTCTGCTGGCCGGCGGCGCGCACCCTCTCGACGCCGGGGTACGCGCGGCCGGCGATGTCGACGGTGCTGAGCGCGCGCCAGGTGTGGTCGGTGGAGCAGACGACCCGCCGGAACCCGGGTGTTCCCGGCTCGGCCGTGCCGCACATGGCGTAGCGCTCGGCCGCCAGGGGCCGGGCGAGGACGCCCTGCAGTCGGCCGACGAGCGGAGCGAGCTTCTCGTCGGCGGCGATGGCGACAGCGTCGCAGCGGTACCAGTTGGCGCCGCGGTCGGACTGCTCGAGGCTCGGGGTGAACCAGACCGGCCGCAGCATGGTGAGCCGCCGCGCCTCGACCGTGCCGCCGACGAACCGCTCGAACGCCTGTGGGCACTCGTCGGCGACCTGGGCCTGCACGCGGTCGGAGTCCACGGAGACCAGGTGGCCGTCGACCACCGTGTCGAGGTCGCCCACGGCGTAGGTGATCGCGGTGTGGTCGCGGTCGCACGGAACGGACGCACCGCGCGCGACCGGGGCGACGGCCGCGGCGTAGCCGTAGTCGTAGCAGGCGCGGTTGTCGGGCACCGGCGCGGCCACGGCTGCCGTCGGCGTCGCGCTGGGGGAGTCGGCGGCCGACGACGCGCTCGCCGGGGCCGAGGAGGGCCCGGCGTCGGGGTCGTCGCCCGACGAGCAGGCGGTGAGCAGCGCGCCGGCGAGCAGGACTGCGGCGAGCCCGGTCGTCGTACGGGTCATTGGCTCGTCTTCGCCCAGCAGACCGACCGGCGGTTGCCGGCGACCCACTCGGGCTCGTGGAACCAGGTGAAGCCGTAGTCGTAGTCGACGGGGTAGCCCAGCCACGCGCCGACGGACTTCGAGCAGTAGTCCCGGGTCGTCACCTCGGAGACCCGGTCGCCGGGATAGGGGTCCTCGGGCTCGCCGAGCTTGATGGTCGAGACCGCGCGCCAGTCGTGGGCCTCCGAGCACGGGATCTTCACCGACCCGGCCACGGTCGGGCCGGCGGCGCACACGAGCCACTGGTCGTCGGGTCGCCGCATGAGGCCCTTGACGTCCGCCGGGAGGTCCACGAGCTCCTGGGTCTGGTCGCCGCCGCCGACGACGTCGCAGCGGTACCAGCGGGCGCCCTCGTCCCACGCGTTCTCAGACGGCCGGAACCATGCCCACGTGAGCACGGTCCGCATGGCCAGGCTCTCGTCGGCGCCGAGCAACTTGGCGAACTTGGTGGTGCACCGCTCGAACACGAACGCGCCCAGCTCGTCGGCGTCGTACGCCACGTCCTCCAGCTCCTCGGGCAGCGAACCGACCGCATAGGTCATCGCGGTGTGCGGGTCGGTGCAGTCGACCACCTTGGTGGCGTTGCTCGGCTGGGCGATGTCGTCGAGCGTGAGGACCCGGCAGGCCCCGAGCTCCGGCGCCTCGACGGCGTCGACCTGGGCCGGGTCGACGCCCGGCGCGAGGTCCTCCGTGCAGCCGGCGAGGACGGCCGCCAGCGCGAGCGCAGCCACCGCGGCGGGCACGCAACGCAGCAGACGACTCACGGGCCGGATCCTACTGAGCGGCACCTGGTGCTCAGGCGTCGATCAGCAAGGCCGCCAGCGTCGCGCCGAGCTCGTACGCGGCCTCGAGCTGCTCGTCGGTCGGGTCGCCCAGCACCTCGAGCACGGGCGCCGCCTGTCGCCACGGCAATGCACCCACGATCGTCTCGACGGAGCGGACGGCGCCGGTGGTGTCGTACCGGCCGTGCACGAACAGTCCCCACGGCTTCTTGCCGAGTCCGCCGGCACCGGCGGCCGCCGAACCGTCGTCGCTCAGCGCACCACCGGCCTCGAGGAAGATCGTGTCGAAGAAGTGCTTCAGCGCGCCACTCCTGTAGCCGAAGTTCGCGGTCGTGCCCAGCAGCACGCCGTCCGCCGCGAGCACGTCGTCGGCATGGGCGGCGAGCGCGGGCCGGACGACCACGTCGACGCCCTCGATCTCCTCGTCGCAGCTGCCGGCCAGGACGGCGTCGGTGAGCTGCTGCACCGTGGGCGTCGGCGAGTGGTGCACCACCAGCAGCCGCGCCATTCGTCGAGGCTAGCGCCGACCCGTGGCCCATCCGTGCCAACCCGGATGACGGATCGTACGGACACGCCTACCGTCGGGAGCACCACGACAACGAAGGGGTACCTGATGACTCGTCATCACAGCATCCACACCCTTCTCGGGACAGTGTTCGCCACGGCCGCCCTGCTGGCCCTCGTCGCGCCTCCGGCGTCGGCCGGCATCATCGAGAAGGAGTCGTTCCACGACGAGTTCTCCGGCACCAACGAGAACTTCTGCGACGCCGGGATCGCGGTCGACTTCGAGGCGACCGTCGACGGTCGCTACCAGGTCAACTCGCGCGGGCCCGGTGGGCCCGACTACTTCCTCGAGAAGACCACCGTCGTCAACGTCTTCACGGCTCCGAACGGGATGACGGCCACCGACATCCAGCCCAACACCATCGACAAGGACCTGTCGCTCGTCGACGACCCGGAGGCGGGCACCCTGACGATCGTGGTCTTGCTGACGGGCGGCAACCGCACGTACGGCAACGACGGCAAGCTGATCGCCAAGAACTCCGGTCAGGTCCGGTTCGAGATCGTCTACGACTACGTCAACGACGTCGAGCTGTCCAACGAGCTGGTCTTCGGCTCGACGGGCACCAACGAGGACTTCTGCGCGGCGGTGCTCTCCGACTGGGGCTACCTCGGAACGTGAGGGGACTCACCTGAGGGGGCCGGGTCAGGGCGTCCTGCCCCGGTAACCTCGATCGGATGACTTCCCCACGGCTGACGGCGGCGACCGCCCTCCTGGCGGCGCTGAGTCTGGCGGCCTGCTCGGATGGTGGCGGAGGCGCCACCGCCGCGACGCCGGCGAGAGGCATCACCTCGGCGGCGACCAGCGCGGCGACGGAGCCCTCGTCGCCGTCCGACGCCTTCCCGACCGCGGCGACCGACCAGCCGACGCGGGCCGCCGACGGCACCGTCTACCCCGGCGAGACGTGGGAGCAGGTGCGGCCGCGGGCCCTCGGCTTCAACGCCCAGCGGATGGAGGCGATCGCCCGCGACGCCAGGCCGTCGAAGTCGACCTGCCTGCTCGTCGCCCGCAAGGGAAAGGTCGTGGGCGAGTGGAACTGGGGCGGGGTCGGGCCCGAGACGCCGCGAGAGGTCTTCTCGGTGACCAAGTCGATCACGAGCACGCTGGTCGGCATGGCCCAGGCCGACGGTGACCTGGACGTCGACGACCGCGCCAAGCGCTACATCCACGAGTGGCGCGGTACGAAGTCCCGCTCGGTCACGATCCGCGACATCCTCAGCAACGTCAGCGGCCGGTTCTGGGACATCGGCACCGACTACGGCGACCTGCCCCAGGCCGAGGACCGCACCCAGTTCGCGATCGACCTCGGCCAGCTGTACCCGCCGGGCAAGGTGTGGACCTACAACAACGCGGCCATCCAGACCCTCGACCGTGTGATCGCGACGGCAACCGGCCAGGAGACCCGCGCGTTCGCAGCCGAGCGGCTGTTCGGTCCCCTCGGGATGACCAACACCCAGATGACGGCCGACCCCGCGGGCAACACCAACGTGTTCTTCGGCACGCAGACCACGTGCGAGGACCTGGCCCGGTTCGGCTACCTGTTCCTCCGCCACGGACGGTGGGGCGACGACCAGGTCGTGCCGCGGTCGTGGGTGAAGGCGGCGGTGGGCGAGTCGTCGCAGGACCACAACGCGGCGTACGGCCTGCTCTGGTGGCTCAACCGCAAGGGTCCCATCATCGGCCCGCTGGCGACCGACGCGCCCGGCCAGCCCGAACCGCCGGTCGGGCAGACCATGCCCGGCCTGCCGGCCAACGCGTTCACGGCGCAGGGCCTCGGGGGCCAGGTGGTCCTGGTCGACCCCAGGTCCGAGACCGTCGTGGTGCGGATCGGCCAGTTCCAGGCCAGCCCGAAGGACGCGTACACCGGCAACGACGCGGCCCGGTTCATCACCGAGGCGCTCGTCCAGCCCTAGACGGCCAGCAGCTCCAGGTAGCCGAGGCCCAGCACCCCGCGGTACCCCGCGAAGTACGCCGTGCGCTGGCGCTCGGCCAGCGCGTGTACCTCGCCGGTGTCGGGGTGGTCGGCGGGGTGCTCCGCAAGCCAGCGGGCGTACCCGGCGGCGTAGCCCGACTCGAAGACGTCCCACTCGTCGAGGGACGCCTCGTGCACCGCCAGCGGGGCGAAGCCGGCCGCGACGGCCAGGTCGGCCACCTCACCCAGCGTCACGAACTCGTCGTCGCGCCCGGCCAGTGGGGCGACCGCCGCTCGCGTCGGCGGGCGCGTCCAGATGCCGTCGCCGTAGACGAGACGCCCGCCCCGCGGCAGGAGGGAGCGCAGGGCCGCGAGCGCGGCGGCGTACGGCAGGGGCTGCAGCTCCTCGATGGGCGCACCCCAGACCTGCGAGGCCCCGATGCAGATGACCCGGTCCCACCCGCCCTTCAGGTCGCCGGCGTCGCTGACCCGCAGGTCCACCCGGTCGGTCAGGCCCTTGGCGTCGGCGAGGCCCTGGCCGTGCGCGATCGCGTCGGCATCGAGGTCGACGCCCTCACCGATCGCGTCGGGCGCCGCCTCGAGCACCCGGACCAACAGCTCGGCCCAGCCGCAGCCGATGTCGAGCACCGTGCCAGGCTCACCCTCGGCCAGGAAGCGGACGAGGCGGCCGGCCCGCTCCTCCGAGAGGGGAGTCATGAACGTCAGGTCGGCGTGCGGGGGAGTGAAGGTCGGGCTCACGGTCCACAGTCTGGCAACGCCTCGTCGTGGCCGCACTCCACGGCTATGGTGGGTCGGTCATGAGCGCGCACCGAGGCCCGAGCCTCCTCCTTCGCCGCCGCAGCGAGGTCTGAACCCGTCGGACCCCCTCGTTGCGGAGATCACCACGCGCGCCGACGTCCCGATCGCTCGATCACCCGACGAGGACGACATGACTCTGCAGAACTCCGGTTTCACGAACACCCAGCGCAGCAGCGGGATGCCGATCCACCGCTACCGCGCGTTCCCGCCGATCGACATCCCCGACCGCACCTGGCCGACGCGGACGGTCACCGAGGCGCCGCGCTGGCTCTCGACCGACCTGCGCGACGGCAACCAGGCGCTGATCGACCCGATGAGCCCGGCCCGCAAGATGAAGATGTTCGAGCTCCTGGTGCGGATGGGCTACAAGGAGATCGAGGTCGGCTTCCCGAGTGCGAGTGACACCGACTTCAACTTCGTCCGCCAGCTCATCGAGGGTGACAAGGTCCCCGAGGACGTCACCATCTCGGTGCTCACCCAGGCCCGCGAGGACCTCATCGAGCGCACGGTGCACTCGCTCGTCGGCGTGCACCACGCCAACATCCACCTCTACAACGCGCTCGCCCCGCTGTTCCGCCGCGTGGTCTTCCACGCCAGCAAGGACGAGATCAAGGACATCGCCGTCCGCGGCACCGAGCTGGTGATGAAGCACAGCGAGAACATCCTCGACAAGACGGTCATCGGCTACGAGTACAGCCCGGAGATCTTCACCGGCACCGAGCTGCCGTTCTCGGTCGAGGTGTGCGAGGCCGTCTCCGACGTCTGGCAGCCCGACGACGGCCGCGAGATCATCCTCAACCTGCCGGCGACGGTCGAGATGGCCACGCCCAACGTCTACGCCGACCAGATCGAGTGGTTCTCCCGCCAGCTGACGCGGCGCGAGTTCACGACGATCAGCCTGCACCCGCACAACGACCGTGGCACCGCCGTGGCCGCCACCGAGCTGGCCATGATGGCCGGCGCCGACCGGGTCGAGGGCTGCCTGTTCGGGCACGGCGAGCGCACCGGCAACGTCTGCCTGGTCACGCTCGGCATGAACCTGTTCAGCCAGGGCATCGACCCGCAGATCAACTTCTCCGACATCGACGAGATCCGCCGCACGGTCGAGTACTGCACCCAGCTGCCCGTGCACCCGCGGCACCCGTACGCCGGCGACCTCGTCTACACGGCGTTCTCCGGGTCTCACCAGGACGCCATCAAGAAGGGGCTCGAGGACCTCGACCGGGTCGCCGCCGAGCAGGGCAAGGACGTCCGTGACGTCGACTGGGAGGCCCCGTACCTGCCCATCGACCCCAAGGACGTGGGTCGGTCCTACGAGGCCGTGATCCGGGTCAACAGCCAGTCCGGCAAGGGCGGCGTGGCCTACATCCTCAAGGCAGAGCACAAGCTGGACCTGCCGCGCCGCGCGCAGATCGAGTTCAGCCGGGTGATCCAGCAGCACACCGACGAGGAGGGCGGCGAGATGACGCCGGAGGCGATCTGGACCGCCTTCCGCGCCGAGTACCTGGACCGCGAGGCCCCGCTGCGGCTCAACTCCGTGCACACCTCGGCCGCGGCCGGCGAGAAGGACCAGCTCTCCGTGAACGTCTACGTCGACGGCGATCTCACCACGCTGACCGGCGAGGGCAACGGCCCGATCGCGGCGTTCGTGGCGGCGCTCAACAGCCTGCCGCAGGAGTACGACGTGCGGGTGCTCGACTACGCAGAGCACGCACTGTCGGCGGGTGGCGACGCGATCGCGGCGGCGTACGTCGAGTGCCTCGTCGGCGACCAGGTGCTCTGGGGCGTCGGCCTCGACGCCAACATCGTCACCGCGTCGCTGAAGGCCGTCATCTCGGCGGTCAACCGGCGCGAGGGTCGATCCGCATGAGCTCGATCCGCTGCTCCGAGCCCGGACGCAGCGGCTCGAGGTGGCCGGTACCGACGAAGCCGTAGCCCTCGTAGAACGCGCGGGCTCCTGCGTTCGTGGTGTTCACGTGCAGGGCCACGGGACGCCCGTCGGCGATCGCCGCGCCGAGGAGGCGGTCGAGCAGGGCGCGGGCCAGGCCCCGGCCGCGGTGAGCGGGATCGGTCCACATGCCCCACACCTGGAGGACGCCGTCGTCCGAGAACGCGCCGGCCATGGCCACCGGTCGGCCGTCCACGTCCGCCACCCAGACCGGTCGCACCGAGCGGCGGCGCCAGTCCTTCTCGTCGAAGGACTGCTCGCGCTCGAGCGTGGACCCGAAGGCGTCGGGGGAGTCCGCCAGCGCGCGCAGCCGTACGTCGCGGAGCACCGCCCAGTCGTCGGGCGTCAGCCGGCGCAGGTCGGGCTCACCCATCCGCGGGCATCTCGAGGATGCAGGCCGTGCCCACGTCGACGAAGCCGACCTGACGGTAGATGCTCGCCGCGTCGTCGGAGCCGGCCGAGAGCAGCACGATGTCGGTGCCTCGGGCACGCACCGCCTCGACGAGCGCGCGGGTGATGGCCGAGCCCAGCCCACGGCGCCGGGCGAAGGGCGGGACGCCGATCCCCATCAGCTCCGCGGCAGC
>JAICRP010000202.1 GCA_025966445.1 Nocardioides sp.
GGCGCCACGGCCACCGACCACCTGGGTGGTCCGGGCTCCCCGGGCGTGCACGCGGTCGGCACCCCGACCGCTGCGGACCAGGACGTACGTGGCGATCGCCGTGATGCGGTCGGCCTGGTCGCTTCCCTGGACGGTCAGGCCGTTGGCCGTCTCGCCGTGGAAGGACTCGATCCCCGCGAGGGCCGTGGACAGCTCCTCACCGCCTCTGCCCAGGCATTCTGCGGAGACGGCCACCGAGACGTAGGCGCGGTGGCAGGCCAGGTAGGTGAGGGAGTCGTAGCCCTCACCGAGGTCGACGCTGCTGGGCAGGTAGTCCTCGAGGCGGACGATGTCGTCCCCGCGACCGGTGGAGACCGCTGCGTGCGCGGCCAGGTCGCGGACGGAGCCGTGGAGAGCGAGGGCCTCGTCCGCGTCGGAGCCGACGAAGGTGACGTGGCTGCCGGGTACAGCACGCATCGAGAACCCGGCGAGGGATGTCCAGGAGAGCACCGTGCTGCCACCGATGCTGGCCCGGCGAGCGACGTTGTCGACGACGAGCTCGCCGGTCCATGGCTCGACCAGGTACAGGGAGTCTGCGGTCGGACCGTTGTCGAGGAGGGCCCCGGCCGCCGTACCGCCGTACCAGATGCTCTCGCTGCCGGCGCCCGTCGAGATGCTGTCGTGGTTCGCGACCCCTGCCGCCCCGGACGTGATCACGTCGACCCCGCCGCCGGTCTGGAAGACGTCGATGTCGGTGTCCCCCTCGGGGGGCCAGGACATCGATCCGTAAACGCGCTCCGGGAAGTCGTTGCCCACGTAGGTGTCCGCGCCGGGACCGAGCTCGACGCTGCCCGTCCCGTCGGACCGCAGGTTGTGCACCGTGTCGTTCCCGGCCCCGGCCTCGACCGAGACGATCGGATCGCGCGACGGTCCCGAGGCGCCATCGACCAGGCAGATCGTGTCGTTGCCCCCGAGGCCCAGGACCCGGCCTTGGTTGCCGACGGGCGCCACGATCACGTCGTCGCCCTCGGTTCCGACGGTGTCGAAGCCGTCGGTCGGGCCCACCACCGTGGCGGCCTGTCCCTGGCAGGTCACGTCCTGTGCCTGGGCGTCGGAGGCGACCGCGACGCTGAACGGGGCGGCCACGACGAGTGCCGCGAGGAAGTTCCTCACGGTCCGTGGGACGCCCGTGAGGGGTGGTTTGTTCACCCCTGTGCCGGCGGCCGTCACAGGACTAGTGTTCTTGCGCCCCCCCGCGCACCACAGGGAGGCACGCCATGACCCAGACCGCGAGCACTCCGGTCGACGACCTTCGCAGCCGACTGCGTGGCGAGGTCGTCGGCGCCGGCGATGCGAGGTACGACGAGAGCCGCCGTGTCTGGAACGCGGCCATCGACCGCCGTCCGCTCGCCGTCGCGCGATGTGCCGACGAGTCGGACGTGCAGACGGCCGTTCGGTTCGCTGTTGCCAACGGCCTCGAGGTGGCCGTGCGCGGCGGTGCGCACAGCATGTCGGGCTCGTCCGTCGTGGACGACGGCCTGGTGATCGACCTCGGCCCGATGAACGAGGTGATCGTCGATCCCGTTGCGCGGCGGGCCAAGGTGGGCGGCGGGGCGTTGCTGGGCGAGCTGGACGCCGCCACCCAGGCGCACGGGCTGGCGGTGCCGGTCGGGCTGATCAGCCACACCGGGGTCGGGGGGCTCACGCTCGGCGGCGGCATGGGGTGGTTGAGCCGCAAGTACGGACTGGCGATCGACAGCCTGCTCTCGGCCCGCGTCGTGACGGCCGCCGGCGACGTGCTGGTGGCGTCCGAGGAGGAGAACGCCGACCTGTTCTGGGCGCTGCGCGGCGGCGGCGGCAACTTCGCGATCGTCACGGAGTTCGAGTTCGAGCTGCACGAGGCCGGCCCGATGGTGCACTTCGGCTTCCTGTTCTGGGGCCAGGACCAGGGAGCCGCCGCCCTGCGCCACGCGCGGGACGTCATCGCCTCGTTGCCTCCGGACGTCAACGTCGTGGTGGGCGGCCTGAACGCGCCGCCGGCGCCGTTCGTCCCCGAGCAGCACCGGCTCCAGCCCGGCTACGCCATGGTCGTCGTCGGCTTCGGCTCGTCCGAGGAGCACTCCGCGGTGCTCGACCGGGCCCGATCCGCCGTACCTCCGCTCGTCGACTTCGCCGCGCCGATGCCGTACGTCGAGCTCCAGAAGATGCTGGACGAGGCGAACGCCTGGGGCTTCTTCTGCTACGACAAGGGCTGTTACGTCGAAGAGCTCTCGGACGGCCTCATCGACGCCCTCGTCGAGCGCTTCCCCCAGAAGGTCTCACCGCTCTCGATCGTCCTGTTCTACCGGCTCGACGGCGCCTACAGCGCGCCCGCCGAGGACGCCACGGCCTTCAGCGGCGGCCGCTCACCCAGGTACGGGACGTTCATCATCGGGGTCTGCCCCGCCCCCGAGATGCTCCCCGGCGAGCGGGCCTGGGTGACCTCGATCGCCGACGCGCTGCGGCCGTACGCGACGCAGGACGGGTCGTACGTCAACGGCTCGTCCGAGTTCGACGACGTCGATCCGGTGGCCGCGGCGTACGGCGCAGCCAAGTTCGGCCGTCTCGTCGAGATCAAGTCGACGTACGACCCCGCAGACCTGCTCCACGGCAACGCGCGGGTGACTCCCGTCGGTTGACCTACGGTGCCCGGTACGCGAGGACGACGGCCTGCAGGCGGTCGCGTACGCCGAGCTTGACCAGGATCCTGGCCACGTGGGTCTTGACCGTCCCCTCGGTGATGAAGAGGCGATCACCGATCTCGGAGTTGGAACAGCCTTCGGCCATCAGCGTCAGCACGTCGCGCTCCCGGTCGGTCAGCACGTCGAGGCGCTGGATCGCCGCCGGCGCCTGGCGCCGACCCAGCTCGTCGACCACGCGCCGGGTCACCGATGGGGCGAGCACGGCGTCACCCGCGGCAGCTGCCCTGATCGCGGACACCAGCTGGGTGGCGGGAGCGTCCTTGAGGAGAAACCCGCTCGCTCCCGCCCGCAGGGCGCCGTACACGTAGTCGTCGTTGTCGAACGTCGTCAGAACCACGATCCGTGCTGGGGATCCGCTCGCGGCCAACCGGCGGGCCACCTCGATCCCGTCGAGCCCGGGCATGCGGATGTCGAGCATCACCACGTCGGGCTGGTGCAGCTCGACCATGGCGAGGGCCTGCTCACCGTCCGCCGCCTCGGCCGCCACCTCGAGGTCGGGCTCGGTGCTGAGAATCAGCCGCAGCCCGCTGCGGACGAGCTCCTCGTCGTCGACCAGCAGGACGCGGATCATGCGACGGCCGACCCCCATGGCATGAGCACCCTGACCACGAAGCCACCCTCCTGCCGTCGGCCTGCCTCGAGGCTGCCGCCGTACAGCCCGACTCGCTCGCGCATCCCGATCAGACCCCGGCCGGTGCCCGGCAGGGTTGACACGGCGGGACCGTCGTCGGCGACCACGATCTCCAGCTCGTCGGGCCGGTAGGTCAGGCTCAGGTCCACGCGCGCGCCCTGGCCCGCGTGCTTCAGGGCGTTCGTCAGGCTCTCCTGGACGATCCGGTACGCCGAGAGGTCGACGCCGGCGGGCACGTCGCCGCGACTGCCGTGGACCGTCAGCGTGACGGGCAGTCCCGCCTCCCGGACCTGTTCGACGAGCTCGTCCAGCCGGGCGAGCGTGGGCGCGGGGTCGAGCGGAGATGCCTCGCCACGTTCGTCGAGGAGCTCCAGGAGTCGGCGCAGCTCGGCCAGGCCCTGTCGACCGAGGGCCTCGATCGAGGCCAGGGACTTGCGGGCCGCGGCCGGGTCCTCGGCCAGCACCCGCTGGGCCGCCTGCGCCTGGAGCACGGTCACGGCAAGGCCGTGCGCGACCAGGTCGTGCAGCTCGCGCGCGATCCGCGCCCTCTCGTGCGCCACGGCCGCGCGAGCCGCGTCCTCCCGATCGCGCTCGAGCAGAGCCGCGCGGGCTTCCAGCGCCTCCGTCTCGCCGTGACGCCACCGGATCCAGCGGCCGAGCCCCCACACGCCCGCAATGAAGACCCATCCGGGCAGGACCTCGTCGAGCGGGGCGCCGTCCTGGAGCCGGGGGAGGTCGACCGCCAGCACGCCCGCACCCACGGCGGTCAGGCCGACGGCGGAGGCGCGGGGGTCGGCGTACCTGCCGAGGGCGTAGACCGCGAGCAGCATCGCGAACCAGGCCGGTCCGCCCTGCCCGTCGAGCCAGTGGTCGGCGAAGGCCGCGCCGACCACGACCAGCGCTACCGCCAGCGGCCGTCGACGGGCGGCCAGGAGAGGCAACGTGTACGCCGCTGCCAGGGCGGCGTGCAGCAAGGGCTGCGTGTCGGCGGAGCTCCACACCTGCACCTGGACAGCGACGAACAGGAACAGCACGAGCAGCACGAGGGCCGCGCGTGACGCTCGCGGCCAGTCCATGCCCAGACGGTAGGGCTCCGGACATCCGTCCACATCCCTCTTGAGGCAGATGCCAGGTGTCGCCCGAAGGGCAGACGACGAGGACCTGGGCGGTCCCTAGCGTCGGAGACCCACTCGAACGGACCGAAGGAGCCACCATGAACACCACCGCGAAGGGCGCCACCGCCGCGGTCCTGCTGATCGTCCCCGTGGTCGCCGAGCTCGTCTCGGAGCCCCTCGGTGACGGCACCGCCTTCACGATCGCCTTCGCCGCGAGCCAGCTGGTCGGGTGGCTGCTCCTGGCGGGTCTGTGCCGTGATCTCGCCGGGGTGCACCCTCCCGCGAACCGCAGGGACCGGGTCGGCGCCCGACTCCTGGTCGCCGGCTGCGTGGCCGAGATGCTCTTCGCGGCCACCTACGGCGCTCTCGAGGTGGTCACCGGTGAACCCGAGGCATCATTCGTCTTCTTCTCCCTGGGCCTGCTGCTCACCACGGTGGGCGGGCTGCTCCGCGGTTCCCAGCTGCGGCGCGCCGGAGTCGAGATGGCGGGGGTCGGTCTGATGGCGGCCGCCGTCCTCGGCTTCCTGGCCATCGCCGTGGGCTCGGACCCCTTCCACGACATCTTCTTGCTGACCGGCTACGCCGCCTGGGCCGTCGTCGGCGTGGGGGCCGCGCGCAGCCGCATCGCCGAGCACGGCCTGTCCCTGTCGCCGAGGTGAGGCCTGGGGTTGCGGTACCTTACGCCGTATGGGAGCCTTACTGCGTAAGGTCGCATCGAGGGAGTGTTGTCATGAACGTCGCCACGCGTACCGCACCACGTCGGCCACCCTCGTGGCTGGTTCCCCCGGGTGAGCGCATTGCTCCGACGGCCACTCTCGGCACTGCGCGGACAACCGGGCTGCTGTACCTGGCCCTGGCGCTGACCGGGCTGGCCGGGTTCCTGGTCCTCCGGCCTCAGGCCTTCGCCGACGACGCCGCAACGGTCGCCGAGCTCGTCGAGCACGAGTCGGTGGCGCGGCTGGTGGTCGCCCTCGAGCTCGCCGTGGTGGTCGCCCAGGCGTTGGTGGCGGTGTGGTTCTACCGCCTCTTCCGGTCGGTCGACACCGTCGCCGCCGGCGCAGTGGCCGCCTTCGGACTGGTCAACGCGACGGCGATCCTGGTCAGCGCGGCGTCCCTGGCGACGGCTCTCGAGCTGGCGCTCGACCCGATCGGCGACGCGACCGGTCAGGTCCACCTCCTCATCGGTCTGAGCGACAACCTGTGGCTTGCCGGCGGGCTGTTCTTCGGCCTGTGGCTGGTGCCGATGGGCCTGCTCGTGCTCCGCTGCGCCGGCATGCCCAGGTTGCTGGGTTGGCTGCTCATCGGTGGTGGCGTCGGGTACGTGCTGAGCGCGTTCGTGACCTCCCTGGCACCAGGGGCCCAACCGGTCGCCGACGCGCTTGCGATCACCGCCACGATCGGCGAAGTGTGGGTGATCGGCTACCTGCTGCACGGCGGCGTCTTCCGCGGCGCGGCGGAGAGCCGACGGTCCCTATAGTGAGCAACATCGCTCAGAGGAGGCCCGATGCTGCTCGTGCCCAGGCAGTTGATGCGCTCCGGGATGACAGGAGCCACGCCCTACTACGGCGGTCGGTTCACGCCGGCCCAGGCGTACGCAGCCTCTCATCCCCCAGCCCGTCCGCCAGCCCGTCCGCCAGCCCGTCCGCCGGCCCGTCCGGTGACCGGCAGGACCCCGGTGCCCGCGCCCACGACCTCCCGCTCCGACACGGAGGCGGCCCTTCGGCACCTGCGCGACACCGGCGTGATCACCGCCGCGGAGTACGACGACCTGATGTCGCGGAGCCACGCGTGACCGGCCCGGTCCAGGTGCTGGTCGTCGGCTTCGACC
>JAICRP010000171.1 GCA_025966445.1 Nocardioides sp.
GGACTCGACGTTCTTCAGCTTGCTGCGGACGACGGCACCGCCCTTGCCGGGCTTGTGGTGCTGGAACCAGATGACCTGCCAGAGCTGGCCGTCGAGGTTGAGCACCATGCCGTTCTTCAGGTCGTTCGTCGTCGCCATGCGCGCGGATCTGCCTTCGGTGATCGAGGTACGTGGGGAGGCCCCGGTGGGCCGGCGGTCGAGTCTAGAGCGAGTGCAATGCCTGGCGGTAACCGTCGACCCCCTGGCCGACGACCACGGCCTTGGCGTGCGGAGTGACCACCGAGGTGTGCCGGAACTCCTCCGGCCGCTGGGCCGGGTCGCTGAGGTGCACCTCCACCAAGGGGGCGCTGAGCTGCGCGCAGGCGTCGTACAGGGCCAGCGAGTAGTGCGTCCAGGCGCCCGCGTTCAGGACGACGGGGGTGCCCTCGTCGGCGGCCTCGTTGAGCCAGTCGAGCAGGAGCCCTTCGTGGTTCGTCTGGCGCACCTCGACGTCGTACGCCAGCTCGCGGCCCCAGTCGACGCACAGCTCGACGAGCTCGGTGTACGACGTGTGGCCGTAGATGTCGGGCTGCCGCCGCCCGAGCCGTCCGAGGTTCGGACCGTTGAGCACCAGGACCTTCATCTCACTCCCCCGTCATCACGGCGTACGCCGCCCGCAGCATCTCCTCCGGCGGGTCGGTCAGCACCTGCGGCGCGCCGACGCCGGACAACACGACGAAGCGCAGCTTGCTGCCGCGGGCCTTCTTGTCCACGGCCATCGCCGCGCGCAGCTCCTCGTACGACGCGCCGTACCAGCGCGTGGGCAGACCCACGCGCTCGAACGCTGCGCGGTGGCGTTCCGCCGTGGCGTCGTCCAGCACGCCTGCCAGGCGGGCGAGCTCGGCGACGTACACGGAGCCGATCGCAACCGCCTCGCCGTGCCGGACGGCGTAGTCGCTGGCGCGCTCGATCGCGTGCGCCATGGTGTGCCCGTAGTTGAGCACCTCGCGGCCTCCGGTCTCCTTCAGGTCGGCGACCACGACGTCGATCTTGACCCGGATCGCGCGCTCCACCAGCTCGCGCAGCACGGGCGAGTCCGAGGTCAGCTCGGCCGGGTCGGTGCTCTCGACGAGGTCGAGGATCACGGGGTCCCGGATGAAGCCGCACTTGACGACCTCGCCGAGGCCGGCGACGAGCTCCTCGCGGGGCAGGGTGTCGAGCAGGGCCAGGTCGCACAGGACGCCGGCCGGCTCGTGGAACGAGCCGACGAGGTTCTTGCCCGCGCGGGTGTTGATGCCGGTCTTGCCGCCCACGGCGGCGTCGACCATCGCGAGCAGGCTGGCCGGCAGGTGCACCACTCGGACGCCGCGCAGCCAGGTCGCGGCCACGAACCCGCCCAGGTCGGTCGTCGCGCCGCCGCCCAGGGTGACGACGGCGTCGGAGCGGGTGAACTCGGCCTGGCCGAGTGCCTCCCAGCACCGCGCGGCCTCCGCCGCGGTCTTGGCCTCCTCGCCGTCGGGCACGGGCAGGAGCAGCACGTCGCGCTCACGCAGGACGGTCCGCACCCCGTGGGCCATGTCGCCCAGCCGCTCGGGATGCAGCAGCGCGACCCGCTCGGGCGCCTCTCCCAGCACCCCGGGCAGCCGGTCGAGCAGGTCACGGCCGACCACCACGTCGTACGGCGACGCGCCGCCCACGTGGAGGGTCGTGGCGCCGGAGGCGCCGCTCATGGCCCGTCCCTGATCGGCACGGCGACCTTGCGCAGGATCTCGTCGGCGACCTCCTCGGGAGTGCGCCCGTCGGTGTCGACCGTGTCGGTCGCCACGGCCTCGTAGATCGGGGTGCGCTCGTCGAGCAGCGCCTTGATCCGGCCGCGCACGTTGCCGAGGAGCAGCGGTCGTGCGCTGCCGAGGCCGACCCGCTTGACCGCCTCGGACAGGCCGACCCGCAGGAACACCACGCGCTGACCCGCCAGCAGGTCGCGGGTGGCGGAGTCGAGCACCGCTCCCCCGCCCAGCGCCAGGACGCCGTCGTGCTCGACGACCGCCCGCTCGACGGCCGCCCGCTCCAGGGCGCGGAAGTGCTCCTCGCCGGAGTCGACGAAGATGTCGGAGATGGTGCGGCCCTCGGCCGCCTCGACGTCGGCGTCGGTGTCCCGCACGGACGTGCCCCACGCCGCGGCGAGCAGTGCCGCGACCGTCGTCTTCCCCGCGCCCATCGGACCGACGAGCACCACGACGGGTCGGGTCACCGTCACCTGAACCTCAGCGTGTCGAGGTAGCTCTCGACGTTGCGGCGGGTCTCGGTGACAGCGTCCCCGCCGAACTTCTCCAGCACGGCGTCGGCGAGCACGAGCGCGACCATCGCCTCCGCGACGATGCCGGCGGCAGGGACGGCGCACACGTCGGACCGCTGGTGGTGGGCGACGGCCTCCTGACCCGTGGTGACGTCGACGGTGCGCAGCGCGCGCGGCACGGTGGCGATCGGCTTCATGGCGGCGCGTACCCGCAGGATCTCCCCGGTCGTCATGCCGCCTTCGGTGCCGCCCGAGTGGCCGCTCACGCGGCGGATCCCGTCGCTGGTGGGCACGATCTCGTCATGCGCCAGCGATCCCGGCGTGGCCGCGAGCTCGAAGCCGTCGCCGACCTCGACGCCCTTGATGGCCTGGATGCCCATCAGTGCTCCGGCCAGCTTGGCGTCGATGCGGCGGTCCCAGTGCACGTGGGAGCCGAGGCCGGGCGGCAGGCCGTGGGCGACCACCTCGACCACGCCGCCCAGGGTGTCGCCGTCCTTGTGGGCCTGGTCGATGGCGGCGACCATCTTCTCGCTGGCCGTCGGGTCGAGGCAGCGCACAGGGTCGTCGTCCAGCGCGGCCACGTCGTCGGCGGTGGGGACCACGCCTGCCGGGGCGGGTACGCCGCCGAGCTCGACGACGTGCGAGACCACGGTCACGCCGACGGCCTGCTGGAGGAAGTTGGAGGCCACCCGGCCGAGGGCGACCCGCGCCGCGGTCTCGCGGGCCGAGGCGCGCTCGAGGACGGGCCGCGCCTCGTCGAAGGCGTACTTCTGCATGCCCACCAGGTCCGCGTGCCCGGGTCGCGGCCGGGTGAGGGGCGCGTTGCGGGCCAGGGCGTCGAGCTCGACGGGGTCGATCGGGTCGGCGGACATCACCTGGTCCCACTTGGGCCACTCGGTGTTGGCGATCTCGACGGCGACCGGTCCGCCGATCGTCTCGCCGTGCCGGACGCCGCCGACGAACCGGACGTCGTCCTGCTCGAACTTCATCCGCGCGCCGCGGCCGTGGCCGAGGCGGCGTCTCGCCAGGGCCTCGCGCAGGTCGTCGGTCGTGATCGTGACGTGCGCAGGCAGCCCCTCGAGGATGGCGACCAGGAGCGGGCCGTGGGACTCGCCCGCAGTGAGCCAGCGCAGCATGCCGTCAGTCTTTCACGCAGCCCTCGGCGGCCCGGGTCGCCTCACATCGTGGTGAGACCGGCCACCCAGTCGCCGACCAGCAGGCCGGCGAGGGCACCCACGAACATGAACGGCCCGAACGGGAAGCCCTTGCGGTCCACGATCCGCAGCCTCGACAGCAGGGCCCCGCCGACGCCGCCCAGCAGGAAGGCGGCGTAGATGCCCACGACGAGCTCCGCCGTACCGACCCAGCCGAGCGCGATGCCGAGGATCCCCGACAGGCGGACGTCTCCGTAGCCGAGCCCCCGCGGGTGGATGTACCAGAGGACGAAGAACAGCAGCCCGGCGCTGGCCCAGCCGATCCCGGCACGGATCAGGTCGTCCCAGCCCTGGGTGGCCAGGGTGGCCACGAGGACGAGCACGATCAGGCCGACGTACGTGCGCGCGATCAGCCACGTCGGCAACAGCTTGGTGCGCCAGTCGATGACGGTCAGGGCGAGCGAGACCGGGACGAGCGGCAGCAGGAACAGCAGCGACCAGTCCCAGCCGACCGCCCTGCCGATCAGACCCCCGCTCACCAGGGCCGCCAGCACGCACTTCCAGAGGAGGCCGGGCCGGTCGGCGATGGCGAAGTACGTCTCCTTGGGCCCCTCGTCCGGCTGCGACGCGCCCTCGAACCGCGGCGCCTGCCCGTCCGCCCCGGGCACGGCCCCCGACTCGTCCGCCTGGTTCTCCGGCTCATCCGGCTCGGGCTCCGGCACCCGCTCGATGATCCGAGGTACCAGCACCCCGGACGCCGCCGCGACCAACGCCCCGAACGCCGCCGCGTCGAGGTTCGCCGCCCAGTCCATGACCCCGGACCCTAGCGAGGGTCGTGTCCCGGGGTGGTGGTTTCGGGGCCCTCGCTCCTCGGTGGTCGAGGCGCGCGGCGCGCCACCCCACCAGACGGGTCAGGAGAGGGCGGCACGCATGGCGGCGAGGGGGGCGGGGAAGCCGGTGAACTGCTCGAACTGGAGCGCGGCCTGGTGGACGAGCAGGTCGAGACCCGTGACCAGTACCTGGCCCCGGCCCACCCCGGACGACCCGCGGTGGAGCACGGACTTGGCGAGCGGGGTGGGCCACGGGTGGTAGACGACCTCGAAGACGACCGGTACGTCCGCGCACCGCTCGACCACGTCGTCGGTCTGGGCGGCGGCAGGGATCGTGGAGACGACGACCTCGCCGACCACCTCGTCGTCGTGCAGCGACAGCACCTCCACTGCGGGGGCGGCCGGGTGCCGGCCGAGGGCGGCCACGGTGTCCGCGGCCCGGTCGGGGTCACGCACGAGCAGCCGGATCGTCCCGGCGCCCAGGTCGGCCAGGGCGAGCCCCGTCGACGTCGCCGTGGCTCCCCCGCCCAGGACGGTCGCGACGCTCACCGAGCCCTGCCACACGGCCCGGACCGCCGCCGCGGCCCCGGGGACGTCGGTGTTGTCGGCGTACCACCGCCCGTCCCCGTGCACGAGCGTGTTGGCAACCCCCGCTCGTACCACCGTTGGCGACACCTCATCAGCACGCGACGCCGCCTCCCGCTTCAACGGCGCGGTGATGGACAGACCCCGCCACGACGCGTCAAGGCCGTCCACGAACGCCGCGAGCCCACCGGCAGGCACCCGGTGCGCGTCGTACTCCCAGTCCAGACCGCAGGCGTCGTACGCCGCACGGTGCAGCAGCGGCGACAGCGTGTGCGCGATCGGGTCGCCCAGCACCCCACAGATCATGGGGATCAGCAGCTGTCGGACTGGGTCTCGCAGTACTCCTGCAGCTCGCCCTTGTAGGTCAGGAACTCGTTGTAGTCGTCGGTGAACTTGGTCTCACCGGTCTCGAGGTTGGTGGTCACGTAGAAGAACCAGGGCCCGTCCTCGGGGTCGAGCGCAGCCTTGATCGACTCCTCGCCCGGCGCCTCGATGGGCCCTGGCGGCAGGCCCTTCTGTCGATAGGTGTTGTACGGCGAGTCGGCGACGGAGTCGATCTCCTCCGTCGTCAGCACGGCCGGACCGGGCCGGCCGAGCGCGTAGTTGACCGTGGCGTCGATCTGGAGGAAGCCGGCCGCCGGGTTGGGGTCGATCTCCAGACGGTTGTAGATGACCCGGGCGATCTTGGGCTGGTAGTCCCCGCGACCCTCGGCCTCGATCATGCTCGCGACGGTCATGATCTCGTGCGGGGTGTAGCCGAGGTCCGCGGCGGCCTGCTCGAGCCCGAGGTCGTCGGCCGCCTGCTGCCAGCGGGCGACCATCTTCTCGAGCATGTCGGCCGGCTTGTCGTTGGGGCCGAAGTCGTACGTCGACGGGAACAGGTAGCCCTCGGGCTCGCCGTTGGCGTACTCGGGGAGGCCGAGCTTGGCCGGGTCGTCGAGCGCCTTCTCGAAGGCCTTGGCGGGGTAGCCGGTCTCCTCGGCGAGCCGGTCGACGATCTGCGCGACCTGGAAGCCTTCGGGGATGGTCACGGTGTTCTTGACGATGTTGGCCGGGTTGCTGAGGACGTCGTACGCGTCGGCCGCCCGCATCTCCTTCTTGAGCTGGTAGTAGCCCACCTGGATGTCGGACTCACCCCCCGACGCCTCGATGAACGCGTCGACCGACTCCACGACCCCCTTGGCCTTGAGGTTGCGGCCGATCTCGCCGACCGTGTCACCCTCCTGCACCTCGAACGTGACCTTGCCGCGACCCGGCCCGGGGTAGTCGGGCGCGGTCGAGAACTGGTCGCGGATGAACTCCGCACCCTTGGTGACCGCGACGTACGCGCCGGCCGCGATCAGGGCGAGCGCCACCAGCGCGGCGAGGCACCCGGGGATGCTGCGGCCCCGTCGCTTGCGACGGCCGCCCTCCGGCGGGTAGTCCTCGTCCTCGAGGTCCTCGACCTCGACGTCGTCGTAGGCGTCGTGGTAGCCCGAGTCCGCGGGGTCGTCGAGGCTGTACCTCGCGTCGCGGTCGCTCATGTCTCTCCTCCCGGGGATGTCCCGGCGATCACCTCGCCCGGGGGCGTCCCCGTGGCTCGCTCGGTGTCCAGCGCTTGTTGCAGGATGACCACCGCGGCGGCCTGGTCGACGACGGCACGCCGCTCCCGGCCCTTCACCCCTCGGTCGCGCAGCATAGCCTCCGCGGAAAACGTGGTGAGTCGCTCGTCGACGAGCCGCACCTGCAGCGGTGCGAGCACCGCCGCCAGGGTGGCCGCCCACGCCCGCGTCTTGACGGCCGCCGGACCCTCGCCGCCGGACAGGGACCGGGGCAGCCCGACGACGACCTCGACGGCCTCGTGCTCGGCCGCCAGCCGCGCGATCCGCCGCAGGTCGCCCTTGCCCCGCCTCACGGTCTCGACCGGGGTCGCCAGGAACCCGGTCGGGTCGCTGCGCGCGATCCCGATCCGGGCGTCACCGGGGTCGACGCCGAGCCGTACGCCGTGTCGCAACGTCCGCGCTCAGCCCTGGCCGGACCAGTCGACCGTACGGTCGACCTCGGAGCGGACCAGGTCCAGCGCCTCGTCCACGCGGCTCGCGTCGCTGCCGCCGCCCTGGGCCACGTCGTCCTTGCCGCCGCCGCGGCCGTCGACCAACGGGCCGACGGCGCCGACGAGCGCGTTCGCGCTGAGGCCTCGTGAGCGCGCCGCGTCGTTGACCGCCGCGA
>JAICRP010000092.1 GCA_025966445.1 Nocardioides sp.
CGCCCAGCGTCAGCGCCGCGAACAGGGCCGCTCCGCGCAGGCCTGCCAACCAGGGGTCGGTGACCCGGACGATCGAACGGTCGCTGGTGTCGGCCAGGATCTGGCACCAGAGGCCCGACCGCGCTCCCCCACCGACGAGCCGGATGTCGTCGAGCCGCGACCCGACGAACTTCTCGGCCGCACCGAGCAGCCAGGTGGCGTTGAGGGCGACGCCCTCGAGCACCGCACGGGTCAGGTGCCCCCGCGTGGTGCCCGCGCCGATCCCGTGGAAGCCGGCGCGGGCGTTGCGGTCGTCGACCGGCGACCGCTCGCCGGTGAGCCACGGCGTGAACACCACGCCGGCGGCGCCCGGAGTCGTGGCAGCCGCCTCCGCGAGCAGGTCCTCGTAGCTGAGCTCGGGAGCGACCGCATCGCACCACCACTGCAGGTTGCGGCCTGCGGACTCCTGGTTGTTGGCGAGGAGGTACGACGCGTTGTCCAGGCCGGGGACCGAGGCCTGCATCCGCAGCAGGTCGCTCTTCTTCCGCGGCACTGGCGCGCTGATCCAGGCCGTCGTCCCGATCGAGGCGTGCGGTTCGCCCAGCCCGATCGCACCCGCCCCGACAGCGGCCGAGTGCAGGTCGGGCAGGCCGGTGACGGCGACCGCCGTCGGAGGGAGGCCGAGGTCCTCGGCCACCGACGGCGACACCGGGCCGACGACCGAGCCGGTCGCCACGAGCGGCGGCAGCCGCGACGCGTCCACCCCGGTCGCGCGGACCAGCACGTCGTCGTAGGCGAGCGACCCCAGCGAGCGGTTGTCGGTCAGCCAGGCGCCGGTCATCGAGGCGTGGCTGGCCGCCGCCACGCCCGTGAACCGCATCGTCAGGTAGTCGACCGGCTCCAGCAGCCAGCGCGCCCGGGCGACGACGTCGGGCTGCTCGTGCTGGAGGAAGAGGATGTGGCCGACCGGGTCGTCGCCCGAGACCGTCGGGATCCCACCGCTGCGACGCAGCCACGTGGCCAGCGGCCTCGGCGCGTAGCCGGAGACCGGTCCGCCGACGGCCGCTCGCGAGTACGGCGCCCCCCGGGTGTCGCTCCACAGCACGCACGGTCCGACCGGCCGACCCTCTTCGTCGACCGGCACCGTGGAGGCCCACTGGCCGGTGACGCTGACGGCCACCACCCGCGAGAGGTCGGCGGACCCTCCAGCGCGGCGTACGGACTCGCGGACCACCTGCCACCACTGCTCGGCGTCCTGCGTCTGCTCGCCGTCGGGGCCGGCGTAGGTCGGCACGGGGGTGTGCTCCCACCAGACGATCTCGCCGCGCACCGAGACGAGCCCGACCTTGGGCCCACCGGTGCCGAGGTCGACGGCCAGGACCAGGTCGTCGAGGTCGCTCATGCCGGAGGCAGGGCTTGCTGCTTGTCGAGCATGTCGTCCATGACGGCGACGATGAAGTCCGACGTCGCCTGGTCCAGCCCGCCGGCCACCCCGCCGTAGATGGCGCCGGCGAACGCGTCCTCGCCCGCGGCGTGCTTCTCCTCCGCGTAGGCGATCGCGTCGGCGAGGTCGGTGGCGAACAGCTCCACGACCCCCGCCCGCGTCTGCGGTCGGGTGACGGCCATGTGGATCGCGTTGGGGTACTGCTGGCCGTTGAAGCGCCAGCCCATGGGGCCCAGGAAGTCCACCAGGTGGTAGATCTCGAACGCGTCGGAGGTGAAGGAGAAGCAGAACGTCGGCGCCCCGCTGGTGCCGTCACCCATGATCCGCAGCTCCGGGTGGGAGCGGACGACGTCCATCATCGCGGCGGCGGTCTCGAAGATCTCCCGCGCGTGCTCGCGGTAGCCCTCTCGGCCCAGCGACACCATCGACGCCCAGGTGCTCGCGATCAGGCCACCCGAGCGCGAACCCTCCATGCCCGGCGACATGTACTTGCCGCCGCTCCAGTCGAGGAGATGGAAGTACTGAGCCCGGCGCAGGGCCTTGTCGCGGAACAGCAGCGTCGAGCTGCCCTTGAACGCGTAGCCGTACTTGTGGGTGTCGGCGGAGATCGAGGTGACGCCGGGGACCCGGAAGTCGAACACGGGGATGTCGTACCCGAGCTCCTGGCCGAACGGCAGGATGAACCCGCCGAGGCAACCGTCGACGTGCATGCCCACCCCGCGCGACGACGCGAGCGCCGCCAGGTCGGCGATCGGGTCGACCGTGCCGTAGGCGTAGTTGCCCGCCGAGCCCATGATCGCGATCGTCTGGTCGTCGATCAGCTCGGCCATCGCGTCGACGTCGGCCAACGTGGTCTTCGGGTCGACCGGCGCGACCCGGAGCTCGATCCCGAACAGGTGGCAGCCCTTGTCGAAGGCCGCGTGGCCGGTCTCGGGCTTCACGAAGTTGGGCCGGGTGACGCCCCGGGTCTCGCGGGAGTGCTCCCGGTAGGCGACGAGGGCGTGCAGGATCGAGCAGGTCCCGCCCGTGGTCACCAGGCCGGCCGGCTCGCCGTCGGTCACCGCCTCGCCGTGCATCAGGTCCAGGGCCATCGCGATGACCTCGCCCTCGAACTTCGTCTGGCTCGGGCACATGTCGCGCTGGAGGGCGTTGACGTGGGCGAACATGCCGAACGCCTGGCCGAGGAAGTCGTAGTGCTCGTGGTCGCCGCAGTACATCGTCCCGGAGACCTTGCCGGTCTCCCAGAACGCGTCCTCCTCGGTCGCCATCGCCTGCATCTCGGCCAGCACGTCGGCGCGCGGCCGCCCGGTCGCGGGGAGCGTCCTGTTGACGGCGTACCGGTCGGCATACGGGAAGTCGTTCACGGTCCGGATGCTACGGCGCACGGGCGTGCGCCAGACTGACGGGCATGACGGCAGACACCAGCTGGCTCGAGTCGATGCCCGAGGTCTACGACCGGTGCCTGGGGCTCGCCGTGTTCGCGCCGTTCGGCGCCGAGCTCGCCCTCCGTGCTGCCGACCTGAGACCCACCCGGGTGCTGGAGATCGCCGCCGGCACCGGCATCGTGACCGCCGGGCTGGTGGAGGCGCTGCCCGACGCCGAGATCACCGCGACCGACCTCAACCCGCCGATGGTCGACTACGCCTCCACGCGTGTCCCCGGCCCCACGTGGCGGGTCGCCGACGCCCAGGCCCTCGACCTCGACGACGACGTGTTCGACCTCGTGGTCTGCCAGTTCGGCGTGATGTTCTTCCCCAACCGGATCGGCGCCTACCGGGAGGTGCGTCGGGTGCTGGAGCCGCACGGGTCGTTCCTCTTCAACGTGTGGGACACCCTGGACACCTCCGAGCTCCCGGCGGCCGTGTACGCCGCGCTGGCCGAGGTCCTCCCCGACAACCCGCCGGACTTCGGGACGCGGATCCCGCACGGGTACGCCGACCCGACGCGGATCAGGGCCGACGTCCAGGCAGGGGGCCTCACGGTCGAGGAGCTGGACCGCATCGAGCTGGTCGGGACGTCGCCCTCGGCCGCTCAGCTGGCCGAGGGCTTCTGCCTCGGCACGCCGCTGCGGTTCCAGCTGCAGGAGCGGGGCGACCTCGCCGAGATCGTCCCCAAGGTCGCCGAGGTGACCACCCGGATGGTCGGCGAGGGCCCCGTCGAAGGCTCGATGGCGGCGTACGTCGTCCGCGCACGCACCGCTCTCTGAGCGATGTTCGAGGCGTACTCCACCTCCCACCTCGTCGTCCTCGGCGTGTTCGTGGCCGGGGTCGTCCTCCTCCTCGCCATCGGCCCGGCGGTGCGGGGCCGGCCGGCCGAGCGGACCGTCGCGGTCGCGCTCGCGGCCGGAAATATCGTCTTCGGCGTGGCGGGCACGCTGACCGAGCTGGTGCCGTTCGACGTGAAGGGCTCGCTCCCGCTCCAGGTCTGCGACTTCGCCTGGATCGTGGTCGCGTGGGCACTGCTCACACGGCACCGGTTCGCCCTGGCGCTGACGTACTACTGGGGACTGACCCTGTCGCTCCAGGCGATGGTGCAGCCGACCCTCGACGACGCCTTCCCGGACCCGAACTTCTTCGCCTTCTGGGGCAAGCACGTGCTGCTCGTGTGGGGAGCCGTCTACGCCACGCTGACGCTGCGGCAGGGGCCCGACTGGCGCGGATACCGCCAGGCGGTGGCGGCGACGTTCGCCTGGGTGGCCGTGGTGATGTGCCTCAACCCGCTGCTCGACTCCAACTACGGCTACTTCAACGGCAAGCCGTCCGACGGCACCGTGCTGGACTACCTCGGCCCGTGGCCCTGGTACGTGCTGGCGGAGGTCGTCATCGTGCTCGTCGGCTGGGCGCTGCTCACGGTGCCGTGGGCCGGCTGGCCACGGCGGCGGGCACGTGTCGTCCGGGGGAGTAACGCCACACCCCGCCAGTGACAGGTATGAGAGGCGGCCTCGGCCCTGCCCCCCGTCAGGACCGGGGCCGCTAGGTTTCTCCCGGCCGGAGTGGGCACAACCGCCACGCGAGACACGCGCGCGTGCCATGCTCGACCTGCCCCCTTCACCACCGGAGGAACCGTTGACCGGCACCCGCTCGCTGCGGGTCGAGCCCCCCGGCCTCGACCCGGACGACGCGTTCCTGGCGCGCCTGGCCCTGGCCGCGCGGTACTCGCCCAGGCCGGTCAAGCGAGCCCACCGGTTCGGCTCGGGGCGGCTGCTGCTGGCCACCGCCGGCATCGCCGTGGTCACCACCGGAGGCGCGTACGCCGCCGGGGTGCTGGGACCCATCGGGCCGCTCGGCCCTCTCGGTCCCCGGCACGAGTCGCCACCGCACCCCCAGGAGTCGCCCGCGTCCACGGGCCCGACCGAGGGGACCGAGCCGGTGCCGGCCTCCCCCAAGGGCGACGGGAAGTCGGGCAAGCCGTCGGCGGGCCGGCCGTCGGACCCCAAGGAGGGGGTGGGAAAACCGAGCGGCCTGCCCTCCGGCCCGCCGTCCGGCGTGCCGAGCGGGGGCCCGAGCGGGCACCCGACACACCCGACCAAGAAGCCGAAGCCGACCCAGGCCGCCACGGGCATGCCGACGGACAGGCCGTCGGGAAAGCCCACGGACAACCCGTCGGGCAAGCCCACGGACAACCCCACCGGCAAGCCCACGGACAACCCCACCGGCAAGCCGACGGACAACCCGACCGGCAAGCCCGGCGGGAAGCCGTCGCCCGGCCCCAAGCCCGCGCAGTCAGGGTCGTGACGGGCGGGGTGTCGCATGGCTCGTGACGACGACCTGATCCATCGGGCCAAGGCGGGCGACCAGGACGCCTGGCGCGAGCTGTACTCCGCCCACGCCGGGCGTCTCGTCGTCTGGCTGCACACGCTCACCGGCGGGGACGCCGCCGTCTCCCCCGAGGACCTCGCCTCCGAGGCGTGGCTGACCGCCGCGGACAAGATCGGCGGCTTCGAGGGGTCCTCCTCGGAGTTCGCCGGCTACCTGTTCGGCATCGCCCGGCTGCTGGCCCTCAACGACCGCCGCCGCGCGGGCCGCCGCCGGACGTCTGCCGCAGACCCCGCCGACCTCACCGCCATGTCGCCCACGACCGAGCCGATCCGCGAGATCGAGGACATGTCGTGGATCAGGTCGCGGCTCGCCGGGCTCCCGCCACGGGAGCGGGAGGTGGTCGCCTGCCTCGAGGTCGTCGGCCTCGACGTCGCCACCACCGCCACGATCCTGGGACTGTCCCCGACCGCGGTCCGGGTCGCCCGGCACCGGGGCCTGCGGAAGCTGCGCGCGGGCCACGAGCCGACCCCGGGCACCATCCTCCCGACGGTCTGAGCCGTCAGGCCGGCAGGGTGACCACGAACCGGCAGCCCGGGTCCTGGTTGGCGACCGCGACCTGACCCCGGTGGGCCTCGACGATGCCCTTGACGATGGCCAGCCCCAGCCCGGCGCCACGCCCGACGGCGGGCTCGCGGACCGGCGTACGGGCCGGGCTGCCCTGCCAGGCCACGTCGAAGACGCGCTCCATGTCCTCCCTCGAGATGCCGCCGCACGCGTCGGTCACGCTGAGCTCGATCGCGTCGCCCACCTGCCGGCCGGTGACCTCGACGACCCCGTCGGCAGGCGTGTGCCGGATCGCGTTGATGAGCAGGTTGGACACGACCCGCGACAGCTCGCCGGGGTCGGCGGTGACGAAGAGGCCGTCGTCCACGTGCCCGCCGAGTCGTACGCCGCCGGCGCGCGCGACCGGGTCGGCGCCGGCCAGCGCCTCGCTGACCACGTCGCCCAGCGCGACCGGCTGGAGGTTCAGCGGTAGCACCCCGGCGTGGATGCGGGAGAGCTCGAAGAGGTCGTCGACCATGCGCACCATCCGGTCGACCTCGGCGCGGATCTGGCGGTGGTAGCGGGCGGGGTCGTCGGCCAGCCCGTCCTCGAGCGCCTCGGTCATCGCGCGCATCGCGGCGAGGGGCGAGCGCAGGTCGTGGGACACCCACGAGACCAGCTCGCGTCGCGACTCCTCGAGCCGCTGCTCGCGCACGCGCGACTCCTGCAGCCGCCGGGCGGTCAGGGCCAGCTCGTCGCTGAGTTCCTGGAGCTCGGCGGGACCACGGGAGCCGGCCTCGAACCGGCCACTCTCACCGAAGCGGCGGGCGTCCTCGCGCATCGTCCGCGACCATCGCGCGAACGCCGTGCCGATGACGAGGGAGACGCCCATCGCGACGACGCCGGCCACCGTCACGACCCAGAGCACGACCTCGAGGTCGTGGTCGGAGAGGAACATCGCCCGTGCCGTGCCGACCACGCCGGCGACCACGGCCAGCACCGCGGTGAGTGCGACGACGCCGACCTGCCAGCGGAAGGACCGGTGGCGCACGACCCACGCGAAGAGCAGCCCGAGCAGGCCGGCCGCCCCGGCCCAGGCGGCGCCGATCCCGATGATCGCCCACTGGTCGTCCGTCATCGCGCCTCCCACCGGTAGCCGACGCCCCAGACGGTCACCAGGCGCTCGGGCATGGTGGGGTCGACCTCGACCTTCTCGCGGAGCCGGCGCACGTGCACGGTCACCGTCGACTGGTCGCCGAACGACCAGCCCCACACCTGCTGCAGCAGCTGCTCGCGGGAGAACGCGGTGCCGGGGTGCGAGACGAGGAACTGCAGCAGGTCGTACTCCCGGCTCGTCAGCGCCAGCACGCGGTCGCCCAAGGTCGCCTCGTGGCGGCCCAGGTCGACGACCAGGTCGCCGTCCTCGAGCCGGCCCTCCTCGGCCTTGGTGCGCTCGCCGGCGCGGCGCAGCACCGACTCGATCCGCAGCACCAGCTCGCGGGGGCTGAACGGCTTGGTCACGGAGTCGTCGGCGCCCAGCTCGAGCCCGACGACCCGGTCCGTCTCGGTTCCCAGCGCCGTCAGCATGATCACCGGCACGTCGCTGCCGGCGCGCAGCCGGCGGCATACCTCGAGACCGTCGATCCCGGGCAGCATGAGGTCGAGGACCACCAGGTCGGCGGGGTCGTCGCGCATGAGGCCGGCGACGGACTCGCCGTCGCCGGTCTCGTCGACCTGGTGACCGGCCGCGCGTAGGTAGGAGACCACGACCTCGCGCACGGTCGGGTCGTCATCGACGACGAGCACCCGGGCCACCGGACCTCCCCCCAAGTGTCAGCATGATCGTCAGTACCACGGCAAGGATCGTGACTCCCGCGACGACCAGCCAGCCGGCCGTGTAGTTCCGGTCGAGGATCGTCGGGTTGTCGGCGTTCGCTCCCCAGCCTCCCAGCACCGGCACCGCCATCAGCGTCACCGTGCCGAGCACGACCAGCCCACCCACCACCGGGGCGCGCAGGTACGCCGGCAGCAGTCGGATGAGGACGAGCCCGAGGAGCAGCGTCAGAGGCACCAGGACGAAGTCGTGCAGCACCACGCCGCCGGCCAACCAGACGCCCGTGTCGACGAGGTCGGCCCGGTCCTGCTGGAGGAGCAGCCAGGCGCCGTACGCCGCCACCGCGACACCGACGGCGCCCAGCAGCAGGCGAGTCCTCATGCCTCCACCTCCAGACGACTGACCCACTTGGTCTGCAGCACGCCCGGCCGGTTGGGTGCGATCAGCCGGGCCGGGTAGCCGTGGTCGATCGACAACGCCTCGCCCCCCAGGCCGAGCGCGAGCAGGGTGAGCTCGTCGTCGGCGAACTGCGCCGGCAGGTGGGTCATGCGGAACGCCCCCTGCTCCTGGAGCGAGGACACCGTCACCGCCGACCCGCGCGGCGCCCCGACGAGGTCGAGCAGGTCGCGCAGCCGCACGCCGCTCCAGTCGCCGTGGGCGCTCCAGCCCTCGACGCAGGCGATCGGCAGGCCGGCCGCCGTCTGCGGCATCGCGAGGAGGTCGCCCCGCGTCAGCGAGATCGACGTCGCCCCGTGCACGACCTCGAGACGGTACGCCGGGTCGGTCGCGCTGGCCGTGACCCCTGCCGCCCGGGCGCTCTTGTTGATCGGCAGGTCCTGCGGGCCGTCCCCCGAGCGGGCACTGAGCACGGAGACCTTCCGCAGCCACGGGACGGTGCCGCCGACCGTGAGCAGCACGGCCACGGCGGAGGCGATACCGGCCGTGCGGACGAGGCCGCGGCGGGACAGTCCGTCGCCGGGAGGCTCGTCCTGGTCGACGGGGCCGGTTAGGGCCTCCCGGACGACGGGCAGCTTGACGGCGATGTGCACGACGAGGGCGCCGATCACCACCCAGGCGACTGCGAAGTGGGTGGACCGGAACGAGAACGACCAGGGGTACCAGGTCGTCACGTTGGCCAGCCCCGTGGCGAGCTGGAAGATCGCGGCGGCGACGAGCACGCCGACCGACGTCCGTTCGGCGACGTGCAGCAGCAGCTCTCGGGACGGTCGCGGGGGCCGGATCCAGAACCTGGGGTAGACGGTCCAGAGCTTCACCAGGAGGAGCGGCACGCACGCGGTGCCGGCGGCGACGTGGACGCCCTGGGTCAGTCGGTAGCCCCACACGGGCCGGCTCGGGAGCCAGCTGTCGGGCTGCTGGGCGAGGTGGCTGATGAGGCCCGTGGCGAAGGCGACGAGGAAGCAGATGCCCAGCCACGCGCCGACCCGGGCCGCGACGCGGGGGTGGTGCAGGCGGGACGGGAAGTCCCGCTGCTCGGGGATCGGGGGCGTCTTGAGCGCGGTCATGCCGCCGCCCCGACCAGGACGCCGACCCAGCGGTCGCCGATGTCGTGCGTCTCGGCGGCGAAGCCGGCGGCCGTGGCCACCGAGGGCATCGCGTCCGCACCGACGACCGACCACGGGAACGGCTCCGAGGTGAGCCCGCCCGCGCTCAGCCGCACGCTCCCGGAGTGCAGCCCGGTGCCGGGTGGCGCCACGTCGGCGACGACCCGACCGCCGGGCGCGAGCAGCTGGGCGATGCGGCGCAGCAGGCGCACCGGGTCGCCTCCGATGCCGAGGTTGCCGTCGGCGAGCAGCACGGTCTCCCACCGGCCCTCGGCCGGCACCCGCTCGAAGACGTTGCGCAGGATCGCCGAGACTCCTCGGTCCCGCGTCTGCCAGATCGCCTCGGGCACCACGTCGATCCCGAGCACGATCTCGCCGCGCTCGGCGAGCAGCTGGGTCATCCGGCCGGGGCCGCAGCCGACGTCGAGCGTCGGCCCGGTGCACAGGTCGAGAACCGCGGCGTCGCCGTCGAGCGTCCCCGTCCACGCGTCGGCGGGGACGTCCAGCCGGGTCACGTCAGGACCCGCGATCACGCAGGGGTGACCGCGGAAGACATTGGCGAACACCGCCTCGACCGAGGCCTCGACATCAGACACGGCCCCGCCTCCAGCGCTCGCCGAAGGCAGAGTCGGCAGCACACACGGCGGCGACCGCCTCGGCGTCGTCGACGACGTCGACGTCACGCAGCACCGGGCCGTGGCCGACGGTGAGGCCGGCCGCCTCGAACGCAGCGCGCGTCGCGGCCCCCGTGGTCGGCGTGGACATCGGGACCCCGACCAGGTGCTCGCCACGGCGGGGGTCGGCCAGCGCGAGCGCCCACCAGCCGCCGTCCTCGGCGTCGGCCAGCACGGCGTCGTGGTCGTGGAGACCGTCGATGACCGCGGTCAGGTCGGCCTCGGTGACCTGCGGGGTGTCCATGCAGATCTGCACGACCGGGCCCGGCTGCTCGGCGGCCAGGTCGAGGTGCGAGAACGCCAGTCGCTCGGCCAGCCCGTCGCCGCGTTGCGGGAAGACGGTCCACCCGGTGAGCGCTGCGGCCAGCCGGTCGGCGTGCACGGCGGTGGTCAGGTCGCCCTCGAGGGCGAGCCGGCAGTCGGCCACGCCGACCGTGGCGACGCAGGTCTTCAGGGTGTCGAGCAGCGCGGCGGCGGCGAGCTCGGCCGCGACGTCCATGCCGACCTCGGCACCGAGACGAGTCTTCGCGAGGCCGGGCACGGGCGCCTTGGCGATGACCAGGATCCGGGGCGTCATGAAAGCGCGCGCGCGAAGTCGCGGGCCGTCCGCAGCGTGCCGCTCACCGAGCCCGACACCTTGGAGCGGGTGCCCTCGGCCCGGGGGTGGTAGGTGACGTCGTGCTCGGCGAAGCGCCACTGCGCGGCCACGGCTCGCTGCAGCAGCTCGACGGGGTAGCCGAACGCGCGGTCCCGGACGCCGAGGTTCAGGAGGGCCTGGCGGCGGGCGACGCGCATCGGTGCGA
>JAICRP010000140.1 GCA_025966445.1 Nocardioides sp.
CAGCGGACCGGTGATGCCGCCGACTGCCGTGCCGATGGCGTAGAAGAACGCGATGCACAGGGCGCGCGTCTCCATCGGGAACACCTCGCTGGCCGTCAGGTACGCAGCGCTGGCACCCGCCGAGGCGAAGAAGAAGATGATGCAGCCCATCAGCGTCAATGTCACGGCAGTCACGCTGCCCAGGAACAGGCCCGTCGCGGCGAGCAGCACTCCAGAGACGATGTAGGTGCCCGCGATCATCGGGACCCGCCCGACGGTGTCGAACAGCTGGCTCAGCAGCAGGGCGCCGAGGAAGTTGCTGATGGCGAAGACCGCCAGGTAATAACCGGTCTGCTCGACGTCGAGGAACGTGCTCAGGCTGTCGCCGTAGGTGAAGAAGAACGCGTTGTAGAGGAAGGCCTGCCCGACGAACAGGGAGAAGCACAGGATCGTGCGCCTCGGGTAGAGCGTGAACACGGTCTTGGCGATCAGGACGATGCCGATCGTCTTCCGCTGGCGGACCGTGATGGTGTCGGAGACCGAGTCGAGCTGCTTGCCGGACTCCTCCTCGACGGTGTGCTCGATGTCCTTGACGATCGTCTCGGCCTCGTCCTCGCGACCGTGGATGAAGAGCCAGCGCGGGCTCTCCGGCACGTGGCGACGGACGAGCAGGATGCCGACGGCCAGGATCGCGCCGAGGCCGAAGGCCAGCCGCCAGCCCCACTCCTCCGGAACGATGGTGGGGTCGAGCAGGGGGATCGTCAGCAGCGAGCCGATGGTGGCACCGACCCAGAAGGAGCCGTTGATGGCGACGTCGACCCGGCCCCGGTACTTGGCCGGGATCAGCTCGTCGATCGCGGAGTTGATGGCGGCGTACTCGCCGCCGATGCCGGCACCGGTGAGGAAGCGGGCGCAGAAGTACCACGTCGGGCTCATCGAGAAGGCGGTCAGCACGGTCGCGACGGTGTAGACCCCGAGGGTGATCAGGAAGAGCTTCTTCCGACCGAAGCGGTCGGTGAGCTGCCCGAAGAACAAGGCCCCCAGGCAGGCGCCCGCGACGTACACCGCGCCCGCCATCCCGATGTCGGAGCTGCTCAGGCCCAGGCCCGTGTCAGCGGGCTTGAGGGCCTCCGACATGGATCCGACGATCGTGACCTCGAGCCCGTCGAGGATCCACACGGTCCCCAGCCCGATCACGATCATCCAGTGCCAGCGCGCCCAGGGCAGCCGGTCCATCCGGGCCGGGATGTCGGTGGTGATGCGTCCGGTCTCGACGGCCATCTCGCGCCTCCCCGCCCGGGCGCATAGGGATGAAATGGTGCGTCGCCCGAGCAACCTTTCGGACGCTAGACGCGCCCGGGCGAGGCCGCCTCACCCCCGTGGGTGGGCGTGGTTTCGACGCCTCAGCGGTGCGTGTAGTCCCGGAACCCGCGCTGGGTCTTGCGGCCCAGGTAGCCCGCGGTGACCAGGTGCTCGAGCAGCGGAGCGGGAGCGAACCCCGGCTCGCGGAACTCCAGGTAGAGCTCGCGCTGGATGGCCAGCGACACGTCGTTCCCGACCACGTCGAGCAGCTCGAAGGGGCCCATCGGCAACGCACAGCCCAGCTTCATCGCGGTGTCCACCTCGTCGGCGGTGGCGTAGTGCGCCTCGAGCATCTTCACCGCGTCGTTGAGGTAGGGGAACAGCAGCGCGTTGACGATGAAGCCGGCGCGGTCACCGCACGAGACCGCCACCTTGTCGACCTTCGCGCACAGCGCACGCACGGTCTCGACCACCTCGTCGTCGGTGGCCACCGTGGAGACGACCTCGACCAGGCGCATCACCGGCGCCGGGTTGAAGAAGTGCATCCCGACCACGTCCTGCGGGCGCTTGGTCGCCATCGCGCACGCGATGATCGGCAGCGACGACGTGGTCGTGGCCAGGATGGCGCCGGGCTTGCAGATCTCGTCGAGGTTCTCGAACAGCGTCGTCTTCACGCGGAGGTCCTCGGCGATCGCCTCGACCACCAGGTCGCAGTCGGCCACGTCCTCGATGGACACGGTGCCGGTGAGCCGGGCCAGGGCCTGGTCGCGAGCCGCCTCCTCGAGCTTGCCGCGCTGCACGGCCTTGTCAAGAGACCGCTCGATGGTCGCGCGTACGCCCTCGACCTTGGCGTCGGACCGGCCGACGTACAGCACGTCGTAGCCCGCCTTGGCGAAGACCTCGGCGATGCCGGACGCCATGGTGCCGGTACCGACGACGCCGACCCGGCCGATGTCGCGGCGCAGCTTCGGCTCGTTGTCCGGCGAGGGGGTCAGGTGGTCGGGCACGACCGTGGAGCTGTCGGGGGCCTCGTAGGTGTAGAAGCCGCGCCCGGACTTGCGGCCGAGCAGCCCGGCGGTGACCATCTGCTTGAGGACCGGCGCCGGCGCGTGCAGGCGGTCGCGGCCCTGCTTGTACATCGTGTCGAGGATCTCGTACGCCGTGTCGAGACCGATCAGGTCCAGGAGCGCCAGCGGACCCATCGGGTAGCCGCAGCCGTAGCGCATCGCCGCGTCGATGTCCTCGCGAGTGGCGTAGTGGGCCTCGTACATCGAGACCGCATGGTTCAGGTAGCCGAACAGCAGGGTGTTGGCGATGAACCCGGCGCGGTCGCCGCAGACGACCGGGCTCTTGCCCAGGCGGGTGAGGAGGGCCTGGACGTCGGCCAGCACGTCCGGCTCGGTGACGACGGTGCGGATCACCTCGACGAGGTTCTGCACGGGTGCGGGGTTGAAGAAGTGCACGCCGACCACCCGGCCGGGGTGGCTGCTGGCGGTCGAGATCTCCGTGACCGACAGCGACGAGGTGTTGGTGGCGAGGATCGCGTCGTCGTGGACCACGTCGTCCAGCGCGCGGAACACGGCCTTCTTGATGTCGATCGACTCCACGACCGCCTCCACCACGAAGTCGGCGTCGGCGAGGTCCTTCATGCTCGTGGTGAAGGTGATCCGGCCGACCAGCTCGGCCTGCTCGGCCTCGGTCAGCTTGCCGCGAGCGACGGCCCGACCGGTCGAGTGCTCGAGGTGCTGACGACCCCGCTCGAGCGCCTCGTCGCTCACCTCGACCCCGGTGACCTCGAAGCCGTTGCGGGCGAAGACCTCTGCGATCCCGGCACCCATCGTGCCGAGGCCGACCACGCCGATCCGGGTGAACTCGCGCTCCGCTGCGGTGCTCGTCATGGGCCGGATCATCCCACGCAGGGACGCGGTACCGGGTGGCCCGGAGGGTGTGCAAAGGGTCACCCTCGGCCCCTGTAGATTCGCGCGTCGTGAGACTCGTCGTGGCGCGCTGCCAGGTGGACTACGCCGGGCGGCTCACGGCCCACCTGCCGATGGCCACCCGCGTGCTGATGATCAAGGCCGACGGATCGGTGCTCGTGCACTCCGACGGCGGCTCGTACAAGCCGCTGAACTGGATGTCGCCGCCCTGCAAGGTCCGCGAGGGCGTCAACGACGAGGGCCAGGTCGAGTGGGTCGTGACGGGCAAGGACGACGACACCCTGCGCATCCTCATCGAGGACGTGCAGCACGACTCCAGCCACGAGCTCGGCGTCGACCCCGGTCTGCAGAAGGACGGCGTCGAGAAGCACCTCCAGGAGCTCCTCGCGGAGCACCCCGCCACGTTGGCCGAGGGTCTGACGCTCGTCCGCCGCGAGTACCCGACCGCCATCGGCCCCGTCGACCTCATGTGCCGCGACGCGGCGGGCGCCTCGGTGGCCGTCGAGATCAAGCGCCGCGGTGACATCGACGGCGTCGAGCAGCTCACCCGCTACCTCGAGCTGCTCAACCGCGACCCGCTCCTGGCCCCGGTCCGCGGCATCTTCGCGGCCCAGGAGATCAAGCCCCAGGCCCGCGTCCTCGCCACCGACCGCGACATCGCCTGTGCCGTCGTCGACTACGACGCCCTCCGCGGCCTCGACGACCCCAGCCACCGCCTCTTCTGAGCATGCACATCTTCCACATCGCCACGGCACACGACTGGGCGGCCGCCCAGCACTCAGGCACCTACACGACCTCGACCCGCGGGCGGACCCTCGAGCAGGAGGGCTTCATCCACGCGTCCCGACGCGAGCAGGTCGACGGCGTCTGGAAGGCGTTCTACGCCGACGCGCGCGAGCCGCTCGTGCTGCTGACGATCGACACCGACGAGCTGACCTCGCCCTGGCAGGAGGACCCCGTGGGCGACGACACGTTCCCCCACGTCTACGGAGCGATCAACCCCTCCGCCGTGGTCCGCATCGAGCCGTTCCCGCACTAACGAACGTTCGGATCCGCGGACACCAGGGTCACCACCTCGTCGGCCGTCCCCCAGCTCAACGTCACGCCGGCCCCACCATGGCCGTAGCAATGGACCACGTCGCGAGCCCGCTCCACCCGTACCTGCGGCCGGGCGGGGCGCAGCCCGACGCGATGCCGCAGCACCGTAGCGGCGGTCAGCTCCGGCACCAGCCGGCGGGCCCGCGCGAGCATGGCCTCGGCGTCGTCGGGAGACGGCGTCCGGCTCCACTCGCCCGCCTGTTCCGTGCCTCCGACCACGATGTCGTGCGAGCGAGGCACGACGTACGTGAGGTCGGCCGAGGAGTCGAGGAACCACTGCTCCAGGCCGATCTGCGAGAGGTGCACGACCTGGCCGCGCACCGGACCGACCGAGGCGTCCGCGGCGAGCAGCCGGGCGCCGATCCCCGCACAGTTCACGACCACGTCGGGCCCGAGCGGCAAGGACGAGAGGTTCAGCCGGGTGATCGTCCCACCCAGCTCCTCCACCCGCGAGGCCAGCCACGACAGGTACACCGGCATCTCGACGACCGGGGCCTCGAAGGTCCACGCGTCGCCGTACCCGCCCGGGGGCGCCACGTGGTCCAGGGCCGGGACGGCGGATCGCCACCACGGCTCGTCCTGCGGAGCCGCGAACACCTCGATGCCGCTGCGCATGGTCACACCGGCGCCGTCGACCCCCGCCAGCTCGGCGAACACGTCGTAGGAGCGGGCGGACCAGGCGAGCACACGGTCGAACGGGAAGGCGTGGTACGGGTACCAGATCGCAGCCGCCGTCGCCGAGGTCGTCTCGAGGGGCAGGTCGCGCGCCAGGAGGTCGACCCGGTGGCCATCCTCGAGCAGCCGGACGGCACAGGTCAGGCCCATCACGCCCGCTCCGACGACCGTCACCCGCATGGGGGCCAGTCTGCCGTCTCGGCGGACGGGTCAGGCGCCGGCGATCCTCGGGGCGGTGGGGTCGGTGTCACCGGCGCGCTGCTCGCGGGCGACGTACTCCTCGATGTCCTCGATGTCGGTGCGGTTGCGCGTCACGACGGCGAGCAGGTCGCTCATCGTGGCAACCTCCTCGACCTGCTCCTTGATGAACCACTGCATGAACTGCTCGGAGGCGAAGTCGGACTCCTCGCGGGCCGTCTTGAGCAGCGCGTTGATCTGCTCGGTGACCCGCTTCTCCTGGGCCAGCGCGAGGGTGACCGGGGCGACGACGTCGTCGAACGCCGGCACGGGAGCGTCGACACCGGGGATGACGACGTCGTGGTCGGTGTCGAGGAGGTACTGCACCATCATCATCGCGTGGTCGCGCTCCTCGAGCGCCTGACCGTAGAAGAAGGCCGCCATCTGAGGCATCGTCAGCGCGTCGTAGTAGACGGCGCACGCGAGGTACTGGTTGTGCGCCGCGAGCTCGTTGGCGATCTGGGCGTTGAGCTGCTCGACGAAGCGGTCTGCCGCCACGGCGGGTACCTCCGGGGGGTCACGCTGCGTCGGGCAGCTTGGTCTTCTTGGTCTTGACGAGCTTGCGCTTCTTGACCGTATAGCCCTCGGGCAGCGTGCCGAGCCTCAGCATGAGGAGTGGGCAGCGCCGGCACTTGTCCTTGGAGACGCAGCACTTCTTCTTGGGCAGGCAGGACTTGCTCTTCTTCTTCTTCCCGCCCTTCTTCGCCACGCGGGGACCATAACAGGCCCGACTGAGGGTTGCCTAACCTAAGCGCCATCCGTCCGCATCGTGTTCCAGCAGGACGTACGCGCCCTCCTCCAGGCCCCCCGGGGCAGCCGGCGGAAAGGCCAGCCCGACGAGGGTCGCTGCGATGGCCCCGACGTCGCCGACGACCAGGACAGCCTCGCCGCGATGCTGGTCGGCGATGTCCTCCAACACGCCCAGCGCCGCCGAGCCCCTGTAGACCTGCGCGATCCGCTCGCCTCGCAGCCGCCCCGTCAGCGACATCCCGTCCCGCGCTCGGTCCTCACGGACGAGGAAGATGCGCGCCGGACACTGCAGGTCGCTCACGGGCCGACTGTACGTTCGCCAGCGTGCGACCCTCTCCCCTCCCCGCCGGTCCCGGCCAGGAGTCCGTCTGGGACTACCCACGCCCGCCGCGCGTCGACCCGAGCACCGAGCTGGTCGAGGTGCACCTCGGCGGCGAGGTCATCGCTCGCAGCACCGCGAGCCTGCGCGTCCTCGAGACCAGCCACCCGCCGACGTACTACCTGCCCGCCACCGCGTTCGCGCCCGGTGTGCTGCGACCGACGAGCGGTCACACCTGGTGCGAGTGGAAGGGCCGGGCGTCGTACGTCGACCTGGTCACGGCCGCCGCGACGGCGCCCCGCGCCGGCTGGTCCTACCCCGAGCCGATCGCCGGCTTCGAGGCGTTGGTCGGCCACATCGCCGTGATGCCGTCCCTCGTCGACGCGTGCTTCGTGGACGGCGAGCGGGTCGTGCCTCAGGAGGGCGGCTTCTACGGCGGCTGGGTCACCAGCCGGGTCGTCGGCCCGTTCAAGGGCGTCCCCGGCTCGTGGGGCTGGTGACCGGCTTCGGGGGTCGCGATGCGAGGAGCGCCAGCGACGCGCCGGACACCACCGACCGACGAGCGAGGCTCACTCGATGGGGCGCAGCTCGTCCGCGTACGACAGCGACACCCGGCGCAGCACCCCGTCGTCGTCGACGGCGTACTGGCCCATCCGCCACAGCGGCGGGCTGTAGGCGTGCACGGACACCGTGCCGCGCTCGGCGCCGTTGAGCCGGTGGATGTGGTCCGGACCGAACGAGAACGACTCGCCCGCACCCACCCTGGTCTCCCGGCTGGGCGAGCCGACCCGCAGGTTGTTCTCGACCAGCTCACCGGCCACCACGGCCACCGCCCCCGAGGAGATGTCGTGGTCGTGCCACCCCGTGTCGTTGACGGGCGTCCAGCACAGCAGCCACACGTCGACGTGGGTGTCGCGGTGCAGGGAGGCGTACACCCGCTGGTCGTCGTCGAACCCGACCAGGTGCGCCCACCGGGCCGGATCGCGCGCGAGCGCGACGACCAGCTCGCGCAGCTCCTCGGGTTCCAGGTCCCGGCCGGGGAGCGCGTCGAGACCTACTGAGATCAGCTCGCTCTGGGCCATGACCGCACCCCTTCCGGCTCGGTGACAGGCAGGCCCAGCGCCCGCCTCGGGTTCGTGACGCGCACCGCGCGGGTCGCCGCGTCGCCCATCAGCTCCGCGACGGGTGAGGCGTACGGCCTGTCGCTGCCGAGCACCAGCGCGTCGATCCCGAGCACCCGGACGAGGGCGTCGAGACCCTGGGGCCCGTACGACGAGGTGTCGACGTGGAGGAGCGGGTCCACCGCCCCCGAGGTACCACCGCGCGCGACGTGCCGCTCGTGGTGCACCGGGGCGAGCCCGGCCCCGGCCGCGAACACGACGCGCAGGGTCGGGTGCGAGAGACGTACGTCCGCGGCGTGCCAGGCCCACCAGGCCGCCTGCAGCTGCGCGGCGTACCCGACCACGGCCGGCCACCACGCCGGCAGCGACGCCGCCTCGGGGTCGGCTCCGACGGGCCCGGGGTGCACGAGCACGGGCCTGCCCGCCCGCTCGGCGACGTCGAGCACGGGGCCGAGGCGCTCCCAGCCGGACGGCGTCCGGACGTCCGTGGCCGGGGCCTGCACACCCACGAGCCCGTCCTCCAGCAGTGCGGACAGGCCGGCGAGGTCCGGCTCGTCGCG
>JAICRP010000020.1 GCA_025966445.1 Nocardioides sp.
CCCTCGAAGTACGGCGTCCGCACCCGCCGCCCGAACCCCGACGAGATCCACAGGCCGAACAGGATGACGAGCATCACGCTCTCGCAGACCAGGTAGAGGATCATCAGCCACGCCAGCCGCAACGGCCGCCAGTGCCCCGGCAGGATCGGCGACAGGGCGGCCGCGGCCACCAGCCAGAGCGGGAAGGTGACCCCGATCAGCACCGTCACCGCGATCACGGCGGGCGCAGTGACCAGGCGGCGTACCTGACGGCCCGACCAGGAGCTGCGGCGGCTCACCGGTCGGCGACGTTCTGGTCGAGGTAGTCGAGGCTGGCGCGGTAGGTCTCCTCGATCCGGGTCGTCACGCTCGTGAAGTCGCGGTGGCCGAGGATCGAGTCGTCCTTGTCCGACGTCCCTCGCGCCGGCAGCACGTGCGCGACGACGCCGTCTGGGACCTCCGCCAGCTCACGCGCGAACCGGTGGCGGCGGGCGATCTCGAACGACACCCGCGCCACCTCCCAGGGCCGCTTGGGCACCTGGAGCGGCCGGTCGATCCGGCCCACCTGCAGCACGTAGACCACGTCGGCCCCCAGCGCGACGGCGCGGCCGAGCGGGATCGAGTTCACGATGCCCCCGTCGAGGAAGTGCTCGTCGCCCACCCGGGCCGGCGGCAGCAGGCCCGGCACGGCCGCGCTGGCCACGATCGCGGGCACGATCGGGCCGGACGTGAACCAGTGCTCGGCCGCACGCTCGATGCTGGCCGCGCACACCTGGAACCGGACCGGCAGGTCCTCGAAGGTCATGTCCCCGAACTCCTCGGCCAGCCGCCGGCGCATCGGGGAGGAGGAGTAGACGTGGGTGCCCGTGGAGACGGCCCGCCGGACCGTCCGCAGCGGACGGTCGCCGAACACCTCGCGGCTCGACGCGACGGTCTGCCACATGTCCGTGAGGCGCTCGATCACGGCGAGCGAGGGATCGCGCGCCACGAGGGCGCCGTTCAGGGCACCGATGGACGTGCCCAGCACCAGGTCGGGCGCGATGCCCCGCTCGAACAGCGCCTGCAGCATCCCCACCTCGGCCGCACCCAGCACACCCCCACCGCCGAGCACGAACGCGGTGGTCACGGCTACGCCGCCAGCTCGGGGTGCTCGGCGCGCACCCGCTCCACGACCCGGCGCTCCACCCAGAAGATGATCAGCGGGATGAGGCCCGCCGCGAGGACGAGCACGGTGAACGGGACAGTCCACCGGGCCCGACGTGCCAGCAGGAAGGTGACCACGACATAGACCATGAACACCCAGCCGTGCAGCACCCACATGATGCTGGCCGACTCGCCGAACTGTTGGAGGTCGCTGCCCTCGGGGGCGAGGTACTTCAGCGGCAGGGCCACCAGCGCGCAGAACGCGAGCAGGACGCCGACGATCATGGCGAGCACGCGGTAGGCGACGAAGAGGCGGCTCACGTGGAGCGACCCTACCGAGTGCCGGAAGTCTCGAGCTCGACGGTCTCCCGCGCCCAGCGCCACCAGACGAACAGGGCGAACGCGCCGAAGAACCACCACTCGATGGCGTAGAGCAGGTTGCGGATCGCCGTGAAGCGGCCCGCGTCGGGCAGCTGCTGGAGGTCGGCCGCGACGAGGCCGTCGCCGGGCTCGGTCGCGACGACGTACGCGCCGTACAGGTCCTCGTCGAACCGCTGGGCGAGGTCGGCCACGCGCAGCTGGGGAAGCACGTCGTCGGTCGGGTCGTCGTCGGCGGCGGCGGCCTCGGACGGCTGGAGCCAGCCGACCAGGCTGACGTCGCCCGCCGGCTCCGGGACGCCGCCCGGCGTCGGCGCCCACCCGCGGACAGCGGGCAGCAACGACGAGCCGACCCGCACCTCGTCGACCACCCAGTAGCCCTCGCGTCCCTCGTGCTCGCGCCCCGACACGTAGACGGTGGAGCCGGGCACCCAGGTGCCGAGCACCTCGACGGGCTGCCCGACGTACTCTCCCGGGAACGGGTCGTCGGGGCCGATCACGTCGGCCAGGGGAATCGGAGCCACCTGGGTCAGGTCCCGCGCCTCGGCGGCGCGACGTTCCTGCCAGCCGTGGTACTGCCACAGCCCCAGCAGGCCCGCCGCGACGAGCGCCACCACGACGACCAGGTGGTAGCCCCAGTAGCGCGGGTGCAGGAGCCGCGTCATGGTCGGATCCTCACAGGCCACCCGCGTGGGTCGAGCCGCCGGTCTCCGGCGAGGCGTGTCGGGACCCGGCGAGCGCAGCTACGACGGGGAGCCATCGACGGACCACGGGTGCCATGATCCTCCGGTGACCATCACCGCCGAGCAGGCGACCCGCTTCCAGGCGGCGTTCGGCACGATGGCGGACGCCATCGGGCGGGCCGTGCTCGGCAAGGACCACGTGATCCGGCTGACGCTGACCTGCCTGCTGGCCGAGGGTCACCTGCTGCTCGAGGACCTGCCCGGCACCGGCAAGACCATGCTGGCGCGGGCGCTGGCCAACACCGTCGAGGGATCGCACGCGCGGATCCAGTTCACCCCCGACCTGCTGCCGACCGACGTCACCGGCGTGACGGTCTACGACCAGCACCGTGGGTCCTTCGAGTTCCACCCGGGCCCGATCTTCCACGACATCGTGCTGGCCGACGAGATCAACCGTGCCTCCCCCAAGACGCAGGCCGCGCTGCTCGAGGTCATGGAGGAGGGTCACGTCACCGTCGACGGCATCACCCACGACGTGCCGCGGCCGTTCATGGTCATCGCGACGCAGAACCCGATCGAGCAGGCCGGCACCTACCGGCTGCCCGAGGCCCAGCTCGACCGGTTCCTCTTCAAGACGTCGGTGGGCTACCCCGATGCCGAGGCGACCGAGGAGCTGCTGCTGAGCTCGTCGGTGCGCGACCGGGCCGCGCTGGTCACCCCGGTCGTCGGCCGCGACGACGTCGCGCGGATGATCGCGATGGCCGACGAGGTGTACGTCGACCGGTCCATCGTCCGCTACGTGCGTCAGCTGGCCGAGGCCTCCCGCGAGCTCCCCCACGTGAAGCTGGGCCTGTCGCCACGCGGCTGTCTGGCGTTCGTGCGCGCGGCCAAGACGTGGGCCGCCGCCGACGGCCGGACGACGGTCGTCCCCGGGGACATCACCGCGCTCGCCGAGCCGGTGCTGGGTCACCGGCTGCTGCTCGACGCGCAGGCCCAGTTCAGCGGGATCCGCGTCGCCGACGTGGTGGCGGGGCTGCTGGAGCAGGTGGCACCGCCGCTCGACCGGACCGGTGACTGACCTGCCGGCTGGTCCGCTGGGGCGGCTCCGGCGCGGGGTCACCCCGCTCGGACGCGGGGTCGTCTCCCTGGGCCTGCTGGCGCTCGCGCTCGCGCGGGTCGCGGGCCTCGTCGAGCTCGCCGCGGCGGCGGCGTTGTGCGCGCTGCTCGTCGTGGTCGGCCTCATGGTCGTGCTGCTGCCGTCCGACGTGCGGGCCACGCTCTCCCTCCGACCGGACCGGACCAGCGCCGGCGTGGACGTGCAAGGACGCCTGCGCCTGCACAACCGCTGGCCCGTCCCGGTCGGTCAGCCCGTGGTCGAGGTGCCGAGCGGACTCGCGACGGGGTGGGTGCGGCTACCGACGCTGGGCGCGCGACGTACCCACGAGCAGACGCTCGTGGTCCCGGCGCCGCGTCGCGGCGTGGTCACGGTCGGTCCGGTGCTGTACCGACGCACCGACCCGGTCGGGCTGTTCGCGCGGCGGGTCCGGTGGGCCGAGGCGGTCGAGCTGTTGGTGCGCCCCGCGACCGTCGACCTGGCGGGGCTGCCGGTCGGCCAGCTGCGCGACCTCGAGGGGGTGCCCAGCGACCAGCTGTCGATGAGCGACCTCGCCTTCCACGCGCTCCGCGAGTACGTGCCCGGCGACGACCTCCGCCACGTGCACTGGCGTTCGTCCGCGCGGGCCGGCCAGCTGCTCGTGCGCCAGTACCACGACTCGCGGCGCACCTCCGCGCTGCTGCTCGTGGACACCCGTCGCGACGCGTACGACCATCCGGACGACTTCGAGCTGGCGCTGTCCATCGCGGCGTCGGTGACGACGCGCGCCGCGCACGACGGCTACGACCTCACCCTCGTGTGCGGTGACCGGACGGTGGGCGGCCCGACACCGACCTGGGACCCGTCGTACGTCCTCGACACGTTCTGCCGGGCCGACCTCGAACCCGGACGTGACCTTCCGGACCTGGTCACGAGCGGGCTGGCGACGGCGTACGACGCGAGCATGCTGTTCCTCGTCACCGGGGCAGCGCAGGCCGTCGAGGAGCTCCAGCAGGTGGTCGGGCTGGTGCCGGGTGACCTCTGGGCGGGCGTGTTCCGCTGCGGCGCGTCCGCGGAGAGCGGCCTCGCGGAGTACGCCGGCCGGCCGATCCTGACGCTGAACGCCCTCGGTCAGCTGCCGGCCGCGATGGCGGAGGTCGTGCGATGAGCCGGTGGCGCGACCCGGTGGTCTCGGCCGCTCTCACGGTGGCGGCGCTCGCGGGCTGGTGGACGACGTTCGACGGGGTGATCTGGCTGGTGGTCGGCGTAGCCGGCGCAGCCCTCGGCGCCGGCGTGGTGTTGCTGCACCACCGGACGGGCACGCTGATCTGGGCGGTCGTCAGCGTCCCACTGGGCTACCTGCTCCTGGGCGTCGCGGTGCTGGGCGTCGAGTTCGGCGGCAACGGCGCCCCCCGTGTCGACACGTTGACGAACGTGATCTCCGGGGCCTGGGAGTGCTGGCCGCTGCTGGTCGGCACCCACCCGCCGGTCGAGGCGACCGGGCTCGTGCTGCTCGCCCCCGCGCTGGCCGGTGTGGTGACGGCCGCGGTCGCCACCGTGCTCGCCCTGGCGTCGACCCGGCCCGTCTGGCCGGTCGCCCCCCTGCTCGTGCTGCTGACCGGCGTGCTGGTGACGGGCAGCCACGGCGCCGACACTCTCGCTCCCTCAGGCACCCTCTCGATCGGCCTCAGCGGCGCGGCGTACGGGCTGGCATGCGTGGTCTGGGCCGTCGTGCGCGCCGGGGGCGGGACGTTCGCGGGTGCGCGGTGGGCGTTCGCGGCGCCGATCCTCGTGGTCTGCACCCTCCTCGCCGTCCCTCTGGGGACCAGCCTGCTGGGCGACCAGCGGCAGCGACTGGTGCTGCGCGAGGAGACGGCGGCCTACGGCGTCGCCGTCGTCGGCACGCCGCTCGACGCGTTCCGCCGGTTCCGCAAGCAGCCGGGCGACCTGCCCGACAACGCCTGGCGCAAGCAGCTGCTGCGCGCGACCGAGGCACCTGCCGGGACGGTGCTCCGGTTCACCGTGCTGAACCGCTACGACGGACTGCACTGGGTCGCCGCCAACGACGTCGAGCCGGGCAGCCACGAGGACCGGTTCCAGCTGTTCTCCGCCGACTACCTGACGACCGACGAGGCGACAGGCACGACGCCGGTCCGGATCGGTCTGACCGGTGCGTGGAGCAGCCAGTGGGTCCCGTTGGCCGGCCGGCTGGTGGGGCTCAACGTCGACTTCCCCGGGTCGGTGCCGGTGAGCGACCTGCGCGTCAACCCGGTCACGTCGACGGCCGTGGCGATCCGCACGCTGGGCGGCGACGACGAGTACGAGTTCTTCTACGAGACCCTCGACACCACCCTGCCCGACGACGCGAGACCGTCGAAGCTCGTCGACGGGCCGACGTACGACGCGGCCGAGTTCGCCGACACCTGGGCGCGGGCCGCGCGGGCAGGAGCCTCGTCGCGGATGGAGGCCGTGCTCGACGCGGCGGCGCTGATGAAGAAGCGCGGCCGCTACAGCGACGGGGCGTTCGGTTGGGAGGTGCGGTTCGCCCGTGGCCAGAGTCGCGACCGGCTCGACGACTTCCTCAACGGCCCGTACCTGGTCGGCAACGACGAGCAGTACGCCGCGGCCATGGCGCTCGTGGCCACCCGGATCGGTGTACCGGCCCGCGTGGTCGTCGGCGCACGCGTGCCGCCGGACGGCATCGTCAAGGGCAACGACGTGATGGCCTGGGTCGAGCTGCGGATCGCCGACGGCACCTGGCGCGAGCTGCCCCGGGCGGCGTACATGTCGTTCCGCGCACCCCAGCAGGACGACCCGCCGAACGAGCCGGTCGTGGTCCCGCCCGAGCCGGAACCGACTCCCGAGCCCCAGCCGTCGCCGCAACCCACCCAGCAACCGGACCCGCAGGACGAGCCGGACGACGACCAGGAGCAGGTGGCCGCGTCACGGTCGTGGCGGTGGCTGCTGTGGCTGCTGGTGCCGGCCGCGGTCGGCGCACTGCCGGCGTACAAGCTCGTGCGGCGTGCCCGTCGCCGCCGTGCCGCCCGCGTCTCGCTGAGGTACGCCGGCGCGTGGCAGGAGCTCGTCGACACCGCCCGCGACCTCGGCCTCGCCGTCCCGACGCGACGCAGCCGACCGGCCCAGGCGGTCGTGCTGGGGGAAGGTTCCCTCGACCTCGCCCGGGCCGCCGACGACGCCGTGTTCGGCCCGTCACCGCCCGGCGTCGAATCGGCCGACTCGTACTGGAGGGCCGTCCTCGAGCGCCGCGCCCACCTCGGTGCCGGGCTGCCCCGGTGGCGCCGGTGGCTGGCGCCGTTCAGCCTGGCGTCGCTCCGGTCGTGACGGGGAAGTCGAAGTAGGTGTCGGGGAACGGCTCGTCCTGCAGCGTGTAGTGCCACCACTCGCTCGCGTACGGGACGAAGCCCGCCGTCTCCATGACGGCTCGGAGGTGGGCCCGGTTCTCGGCCTCCGTCGGCGCGACCCGCCTGGCGCCGTGGTGGGATACGGGGTCCATCAGGTCGTGGTGGCCGCCCATGCGGACGAGCTCCCCGGTCGCGAGGTCGTACAGCGTGAGGTCGACGGTGCTTCCCCGGCTGTGGCCCGACCTGGTGGCGACGTACCCCTGCCGGAACATGGCGGCCCGGTCGATCCGGGGGTAGTGGCGCTGCTTGGTCCGGCCGTCCTCCGGCTCGTGCGACCAGCGCAGGAAGCGGTCCACGGCTCGTTGAGGGCGGTAGCCGTCCCACACCAGGAGGCCGAAGCCTCGGGAGGCCGCCTCCTCCTGGGCATGGTGCAGGCCGGCGCAGAGGGCGCGCGTCCCGACGATCCGGTTGGCGAGGTACCCGTCCACCGGCTTGCCGGTGAAGTTGTCCCAGGTCGCGTACTTGGCGTCCCACCGGATGCCCGGCACGAGCTCGTCGACGAAGGCGAACTCGGCGTTCATCGCTTCTTGCCGTGCAGCGTGTGCGCCACCAGCCGGTCGACGAGGTCGGGGAGCGGAACGCCCGCGGCGGCCATCATCCGCGGGTAGCGGCTGTAGGACGTCAGGCCGGGCAGCGTGTTCACCTCGTTCAGCACCACGGTCCCGTCGTCGGTGAGGAAGAGGTCGACCCGCGCCAGTCCCTTGCACCCGAGGGCGCGGTAAAGGGTCTTGGCCGTCTGCTGCACCAGCGAGCGAGCCTCGGCAGAGATGTCGGCGGGGACGATGAACGCGGAGTTCTCGGAGCCGTGCTCGGGGTCCCGCTCCTGGTGGATCTGGAAGAAGCCGTGAGACAGCGCGATCCGGTCCACCTCGCCGGCCACCAGCCCGAACCGCTCGCCCAGGATCGCGCAGCCGACCTCGCTGCCGACGACGGCCGCCTCGACCAGCACCTTGGCGTCGTACCGCCGCGCGGCCTCGACCGCGGACAGCAGGTCCTCTGCACGAGTCACCGAGCTGACGCCGAACGACGAGCCCGACCTGGCCGGCTTGACGAAGACGGGGTACGTGTACCGGCCCGGGTCCACCTTCTCGTGCGCCTCGACCGGCCAGAAGTCCGGCGTGGCGATCCCGACGGCGCGGGCGACGAGGTACGTCAGGGACTTGTCGATACAGAGCGCGGAGCTTGCGACGTCACAGCCCACGTAGGGAAGGCCGGAGAGCTCCAGCAGGCCCTGGATCGCGCCGTCCTCCCCGTGCTTCCCGTGCAGGACCGGGAAGACCAGGTCGAGGCCGACCCGCTCGTACCGGCCCCGGTCCAGCACGAGCAACCCGCGCGCGCTGCGGTCGGGTGACAGCATCGCCGTGCGCACGCAGCCGTTCTCCCAGCCCGGCTCAGGACCGTCGCACAGCTGCCACGCTCCCTCGCGGGTGATCCCGATCCAGAACGGCTCGTACGTCTCGGGGTCGAGGCTCGCGGCGACCTGCTGCGCCGACTTGACGGAGATGGGGTGTTCCTCGGAGGTTCCCCCGAACACGATGCCGATCCTCACCCGAGTCATGCGACGTACCCGCTCTCGAACCTCAGGCAGCTGACGAGCGAGCTCTCGACCAGGTCGCTCAGGGCGTGGTCGGTGGAGAAGGCCGTGTGCGGGCTGACGAGCACGTTCGGCATCGCCTGGAGCCGCAGCAGCAGCGCGTGGTCGATCGGGACGTTGCGTCGGTCGGCGTAGAAGAGACCTTCCTCGCCCTCGAGGACGTCCAGGGCCGCACCCCCGAGGGCGCCGCTCTCCAGCGCCGAGACGAGGGCCCCGGTGTCGAGGAGCGCCCCGCGGCCGGTGTTGACGACGACGGCGCCGGGTCTCAGGCGAGCGATCCGGCGACGGTCCAGGAGGTGGTGGGTGTCCGGGGTGAGGGGCGTGTGGAGGGTGACGATGTCGCTGCGCTGCAGCAGCTCGTCGACGGGCACGTGGTTGGCTGCGTCCTGAGGGCGGTTGTCGTGGGTCAGCACCCGGCAGCCGAAGCCGCGCAACCGGGCCACGACCGCCGTGCCGATGCGTCCGGTGCCGACCACGCCGACGGTGAGATCGCGCAGCTCCCGGCCGCGGACCTCGTTCAGGCGGTAGTCGTGGCTCTCGACCCGGCAGAGGACGGACTTCGCGTGGCGCACGGCCATCAGCATCAACATCAACGTGTAGTCGGCGACGCTGTCGGCCGAGTACGTGACGCCCTCGACGCGGATGCCGACGCGCTCGGCGTACCTCACGTCGACGTGGTCGGTGCCGATGCTCCGGGTCGACAGGTACCTGACGCCGGCCCTGCCGAGGGCACGAAGAGTGGAGCTCGTCACCGGCGTCTGGTGGCCGACGCTGACGCAGCGGTCGCCGAGGGCCAGGTCCACGTTGTCCTCGGTCAACGCTGTCTCGGTCACGGTGGCGCGGACACCGAAGCGCGGCGCGAGCACGCCGAACAGCGCGGCCTCGTCGCGCGCGCAGCCGTAGGCGGTGATGGCGGGAGTGGTCTCGCTGAAGGTCACGGGGATCAGTCAAGGCAGCGTGGGGTTGCCACGGCGTATGCCGTTCTCGATATGCCGGCGATACGTGCCCGCTCTCTAGCATCGGGACGTGCGCGTGTTGGTCGTCGAGGACGAGCCCTACCTGGCCGAGGCCATCCGCGACGGCCTGCGCCTCGAGGCGATCGCCGCCGACATCGCCGGTGACGGCGACACCGCTCTCGAGATGTTGAGCGTCAACACCTACGACCTCGCGGTCCTCGACCGCGACATCCCCGGGCCCACCGGCGACGAGGTGGCCACGCGCATCGTCGCCGCGGGCAGCGGCATGCCGATCCTCATGCTCACTGCTGCCGACCGGCTCGACGACAAGGCGTCCGGGTTCGAGCTCGGCGCCGACGACTACCTGACCAAGCCGTTCGAGCTCCGCGAGCTCGTGCTCCGCCTCCGGGCCCTCGACCGCAGGCGCGCCCACCATCGTCCACCCGTGCGGGAGATCGCCGGCCTGCGGCTGGACCCGTTCCGTCGCGAGGTCTACCGCGACGGCCGCTACGTCGCGCTCACCCGGAAGCAGTTCGCCGTGCTCGACGTGTTGGTCGCGGCCGACGGCGGCGTCGTCAGCGCCGAGGAGCTCCTCGAGCGGGCCTGGGACGAGAACGCCGACCCGTTCACGAACGCCGTACGGATCACCGTCTCGGCCCTGCGCAAACGCCTCGGCGAGCCGTGGCTCATCGCCACGGTGCCCGGGGTCGGCTACCGGATCGACACGGCCGGTGACCGTGGATAGGCCGCCCGGGTTGAGCGTCCGTCTCAAGCTCACCCTCAGCTACGCCGGGTTCCTGATGCTCGCAGGCGTCGGGCTGCTCGCGGTCGTGTGGGTGTTCCTGCTGCGGTACGTGCCCGAGGGGTTCGCCGCCCCGGGGCAGGTCGGGCCCGACCGCTCCGACCTGGTGGACGCCTTCGCCCCGAAGGTCACCCTGATGCTGGCGCTGCTGCTGGTGTTCGGCCTGCTGGGCGGCTGGATCCTCGCCGGCAGCATGCTCGCGCCGCTGACGCGCATCACCCAGGCCACCCGGCTGACGGCGGACGGGTCGCTCTCCCACCGGATCCGGATGGAAGGCCGTCAGGACGAGTTCCGCGAGCTCGCCGATGCCTTCGACACCATGCTCGCGCGGCTGGAGGCCGACGTCGCCGAGCAGCAGCGGTTCGCCGCCAACGCCTCCCACGAGCTGCGCACGCCGCTGGCGATCACCCAGACGCTGCTCGAGGTCGCCCGCAACGACCCGACCCGCGACAGCGGTGAGCTCGTCGAGCGCCTCCAGTTCGTCAACACCCGGGCGATCGACCTGACCGAGGCCCTCCTCCTGCTCAGCCGGGCGGACCAGGGTTCGTTCACCCGCGAGCACGTCGACCTGTCACTCATGGCGGAAGAGGCCACCGAGACGTTCCTCCCCTTCGCGGAGCAGCGCGGCATCGTCCTCGAGACCACCGGCGACCCGGCTCCCACCGTCGGCTCCCGCGCGCTGCTGCAGCAGCTGACGACGAACCTCGTGCACAACGCGATCGTCCACAATGTCGAAGGCGGCTCGGTGTGGGTCAGCACCGGCGTGCGCGGTCGTACGGCCGAGCTCACCGTGGAGAACACCGGCGAGCTGCTCACCCGACAGCTGGTCTCCACGATCACCGAGCCGTTCCAGCGCGGCACCGGACGCATCCGCGACGGGCACTCGGGGGTCGGCCTCGGCCTGGCCATCGTCACGAGCATCGCCCGGGCGCACGACGGCACACTGACGCTCGCACCCCGGGAGGCCGGCGGGCTCTGCGTCACCGTGCACGTGCCCCTTGCGTGACAGGTCAGCCGACGTCGTCGACCTCGAGCTCGAGGACGGCCACCGGGTTCGCGAACTCGCTGACGCGCAGCGACACCTGCAGCTCCCACGTTCCGGCGGTGGGCAGGACGACCTCGGCGGTGTAGGTACCGGCGACGACCGGCGTCACGGGGATCGTGCCCAGCCGCAGCTCGCCCTGGGACATCCGCAGCACGGGAGGGGCCACCCCCTCGGCGGGCTCCCCGGCCACGGACCGGAGCTGCAGGGTGATGGTGTTGGGCCCGCGCGCGCGGGGGTCCAGCGTGGCGCGGACCTCGATGTCGCCCAGCGTCGTCGTGCGGACGTCCGGGTCGCTCGCGCTCGCGGCGGCGGCATCCGCCTGGGGGCTGGTGTCGACGAGCGCTCCCGTGATCATCAGGGCGACCACCAGCACGCCGGCCTCGACCGAGACGGCTCGGAGCACCGCGCGGCCGGTGCGCCCGGCGTCCCGCTTGCCGGCCCGTTGCACGCGCGGCAGCAGCGACCACCTGTTCCACGCTGCGATCGCGACGGCGACCAGCACGAACACGATCTTGACCAGCAGCAGCTGCCCGTAGGTGGTCTCGGGCAGCGCGCTCCACGAGCCGAGGATCCGCCAGGCGAGCACCGATCCGGTGGCGACCAGCGCGACGAGCACGCCGGCCGCAGCTCCGGAGAACCGGGACAGCACCTCGGCGGCCGCGCCGGCCTGTCCCTGGAGGGCCGGCAGGGTGAGGGCCAGGCCGACGAGACCGCCGAGCCACACACTGCCGGCGACGAGGTGGAGCGCGTCCGCGGCGACGACGACGGCCTCCGGGTCGGCCGCTCGGGTGTGCCCGGTGAAGGCAGGGGCGCCCATCGCGACCCCGGCCGCCACCAGCGCGGCGACCTTGCGCAGGGGTCCGGGGGGCTGCGTGCCGACCAGCACCACGGCCAGCCCGACCCCGAGCACGACGGCCAACGTGACGACGTACTCCACGGGGGGCAAGGAGGTCCAGGTACCGCTCCGCGCCAGCGAGCCCGCATCCCCGTCCAGCAGGTAGAGCGCCGTGAGGGGCAGCGTGGCCAGCCAGGCCACGGCCGTCACGACGCCGGCCCAGCGGGCGACCACGACGGGCCGGCGCCGGACTCCGGGCGTCCGGGCCGGAAGCACGAGTGCGACGAAGACGACCAGTCCCGTGGCGAGCAGCAGGCCGACGTACCCGACGCCGCGGGCGACGGTGAGAGCCATCGGGACGTCGGGGGCGCGCTCGGGCTCGGTCGGGGGTGGCGTGAAGCCCGTGGTCGGGGCACCCACCGAGAAGGTCAGCGACCCGCTGATGGGGTGGCCGTCCTCGGAGACGACCCGCCAGGCGATCACGGTCGTCCCGTCGCCGAGCGGCTCCTCCGGGACGACCTCGAGCTCGGCCCCTCGCACGGTCGCCGTCGACGGGACGAGCACGCCCTCCGCGTCGAAGACCTGCACCGCGTCCGGCACGCCGCGGACTGGCTCGTCGAAGGTGAACACGACCCTCTCGGGTGCCTCCTCGAGGACCTCACCCTGGGTCGGGTCGGTGCTGACCAGCGTGGCGTGCGCGGCCGCCGGCCCGGCGAGGCCGAGCAGCAGCAGGGCGGCGAAGGTCACGGCGAGGAGCGCTCGCGCCACCCCGCGCCGGGGTCGCGGGGGGGTCATGTGCGGCGGCGCTGCCCGGCGAGGGCTGCCCCACCGAGAACGACGCCCAGCACGCCCAGCACGAGAGCGGCGATCGTCCAGGCCCCGACGTCGTCCCCCGCGTCGTCCCCCGCGTCGTCCCCCTGGTCGTCCCCGTCGTCGTGCTCGGTCGACGCCTCCTCGGTGGCGGTGCCGTGTGCGGTCTCGCCCGCCGCCGTGATCACGAAGCTCGGGGCGGGCAGCTCCAGCTCGTCCGCGTCCTGGCCGTCCGCCGGCACCTCGATCCAGGCCGACTCCCCCTCCTCGCAGGTCTGGACGGTCGGGAACACCAAGGTGGCGCCCTCGTCCTCCGGGAGCTGGACCGCGAGCCCGAACGTGTCGCGGTAGCCGTCCGGGAGGGGCGTCCGCGCGGTGTAGGTGACGGAGGCGACCCGCTCGTCGATCTCGTTGCCGTGGGCGTCGGCCGCGGGCGGGTCGAGGGTCTCGATCTCCTTCTCCACGTCCCACAGCGCGTTCCGGGCGGGCGTCACCGAGGTGATCTCGGGAGGCATCCGGATGGTGATCTCGGTGGTCGGGGAGCCGTCGCACCCGTGCCCCACGCTCACCTCCAGCACGGCGAAGGCGCCGGCGGCCGTGGTGGACGGCGTGATGGTGACGTGCGCGCTCGCGGGCGCGGCCCACGCGACCAGCGCGACCAGCGCCGCCGCGGCAGCGCCGCGGACCAGGAGCCGCCTCGCTCGGTGCACCCTCATGGACTCCCTCACGACGCTCCTCGGGTGTGGGTGCTGAACTGAATCAGCGGGTCGAATCTCTGTCAAGGATGTGAATATTTGGCCCGGCTTCCCTTGTGCGGGCGCCATCCTAGGTTCTACCGTGGTTCACATCAGTGAACCGAGGTCACTCTTGTGGCCAGTGAAGAGGTCTCCATGCCCAACATCACCGTCGAGCTCCTCGCGGGGCGCACCCTGGACCAGCGGCGGGCCTTCGCGCGGGCGGTGACCGACGACGCGGTCGCGCTCCTCGGCGCCCGCCGCCAGGACGTCCGGATCGTCTACACCGAGATCACCGCCGACACGGTGGCCAACGGCGGCGTCCTCGCGAGCGAGGACGACAGCCGCGCCGGCGTCGTCGCCGCCCTCGCGGACCGCGGCTGACCCTCCGCTCCTCCGCACACCCCCCGATGCGGGCCCCGGCACTCCCGGGGCCCGCGTCGCGTTCGTGCGGGGACCGCTAGTTGCGAACCTTGACGGTGACCGCCGCGTCCGTCGGCTGCACCAGGTCGCTCCCGGGATAGGCCACGGACAACGAGAGCTGACCCCCCTTCGGGATCTTGGGCCAGGTGAAGACGGCCCTGCCGTCCACCAGGGTGCCGACCAGCGTCGCGCCCCCCTCGATCCGTACCCGCACCTCACCGGTCACCGGCACGCCGTCGGGGGCCGACAGTTGGACGGTGATCCGGGCCTGGTTCCCCGACTGCTTCGTGGCCGTGACCTCCAGGCTCGGCGTCACCTTCTCCACCACCACCCGCACCGTCGACGACGACGGACGGTGGCCGGCGTCCCCGCCGTACCTCAGCGTCAGGTCGTAGGTCCCCGGCAGCAGGCTCGTGGCCGCCAGCACGAGCGTGGCCCTCCCGTCCGCGACGGTCGCCGTGGCCAGGCTGGTGACGCCCCGGAGGACCTCCACCGTCCCGGTGGCCTCGGCGGGGGTGACCGCCACGGAGATCGTGCCGGCCTTCCCGTACGTCGTCGGCAGCGCCACGCCCGCCACCGCGCTGGTCGCCGGGCCGTCCGCCACCGTGATCGTCACCGTCGCCGGGACGGAGGTCTCCTCTCCGTCGTCGGCCCGGTAGGTGAACACGTCCTTACCGCTGAAGCCGGCGTCGGGGGCGTAGGAGAACGACCCGTCCGCGGCCAGCGTCACCGTCCCGTTGAGAGGCTGGCTGACCCCCGTGGCGGTCAGCACGTCGCCGTCCGCGTCGGTGTCGTTCGCCAGCACGCCGGGTGCGGGCAGCAGGAGCGGTTCGTCCTCGACGGTGGCGTAGGCGTCGTTGCCCGCCACCGGCGCAGTGTTCACCGGACCCGCGTCCTCCTCGACCGTCAGGGTCACCGTCGTCGCCGCCGACCGGGCGGTCCCGTCGTCGGCCTGGTAGGTGAAGGTGTCGGTGCCCGAGAAGCCGGCGTCGGGCGTGTAGCTGAAGGAGCCGTCCGCGGCGAGGCTGACCTCGCCGTTCGCCGGCTGGGTGACGCCGGTCGCGGTCAGGTCGTCGCCGTCGGCGTCGGTGTCGTTGGTGAGCACCCCGGGCGCCTCGACCGTGAGAGGTGTGTCCTCCTCGGTGCCATAGGCGTCGGCGGCCCCGACCGGAGCGGCGTTCGGGTCCGTCGGACCCTCGAACAGCTCCGCCACCTGCTCGGCGGACAGCTCGTAGGCGTACATCTGGAGGTCGTCGACGAGGCCGTCGAACCTCGGGTCCGGCCAGCTCGTCCCGCCGATGTAGTTGGCCGTGGTGCTGCCGCCCACGCCGACGTCGCCGATCCCGAGGGTGAAGTCGGTCCGGGTCGCCTGGAGCTCGCCGTCGAAGTAGATCTTGCCGGTGGACCCGCTCATCGTGAACACCACGTGCGTCCAGGCGTTGAGCGGCAGGTCGTTGCCACCACCGAGCGTGAGCCGCTCCTGCGTCGGGTTGCCCGGGGCCTTGAAGGTGGCCGCGAACCCGGTGGCGCCGGCGGCCTGCGTCGACGACTGCAGCAGGAAGAAGGTGTCCGTGCTGCTGCCGATCTGGAGCAGCGGCACCCAGTTGGGCAACGCGTCCGGCCGTGCCCACATCGACACGGTGAACTCCTCGTCCATGCCGGCCTGGATGTTGTCGGGCAGGCGGACCTGGTTACCGGTCCCCGACGCGCCGCCCGGCAGCGACAAGCCGGCACCGAACCGGCCGGTCTGCGTCCAGGAGGTGGTGCCGGTCAGGGTGGCCGCACCCACCGACGGGTCGTTGCCCGTGTTGGCCGCGGACGTGCCCTGCCCCTCGTCGAAGGTGTAGTGGATCGGCACCCCCTCGCCCGGCGGCGGCCGTTCGACCGTGTGGCTCACGGTGCCGGTCGAGCTCCGCCAGCCGTCGGCCGGGACGAAGCGGACCTCGATCTCGTGGGCGCCCGGGGCGAGGGTGAGCGCGGGGAACGACACGGCCTCGTCGACCACCTCGACCGAGGTGCCGACGCTGGTCCCGTCCACCCACAGTTGGGCGTAGCCCTGCGCGGGAGCGTCCGTCTCGCCGGCGATGGTCGCCGACACCGTCAGCGGGATGCCGAACGGCGACGGCGAGACCGGCGCCACGGCCACCGTGGTGGTCGTGCGCAGTGCCGCACCCTCGTCGTACATGGCCGCCACGTCCGCCGCCGTCAAGGTCGAGGTGTAGACGCGGACGTCGTCCATCAGCCCGTCGAACGCCGGGTCCGGGTAGCCGTTGCGACCCAGCCAGTTGTTCGCCGTCGGACCCACGTCGGCCATCGTGATCGTCAGGTTGTCGCGCGTCGCGATCGGTTCGCCGTTGAGGTAGAGCGTGCCGGTCGTGCCCTGCCGGGTGAAGGCCACGTGGTTCCACTGGTTGGCGGCCACGTCCCGGGTCGGCACGGCGAAGACGCGCTCCTGGAGGCTGTTGCCCTTCTCCTTGAAGGTGGCCGCCAGCCCGGTGTTGCCCTGGGCCTGGGTCTGCATCTGGATCTGGAAGAAGCTGCCGGCGTCGCCGAGCCCGTCGCCGAGGTGGAACAGCCCGATCCAGTTGCTCTTCACGTCGGGGCGCACCCAGAACGAGGTGGTGAAGTCGGCCGCGCCCTGAAGGAGGTTGTCCGGGAGGTCCACGGCGTTGGCGTTCGAGCCGCCCGGCAGGTTGATCGCCGAGCCGAGCACGCCGTCGGGCGACCATCCGGTGGTGCCCGTCAGGAGGGCGGCGCCGACCGACGAGTCGTCGCCGGTGTTGGCGGCGGTGCCGCCCGAACCTTCCTCGAACTCGTAGCGGACCGGGACGTCGGAGGCTCCCGGGTCCTCCCCCACCACGACCAGGTCGTCGATCATCATCCCGGCGGAGCCGGTGCCCGACAGGCTCAGTGTCTGCTGGCGGGCCGCGGCCGTGAACGAGCCGACGTACGTCCCGAAGGGGTTCTGGGACGACAGGCCCGGACCGGCGGTGAGCGTGGTGCTCAGGTCGCCGACGGACAGCGAGGTCGTCGCGGCGTCGGTCCCGGCCGAGCGGCCATCCCGGGCGTAGCGCAGCGAGAGGCGGTAGTCGCGGCCCGGGTCGAGACCCGTCAGCACGCGCTCGAGGCTGCCCGAGCCGCCCAGGCCGAGGTGATAGCCCTGGAGACCCATCCCGCCCTGGCCGGGAGCGGTGCCCCGGACCAGCTGGACCGGGCTCTCGACGGTCCACGGGGTCATCCGGCCGTTGCCGGCCGCGACGTCCACGACGGTGGCGGGGTTGCCGCCGCGCCAGTCGGTGGGCAGCCGCGGGTACTCGAACTGGTCGACGACCTGCGGGGTGCGCGAGTCCATCGCCACCTCGGGGTCGATGTCCAGGATCTTGGCGACCGAGGGCGTCCCGTCGGCGTCGAAGACGAACAGCATGTACGCGCCGGGAGGTGCGTACGTGCCGTCGGCGGGCGCGGTGATGCTCACCGAGCCGCCGCTCTGGGAGAACGCGAGGTCCTGGAAGTTCTGGTCGTTGTTGAACCCGTGCGTGACCGACCCGTTGCGGACGAGCGTGACGCGGGAGACCGGACCGGACGCGGTGATCTGGAAGTCGCCGGCGTAGCCGATGGTGCTGGGTGCGGCGGTGATCTCGGGGCGCACGGCCGGGGCGTTGCCGTCGAAGAGGTACGCCGGCGAGTAGTACTCGACGTCGGTGTAGCTACGTGGGCCGGGCGCACCGCCGCCGCCCATCATCACGCGGCCGTCGGGCAGCAGGAGCGCCGCCGAGTGGTAGAGGCGGGCGTGCTCGTACGGCACGGCGACCTCGGTCCAGTCCCCGGTCTCCGGGTCCCAGATCTCGGCGTTGGTGACGTACCCGCCGTTGCCGTTGTTCTCGCGGCCGCCGCCGGTGACGAGCACGTCGCCGTCGGGGAGGACGGTCGAGGTCGCCCAGTGGCGCTGGTACTTCATCGGCTCGGTGGCCGCGATGACCGGCTCGGCCGTGCCGCCGGTGATGTCGACCGTGAAGCCGGCGCGCGCGCCGTCCGGGCCGCCGCCGTTGCCCCACCAGCCGCCGCCGACCTGGAGGATCTTGCCGGGGCGGTACATCGTCGCCGTCGAGGTCGCGCCGACCGGGTTGCCGTCGGTGCCCTGGTTGGCGATCGCGGCGGGCAGGGTGCCGCGCAAGGTCAGCAGGCCCTCGCCGTCGTTGCCCTCGGGGTCGAGCTCGAACATCTGGGTGCCGCTGATGTTGAAGAGGTTGCCGCTGCCCGGCGCCACGAAGGCCCGCGGGTACCACCAGCGGTTCTCGTCCGGCCCGAGGCCCCCGCCACCGTCGCCGTACGCCGCGGCGCTGGTGGCCTGGTCGAGGGTCTTCCAGCCGCTGCCGTCGTCGGGCGTGTAGATCTCTGGGGTGAGCACGCCGGGCCCTCCCGGGCCACCGCGGAGGCTGCCGCCCTGGACGACGATGTCGCCGTTGGGCATGGTCGTGCCGGTCGGGTACCAACGCGGGAAGTTCATGGGTGCTTCGTTCTGCAACCCGTTGTTGGTGCTGTAGCTCGTCACGCCGATGGCGGCGTCGTTGGGCGCGTTGCCACCGAGACCGTCGTCACCGCCGACCGTCATCGTCGCGTGGTTGTGCGAGTTCTGCACCTGCATCGAGCAGAACAGGTCGGTGTAGGTCGTGTTGGGGATGATGCCGTCGCGGAGGTTCACGAGGGTGCGTGCCTCCGCCGGGTCCCAGACGTCGACCTCCATCTGGCCGCCCTGCGTGATCGAGCTGTTGCCGGTCCAGTCGTACGGCGTCGTGTCGGTGCCCCAGCCGCCGACGCTGCCGAAGGACTGCACGGTGCCGTCGGACGTCAGCGCCATGTTGATGGGCATCAACGGCCAGGGCGTCACGCCGCTCCAGGAGCCGGCCTGGTCCTTGACGGGAGGCGAGCAGTCGGCCGCCAGGAGACCCGCGGCGTAGGCCAGCCCGTTTCGCATCTGGGTGCGGATGGCGGCCTCGGCGTACGCCGTGCCCTCGTGGCCCATGCCGGAGTACCAGGACCGGCCGGCGTCGATCTCCTGGCACCAGGTGATCGGGTGCGACGAGCCCTGACGGCCCATGCCGTACGACGACTCGTCGGCCTCCAGCAAGGTGCGGACCTGGGGAGCGGGGTTGACCACCCAGTCGTACCACTCGTCGCTGCGGGTGAAGCTCGCGGGAAGTCCCTGCGTCAGCGGGTGGTCCGCGTCCTTCACGACCACGCGGCCCGGCCGGACGGCGGGGTTCTCGGGGTGGCCCTCGGAGACGGCGCCGACGAGGCGGGCGTAGAACGGGTTGACGTCGTGCTCGCTCTGCCCGACCGACCAGCCGGCGTAGTGCATGCCCATGTAGCCCCCGCCGCCGCGGATGTAGGCCTCGAGGGCCGAGCGCTGGGCGTCGTTGAAGAGCACGCCGCCCGTCTGGGCGAAGACCACGGCGTCGCGCGTGGCGAGGTTCTCGGTGGTGAAGGCCGCCGGGTCGGCGGTCTCCTGGATGTCGACCGGCTGGCCGTACGCCGTCCCCAGCTCGATGGTCAGGTCCCGGACGGCCTGACGAGCCTGCACGTGCGAGGCGTGGAAGTTGTCCTTGTAGAACAACTGCACGTTGAGCTGCCCGTCGTCCGCCGCGGCGGCCGCAGGCGACGCCTGGGCGGCCCCGGTGGCCGCGGGGGCCACGACCAGGGCGAGCAGCACGGCGACGAGGCCGAGCACCGCCGCCCAGGACCGCCGGAGGCGAGCGGCGAGGGACTCGTGGACTGACCTGGGGGGCACGTTCATGGGGGTCACCTTGGGTCGGGATCGGCATGACGGCGAGGGCCGGGCAGTCTCCCTCTACCGATGGAACGTATGACGCGGGTCACACAGAGTCAAGAACTGAATCCTGATTTGTGAACCAATTACGCAATGTGTTCATGGATATGAACCTTGGTCAGCGGCGGACGCGGGCGCCGCCCCCGCGGGCCAGCGCGCGCACCTCGTCCCGGGTGGCCATCGACGTGTCCCCCGGGGTGGTCATCGCCAACGCTCCGTGGGCGGCGCCGAGCTCGAGGCTGGACTGCAGGCCCTCGCCCTCGAGCAGGCCGTAGACGAGCCCGGACGCGAAGCCGTCGCCGCCACCGACGCGATCGAGGACGGCGAGGTGGTCGCGGGCCGCCGAGGAGAGCACCCCCGTGTCCGGCGACCAGGCGATCGCCTGCCAGTCGTTGTCGCTGGCAGAGTGGACGGTCCGCAGCGTGGTCGCCACCACCGAGAGCCACGGCATCTTCTCCGCCACGGTGGCGACCATGGCCGCGAAGCTCGCCATCGGCAGGGTCCGCAGGTGCTCGTCGACGTGCTCCACCTCGAAGCCGAGCGCGGCGGTGAAGTCCTCCTCGTTGCCGATCATCACGTCGACGTGGCTCGCCAGCCGCGTGTTGACGTCACGGGCACGCTCCGACCCTCCGATGCCGGCCCACAGGCTCGGCCGGTAGTTGAGGTCGAACGAGACGACCGTGCCGTGCCGCTGTGCCGCCGCCATCGCCTCCTCGGCGACGGCGGCGGCGTGCTCCGACAGGGCGGCGTAGATGCCGCCTGTGTGGAGCCAGCGCACACCACGACGCCCGAACAGGTCGTCCCAGTCGACCGTTCCGGGCGCCAGGTGCGCGATCGCGGTGTTGGCCCGGTCGGAGACACCGACGGCGCCGCGGACGCCGAACCCCCGCTCGGTGAAGTTCAGCCCGTTCCGGACGCTGCGACCGATGCCGTCGTCCCTCTCCCAGCGGAGCAGCGACGTGTCGACGCCGCCCTGCATGATGAGGTTCTCGACGAGGTGGCCGATCTCGTTGTCGGCCAGGGCGGTGACGACCCCGGCCCTCAGGCCGAACACCTTCCGCAGGGCGCGGGCGACGTTGTACTCCCCGCCGCCCTCCCATGCCTCGAAGCGGCGCGCGGTACGGATCCGGCCCTCCCCCGGGTCGAGCCGCAGCATGACCTCGCCCAGCGCCACGATGTCGAGCTCGCAGTCGGCGGCGGGACGTGTCTCGATCACGGGGTCGCTCCTTGCAGGTCGGGTTCCGGTGCGGCCGGGCCGGCGGCGGCGACGGTGGCCGCGCAGCGGGCAGCCACCTCGTCCCACCGCCCGGCGGCCAGGAGGTCGGGCGCGACCATCCAGCTCGCGCCGACGGCGACGACTGACGGGTGGGCGAGATAGGTGGGCGCGCTCTGGGCCGTGATCCCGCCGGTCGGCACGAACCGCACCTGGGGGAACGCGGCTGCGAGGGCCTTGACGGTCGGCAGCCCGCCGGACGCCTCGGCCGGGAAGAACTTCACGGTGCCCAGGCCGAGGTCCAGCGCCGCCATGATCTCGGTGGCCGTGCTCACCCCGGGGACCACCGGGAGGTCGAGGGCCTGACAGCGGCGGACGACGTCGGCACTGAGCCCGGGCGAGACCACGAACCGGGCTCCCGCGTCGTGCGCGAGGTCCACCTGGGCCGCCGTCAGGACCGTCCCGGCGCCGACCACCAGGTCGCCGCGCTGGGCGAGGCGGCGCAGGACGGCGGCGGCCTCCGGCGTACGGAACGTCGCCTCCGCGACCGGCAGCCCACCGGCGACCAGGGCCGCGCCCAGGTCGTCGGCCCGTGCCGGATCGTCGAGGACGACGACCGGGACGACCCGGTGTCCCCGCAGGACGTCCATCGCGCTCACCGGAGCTCGGCGATGACGGTCTTGAGCTCGGTGTAGTCGTCCAGCCCGAACGAGCCGAGCTCGCGCCCCCAGCCGGACTGCTTGAACCCGCCCCGCGGCAGGGTGACGTCGTCGGCGTGCCACGTGTTGAGCCACACCGTGCCGGCGCGGAGCCTGGCGCCGACGCGGTGGGCCGTCCCGAGGTCCCGGGACCACACGCCGGCGGCGAGGCCGTACACCGTGTTGTTCGCGGCCGCGACGACCTCGTCCTCGGTGTCGAAGGGGATCGCGGTGATGACCGGGCCGAAGATCTCGTCGGTCTGCACGGCCATGTCCTCGGTGACCGACGTGATGAGCGTCGGTTGCACGAAGTACCCGTTGTCGTGCGGCACGTCGGCACCTCCGGCGGTGATCACCGCGCCGGCTTCGACCGCGCCGCGGATGTAGCCCAGCACCTTCTCGTGCTGCTCCTGGGAGACGAGCGGACCCATGTCGCTGCTGGGGTCGAAGCCGTCGCCCACCCGGATCGCCCGGGCAGCGGCGGCGACGCCCTCGATGACCTGGTCGAAGACCTCGCGCTGGACGTAGAGGCGCGACCCGTTGACGCAGCACTGGCCCTCGTTGAAGTACCCGCCCAGCACGGCGCCGGCGATCGCGGCGTCGAGGTCGGCGTCCGCGAAGATGATGTTGGGAGCCTTGCCACCGAGCTCGAGCGAGACCTTCTTGAGGTTGCCCGACGCCGCGGCTGCGATCTTCTTGCCGACCTCGGTGCTGCCGGTGAAGGCGACCTTGTCGACGCCGGGGTGTGCGACCAGGGCGGCACCCGTCTCGCCGAAGCCGGTCACGACGTTGACGACGCCGGCAGGGACGCCCGCGTCGAGGAGGAGCTGGCCGAGTCGGAGAGCCGTGAGCGGGGTCTGCTCGGCGGGCTTGAGGACGACGGTGTTGCCCGCCGTGATGGCGGGGACGATCTTGAAGCAGGCCATCGTCAGCGGGAAGTTCCAGGGCACGATGCCGGCGACGACGCCGATCGGCTCGCGGCGCGTGTAGGCGTGGAAGTCCCGGTCCGGCACCGACATCGGGATGGTCGTGCCCTCCATCTTCGTCGCCCACCCGGCGAAGTAGCGGAACAGCTCCGCGGCGGTCGCCACGTCGCCGTGCGCGGCCTCGACACGCTTGCCGTTGTCGAGGGACTCGAGCTGGGCGAGCTCCTCGGCGTGCTCGTCGATCAGGTCACCGATGCGCCACAACAGGTGGGAGCGCTCACGCGGGGACATCGCCGACCACGGCGAGGGTGCCTCGAACGCGGTCCGGGCCGCCACGACCGCGCGGTCGACGTCGACGGCGGAGGCCTGGGCGACCTGGACGAGGACCTGCTCGGTCGAGGGGTTGAGCGTGGGGAACGTCGTGCCGTCCTCGGCGTCCACCCACTCGCCGTCGATGAGCAGCTGCTTGGGCGTCGCCAGGAACTCCTGGACGGCGGGCAGGAGGGTGATGGTGCTGGTGTCGGTCGTCATGGTGGCCTTC
>JAICRP010000193.1 GCA_025966445.1 Nocardioides sp.
CGCACCTCGCGGTCACCCGGCACGGCAACACCGTCGTCGCCCGCACCGATCTCGGCCGCGGCGAGCGCGTCGTGATCGCGGGGCACCTCGACACCGTGCCGGTCAACGACAACCTGCCGGCCGTCCGTGACGGGGAGGTGCTGCGCGGGCTGGGTACGTGCGACATGAAGGGCGGCGTTGCGGTGATGCTGAAGCTCGCCGCGACCGTGCCGGAGCCCAACCGCGACCTGACCTATCTCTTCTACGAGGCCGAGGAGATCGAGAGCGAGTTCAACGGGCTGCACCTGCTCGCGCAGAGCAACCCCGACCTGCTGCTGGCCGACTTCGCGATCCTGATGGAGCCCTCGGACGCCGTCATCGAGGCCGGCTGCCAGGGCACGCTGCGCGTCGACGTGACCACCCGCGGCGAGCGCGCCCACTCGGCACGCTCGTGGAAGGGCGTCAACGCCATCCACCAGGCCGGCGCCGTCCTCGACAGGCTGAACTCCTACGAGGCGCGCAGGCCGGTGATCGACGGCCTGGAGTACCACGAGGGCCTCAACGCCGTGTTCATCAACGGAGGGGTAGCCGGCAACGTGCTCCCCGACGTCTGCACGGTGCAGGTCAACCACCGCTTCGCTCCCGACCGCAGTGAGGCCGAGGCGGCGGCGTACGTGCGGGAGTTCTTCGCCGGCTTCGAGGTCGAGCTCACCGACACCGCGCCCGGCGCCCTGCCGGGACTCGACCGGCCGGCCGCGAAGGATTTCGTCGAGGCGGTCGGCGGCGAGGTGAACCCCAAGTTCGGCTGGACCGACGTCGCACGCTTCTCCGCCCTCGGCGTGCCCGCAGTGAACTACGGCCCGGGCGACCCGATGCTGGCCCACAAGCAGGAGGAGTTCGTCCCGGTCGAGCAGGTGCTGCGGTGCGAGTCCGTCCTGACCGCCTGGCTCGGAGCCTGAACGGCGCAACAGTGGACAGTTTCGGGCAGCAGGTGCCGGAAAGTGTCCACACACCTGAGAGGCTGCCCACGTGGTGAAGAGCAAGACCAAGGGTCCCTTCGTGCAGCGTCGCTACCAGATCGACGAGGGCACGACCGACCAGCGGCTGCTCGACTCGCGCGGCCCGAGCGACTGGATCCACACCGACCCGTGGCGGGTGATGCGCATCCAGGCCGAGTTCATCGAGGGCTTCGGTGCGCTGGCCGAGCTCGGGCCGGCGATCGCGGTGTTCGGCTCCGCGCGCACGCACCCCGGCGACACGACGTACGAGCGGGCCGAGCAGACCGGCCGGGCCCTGGTGGACGCCGGGTTCGCGGTGATCACCGGCGGTGGACCGGGCTCGATGGAGGCGGCCAACAAGGGCGCCAGCGAGGCCGGCGGCGTGAGCGTGGGGCTCGGCATCGAGCTGCCCTTCGAGTCGGGCCTCAACCAGTGGTCGGACATCGGCGTGAACTTCCGCTACTTCTTCGCCCGCAAGACGATGTTCGTGAAGTACAGCCAGGGCTTCATCGTGCTGCCCGGCGGCTTCGGCACCCTCGACGAGCTCTTCGAGGCCCTGACCCTGGCGCAGACCGGCAAGGTGACGTCGTTCCCCGTCGTCCTGCTCGGCGTCGCGTACTGGTCCGGGCTGATCGACTGGCTCCGCGACACCGCGCTGGGCGAGAACACCCTCAAGCAGTCCGACCTCGACATGCTGCGGCTGACCGACGACGTCGAGGAGGCGGTGGCCGTGATGGTCGCCGCACGCCAGAACGGCTGGCCCACCCGATGATGTGGTTCTTCGCGATCCTCGTGGTGCTCGCCATGGGCGGGATCGCCCTGGTGGCCGCGGGCCGAGGGGCACCGATGGGGCCGGCGTACGACGACCGCCCCGACGTCACCGTGCCGCGCGACGGCGTGCTGGGGGCCGAGGACCTGCGCAACGTGCGGTTCTCACTCGCCTTCCGGGGCTACCGGATGTCGGAGGTCGACTCGCTCCTCGACCGGCTCGCCCGTGAGAAGGAGCAGGCCGAGGAGTCCCGCGAGCGCGTCCAAGGCGACCCAGCCTCCGAGTGAGGCAGACTGCTGGCCGTGAAACCCGAGTACGTCGTCTACGTGCTGACCGCCCTCGCGGCGGTCGTCGTGGTGCTGACCCGGCTGCGCCTGACCAAGGACGCCGCGGCCGGCCGTCACCAGGTGGGTGTCGGGATCCTCAACGTGCACACCTTCTGCGGAGTGCTCGCCCTCGTCGGGTGGATCGTGTACCTGGTCGGCGAGAACGACCTCGTCGGCATCGTCGCCCTCGCGTTCTGGTGGCTGACCACCATCGCCGGGCTCCTCATCCTGCTGCGCTGGCTGCCCAGCCGCGGCAAGCACGCGACCGGTGCTCGTGACGACACGTGGTCGGAGGGGCCCGGTCTGTCGGTGCTCGCCCATGTCGGACTGCTCGTCGGCGTCCTGGTGTTCACGTGGTACTACGTCTCGCGCTGACGGTCGCCCTGGCGGCCACCGTGCTCGCGGGTCCGCAGGCAGCCGCGTCCGAGGCGAAGCCGGTCAGGGCGGCGTACGCGTCGGTCGTCCTCGGGAAGTCCGTCAATGGACGCCCGATCGTGGCCTGGCACCTGGGCGAGACGAACAAGCCGAAGGTCGTGCTGATCGCCGGCATGCACGGCAACGAGCCGGCCCCGGCCGCGATCCTGCGCACCCTGCGCGACGGCAAGTCGGTGCACGGCGTCGACCTGTGGGTGGTGCCGGCGTACAACCCCGACGGCCTGGCGCGCGGGTCCCGCCGCAACGCCCACGGCGTCGACCTCAACCGCAACTACCCCTACCACTGGGCGCCGCTGACCGGCTCGTACTACTCCGGACCGGGACCCGCCTCCGAGCCGGAGACCCGGGCGATGATGAAGTTCCTCGCGCGGGTCCGACCGGACTACGTGCTGTCGTTCCACCAGCCGCTGTACGGCGTCGACGTCGCGGTCGAGCGCCCGAAGTTCGCGCGCCGGGTGGCCCGGCTGCTGGGCCTGCCGGCGACCACCCTCGACTGCGGCGGCGTCTGCCACGGCACCATGACCGGCTGGTACAACCACCGGCACCCGGGCTTCGCCCTCACCGTCGAGTACGGCTGGCGCCCCTCCAGGCACCTGTTGACGAAGGTCGCCCCCGGCCAGGTCCTCCGCGTCTTCGGCGCCTGGAGAGGCACGAACCTGTTCGAGCCCGTCGGCTGAGCTCAGCGCCCCTCGAAGACCGGCTTCTCCTTGTTCACGAAGGCGTGCACGGCGGCGGCGTGGTCGGCGGTGGCGCCCGTGAGCGTCATCATCGAGGACTCGAAGGCGACCGACTCCTCGAAGGTGTGGCCGGCGGCGAAGGCGACCGAGCGCCGCATGGCGCCGTAGGCGACGGTGGGGCCGGCGGCCAGGGTGGCCGCGAGCACGCCGCCCTCGGCGGCGAGGTTCGCGGCCGGGACCACGCGCGTGGCCAGGCCGAGGGCCAGCGCCTCGTCGGCCTTGATGGTGCGGGGCTGGTAGAGCAGCTCGATCGCCTTGGCCGGTCCGACGAGTCGCTGCAGCGTGAACGACGAGCCCGTGTCGCACGACAGCGCGACCCCGGCGAAGGCGAGGTTGAAGCCCGCGGTGTCGGCCACGACCCGTAGGTCGCAGGCGAACGCCAGCGACGCGCCGGCGCCGGCGGCCACCCCGTTGACCGCGGCGATCACCGGCTTGGCCATCCCGGCGAGGCTGGTGACGATCGGGTTGTAGTGCTCGTCGACCGTGCGGAAGAGCTGGTCCGGCGAGCCGCTCTGGAGGATCTCGATGTGCTGCTTGAGGTCCTGGCCGACGCAGAACGCGCGGCCGGTGCCGGTCAGCACGACGCACCGTGCGGCGGGGTCGTCGGCCACGGTGCGGACGGCGTCGAGCAGCGCCTCCTTGGTGGCGACGTCGAGGCTGTTCATCGCGTCGGGCCGGTTGAACGTGATGGTGGCGACGCCGTCGGACACGTCGAGCAGCACGGGATCGGTCATGGGGTCGGGGTCCCCGCGTCAGCGTGCTCATCACGAGCGAAGCGAGTCGCCGCGCGGTGTCGTGGGGTGGTCATGCCGTCATCCTGCCGCAAGGCAGCGCACCACGAACCGCGTGGCACCCGGCTCCAGCCGGGTGGCCTCGTCGTGGAAGAGCTCTTCGGCCACCCGGCCCGGCCACCGCTCCGGCAGCAGCGCGGCCGGCAGGCCCGGGTCGGTGAAGAGGAACTTGCGCCACTCGTGCACGAGGTGGAAGCGGGCCGCGAACATCGCCTCGTCCTCGTCGTCGTGGCTCTCGAGCTCGGTCTCCACCAGCCGGTCCGCGGCGGTGGTCCACTCGTCGTACGACGCGGCGAGCGATCCCAGGTCCCACGCGCCGGCGGGGTCCACGTCGAACGTCTCGGCGACGGCGGTCCGCAGGGTGCCACCGGCGCGCTCGACGGTCGACCGCAGGTCGTCGTGCGGCCATGGACTGACCCAGACGCCCGGCGCGTACTCGGCGAACCCGAGGAAGACGAGCTCGGCGCGCAGGCGGGTTCGCGCCGACCGGTCGCGCGGCGCATCGACGAACACCAGCCGCCACCGGCCGTCCCACGCGGGCGTGCCGCGCCGGTAGATCCGGTCGGCGGCGTCGGCCAGCCGGTGCACGGCCTGGTCGGTCGCGCGGTAGCCCGGGCCGGCCGGGAGCGTCACCGGGGCCAGCCAGCCTTGCGACACCATCCGTGAGACGGCCGTGCGAACGGCGGGCGCCCCGATCCCGACGGGCGCGAGCAACCGCACCAACGAGGCGATCGGCGCCTGGTTGCCGCGGGTGCGCAGGTGGTCGCCGTACACGTCGAACAGCGCCGAGCGGGCGTGCATGGCGCCGAGTCTGCCTCAACGCCGCGACAACCGTGGGAGACAACCGGGGACCGCCGGAGCGAGGCCGGGCCGCAGCAGTGCGCGCGATGGGGGATAATGGCGTTGCGCACGCAACCCACTCAGGGAGCGACACATCAGGAAGAGGTGCCGGATGGCGGCAATGAAGCCGCGGACAGGCGACGGTCCGCTGGAGGTCACCAAGGAAGGACGCGGCATCGTGATGCGCGTCCCGCTCGAAGGTGGCGGCCGCCTGGTCGTCGAGCTGAACGCCGAAGAGGCCGGCGCTCTCGGTGATGCCCTCAAGGACGTCGTCGGCTGACCCCGGTGCCAGCCACCTCGACACCCACGCTCCCACCCCAGGTATCTCCCCCCCAGTTCGCCTTGAGCGGTGCGCTGCCGCATGCCCTCAGGGGTGTGGACGTCGTCGCGCTGCCGGTGCTGCCGGGTGACGACGGCGTCCTCCTCGGGCCGGGCGCGGACGCGCTGAGCGACCGCGCGGGGCTCGACCTGCTGGGGGCCTGCGAGATCGCCCGCGCCACGGGCAAGACCGGTGAGGTGACGAGCGTGCTGGTGCCGGGCGGCAGCCCGGACAACCCCGACCTCGCGTTGGTGCTTCTCGTCGGCGTGGGCGACGCCCGGCCGATCGACCTGCGGCGCGCCGGCGCCGCGCTCGCCCGCCACACCTTCGACCGGCGGAGTGTGGCCACCACGATCCCGAGCGTCACCGGGCCCGAGGGACTCGAGCCTTTCGTGGTCGGCACGATGCTCGGCTCCTTCGGTTTCCACTGGCGCTCCAGCGGGCCGCTCCAGCAGCCGGCCACCCAGGTGGTGATCGGCGACAGCCGCACCGACGAGGCGACCGACGCGACGCTGCGCCGGGCCGTCGCCGTCGGAGGTGCCGGCTGGCGGGCGCGCGTGTTGGCCACCGTGCCCGCGAACCTCAAGACCCCCAGCTGGCTGGCCGAGCAGGCAGTGGCCCTGGCCGCCGAGACCGGCCTCGAGGCCACGGTCTGGGACGAGTCCAAGCTGGACAAGGACGGCTTCGGCGGGATCGTCGGCGTCGGCCGCGGCTCGACCAACCCGTCCTGCCTGATCCGCCTCGACTACACGCCCCCGGGCGCGTCGTCGAAGACGCCCCGGGTCGTGCTCGTCGGGAAGGGCATCACGTTCGACTCCGGCGGCCTGTCCATCAAGCCCGCCGACTCGATGACCACCATGAAGCGCGACATGACCGGCGGTGGGGTGGTCATCTCCGTGCTCGGCGCGCTGGCCGCGGTCGGCTGCCCCGTCAAGGTCACCGGCCTCGTCGCCGCCGCCGAGAACGCCGTGGGCGGCGACGCGATCCGGCCCGGTGACGTGCTGCGCCACTACGGCGGCCGTACGACCGAGGTCACCAACACCGACGCCGAGGGTCGTCTCGTCCTCGCCGACGCCCTGGCGTACGCCGTCGCCAAGCTCAAGCCCGACGTGCTGGTCGATGTCGCCACGCTGACCGGTGCGATGAAGGTGGCGCTGGGCCTGGGCACGGCCGGCTTCTTCGCCAACAACGACCTGCTGGCCGACCGGATCGTGGCCGCCGGAGCGGATGCGGGAGAGCTGTTCTGGCGCTTCCCGCTGGCGGCGGACTACGAGGAGA
>JAICRP010000072.1 GCA_025966445.1 Nocardioides sp.
GGGATCATGGGCACCTTGTTCACGCCATACGTGAAGGACGTCCTGGAGGGCAACGCCGCCACGCTGGGGACCGTCTCGTCGGCGCAGGCCGTCGGCGGGATCCTCGGGGGCTTCGTCGCCGCGGCCGCCGGCCGCCGCTGGTCGTCGCGGGTGCTGTTCGGCTGGGGCGCCGTCGTGTTCGGCCTCATCGACCTGGCGATCTTCGTCTACCCCGTCGCGTACGTCGCCGCGTGGCCGGCGGTGCTCGGCATGGCGCTGGTCGGCTTCCCCGGCGCGGTGATGATGGCTGCGCGCACGACGCTCCTGCAGGACCACAGCACCGACGAGCAGCGGGGCCGGATCTTCGCGCTGCTCTTCGCGGTGTCGGCCCTGTCGCTCGCGGTCGGCGCGGTCACCGCGGGCTTCCTGGGCGAGTCGCTCGGGATCATCGAGGTGCTCGCGCTGCAGGGCGGCGGGTACGTGCTGGCCGGCGTGATGGTGCTGCTGCTGATCGGCTCGACCGAGCGCCCCGACAGCAAGGAGACCTCCGCGGTCCCGCTGACCGCGGACCTGTGACCCGGTGGGCGGGTTCTCTGGCAGGCACCCTCGCCGCCGGGGTCACAACGGGCGGGATCCCCGGCTGCCCGGGGATCCCGCCACCCCGCTCCTCAGGCTCCGTCCTCAGGAGCCGGCCGGCCCGTCGACGTTGATCGTCGGGTCGCCCGTGCCGCATCGGACGATGACCGCCCGCGCCATGTCGCCGCCGGGGTTGGACTCGCGGTGCACCGCGCCGGCCGGCACGCGGAGGAAGTCGCCCGGGCCGCCCTCGACGACCTCGGCCCCGTCGGGTCCGGACTCGATGCGCATGCGTCCGCTGACGACGTACAGCGTCGTCTCGTGCGCGCCGTGGTGGTGCCAGCCCGAGACCGAGCCGGGCTCGGTGTCGACGACGCCGGTCCACATGCCGGCGTCGTGCATGGCGAGGCTGCGGGACATCCCGGGCGTGGGGTCGGACGGGGTGAGCTCGTCGGCGCCGATGCGCGCGACGGGGGTCGCGGGATCGTTGGTCATGGCTTCATCCAATCGTGACTCGTCAATGTCGGCGAGCACGCCTAGGTTGGCGGGATGGCCTCGAAACTCAACCCGTACCTGCAGTTCAAGGACAACGCCCGCGAGGCGATGACCTACTACCAAGACGTCTTCGGGGGCGACCTGGTCGTCAACACCTTCGGTGAGTACGGCGGTGACGGCGACGGGGTCATGCACTCCCAGCTCGAGGCGCCCCACGGCTTCACCCTGATGGCGTCCGACACTCCCGAGGGCATGCCCGACCCCTCGCCCGGCGGCAACATCACGATCAGCCTGAGCGGCGACGACAACGACGACCTGCGCGGCTACTGGGACAAGCTCGTCGACGGAGGTCAGGTGATGATGCCGCTCGAGAAGCAGATGTGGGGCGACGAGTTCGGGATGTGCACCGACAGGTTCGGGGTCGCCTGGATGGTCAACATCGCAGGAGAGCAGAACCAGCAAGGCTGATCAGGCTGACGCTCCCCCAGCGATGAGTTCCTGGGGTGGCGCGGGTCGTGAACGGCGTACGACAAAGGTTCTCGACTGACTGTCGAAACCGCCGTACCCCGTTCGTGGTGGTGACGAGACCACCTCCCGCACCACACCAGGAGCTTGCGATGAACGCCACCGACACGACCCGCCGCACCCGCTGGCTGGCGCTGTACGCGCTGTGCCTGGGCGACCTGATGATCGTGCTCGACACGAACATCGTGAACGTCGCCCTGCCGTCGATCCAGTCCGACCTGTCGTTCTCCTCCGAGGCGCTGGCGTGGGTCGTGAACGCCTACATGCTGACGTTCGGCGGCTTCTTGCTGCTGTCCGGGCGGCTGGGCGACCTGTACGGCAACCGCCGGGTCCTGCTCGGCGGCGTCGCGGCGTTCACCGTCGCGTCGGTCGCCTGCGCGTTCGCCCCGACCGCGGCCTTCCTGGTCGTCGGCCGGGCGGTCCAGGGACTCGGCGGCGCCGCGGTCTCGGCGGTCGCGCTGGCTCTGATCATGGGCCTGTTCACCGACCCCGGCGAGCGCGCGAAGGCGATGGGAGTCTTCGGCTTCGTGATGTCGGGCGGCGGCGCCGTCGGCGTGCTGCTGGGCGGCGTGCTGACCGGGCTGCTCACCTGGCACTGGATCTTCCTCGTCAACGTCCCGATCGGCATCGCCGTCTGGTTCCTGGTCACCCGCCTCGTCGCCGACGAGCGGCCGTCGGAGACCTCCGGCACGCTGGACGTGACCGGTGCCGCGCTGGTCACCGTCGCGCTGATGCTGGCGGTGTACGGCGTGGTCGGTGGCAACGAGGCCGGCTGGACCTCCAACCGCACCCTGTCCATCCTCGCCCTGGCGGCGGCCCTGCTGGTGGCGTTCGTCATCCGCGAGGCCCGCGTCGAGAACCCGCTCGTCCCGCTGCGGCTCTTCAGGCTGCGCAACGTCGTGATCTCGCAGGTCGTCGGCGTGCTGTGGGCCGGGGCGATGTTCGCCTGCTTCTTCCTGTCGGCCCTGTACCTGCAGGGCGTGCTGGGCTTCGACGCTCTCCAGGTCGGGCTCGCCTACCTGCCGTCGTGCGCCGTGATGGCCGTGATGTCCCTGCGGATCTCCGACAAGCTCGTCATGAAGTACGGCGTCCGCCCGCCGCTCGTCGTCGGCCTGGCCCTGGTGGCCGCTTCGCTGGCACTGTTCGCGATCGCGCCGGTCGACGGGACCTACGTCGTGCACGTGCTGCCCCCGATGGTCCTGCTGGGCCTGGGTGCGGGCATCGCGTTCAACCCGGTGCTGTTGGCCGCGATGGGCGACGTCGAGCCCCACGAGGCCGGCCTGGCCTCGGGCGTGGTCAACACCTCGTTCATGATGGGCGGCGCGCTCGGCCTGGCCGTGCTGGTTGCGATCTCCTCCTCGCGCACCGGCTCGCTGGTCGCCTCAGGTTCCTCGATGCCCGAGGCGCTGACCGGCGGCTACCAGGTCGCCTTCGCCGCCGGCGCCGTGATGGCCGGCCTGGCCGCCGTCATCGGTGGCGTCTACCTCCGCCCCCAGCCCATGGACGCCGGTGCCGACGCCCACGGCGCCTCCCTCGACGAGCCGGAGCCGGAGCCTGAGCCCGAGGCCTGCGCCGCCTGAGCCCGATCCGGCGTAGTCCCGTGCAAATGACCGGTCAGAACGCCCGATCCACCGGCCGAATGCACGGGACTACCCCGATGTCGGCCGCTCGTACCCCACCATCGAGAGCTGGAGCGCGAAGCCGAGGGACTCGTAGAGGCGGCGGGCGGGGGTGCGGTGGTCCTGGACGGTGAGGTTGACGTCGTGGTGGGGGGCGGCGTCGACGAGGTACCGGCCGATGGCGACGAGCAGGTCCCGGCCGGCGCCACGGCCGCGGGCGGCGTCGGGGACGGCGAGGTAGTCGAGGTAGCCGTCACCGTCGGGCTGGACCCGCCCCGCGGCGTACCCGAGGAACCGCGAGCCCTCCTCGGCCAGCAGCACGTGGAACTTCCCGTCGGGCTCGTCGGGCAGCAGTCGTTCGAGCCCGGCGTACGTCGCGGGGAACTCCTGCTCGTGCACCGGACGGATGGTCTCCCGGTCGGCGGCGGTGGCCGGCCGGATCGTCAGGACCGGGTCGGGCCAGCCGGCCGCGGCGGTGGCCGAGGCGGCGTACACGTGGTTGACCTCGCCGGCCGGCCAGCCGAGCTCCTCGGCGAGCGCGGCCATCCGGACGTTCGCGACGTCGCCGGCCATCTCGACCCGGTCGATCCCGGCCGGCAGCTGCGCGAGCGCGGCGTCGACCAGCGGCCGCGCCCAGCGGGCCCACGCGTCGTCGCCGCCCGCGACCCACGGCCCGAAGACCCAGGCGCGGGCGTTCTCCTCGTCCCACTCGACGAGCGAGGCCGCGACGACCCGACCGTCCTCGCGGGCGACCCGGACCGTGGAGGCCCAGGCAGGCTCGAGGTCGCCGAGCTCGGCCGCGACCCCGTCGCGCTCGTCGCCGAGCATCGTGGTGCCGCGGCTGCGCTCGGCCTGCTCGGTCGCGACCAGGTCGAGGACCTCGTCGAGGGCGTCGGCCTCCACGGGGGTGATCGTCATGCTTCCAGCTCCTTCAGCAGGTCGGCGGCGGACAGGCTGCCCGGCTCGGCACGCGCGGCGGCCATCTTCCAGGACACGTCGCGCAGGAAGTCGTTGACGGGGGTGGGTACGCCGTGGCGGCGTCCGAGCAGCGAGATCTCACCGTTCAGGTAGTCGGTCTCGACGTCGCCGGTACGGCGCCGCAGGCTCTGCCAGGTGGAGCCGCCGCCACGGGCGCGCATCGACCTGGTGTCGAGCAGGTCGCCCCGGCGCACGTCGTCGTCCTCCTCCGAGACGATCGCGACGTGCGCGGCCGCGAGCACCCGCTCACCCTCGCAGCGGGCCAGCTCGGTGAGCCGGTCGCGGTCGTCGTCGGGCGGGCACGCGGCCTGAGCGGCGTTCCCGAGGTTCAGCAGCAGCTTGCGGTGCTTCCACGCCATGATGTCGGGCCGGACGACCGACTCGAACCCGCCGGCCCGCAGAGCCGCGGCCACCCGCTCGGCCCGCTCGTCGGTCCCCTCGGGGAAGCAGCCGACGTCGAGCAGACCCGGCACGTTGCTGCTGGCCTGGATCACCACGCCGGGCTCGAGATGGCTGGTCGGCATCATCACGACCATGCCCAGCACGTGCCGCCGGGTGCGTTGCAGCGTCTCCTCGTTGGCCACGCCGTTCTGCCCGCTGACGAGGGTCACCTCCGGCGAGGTGTGCAAGGCGACGTCGCGCATCACGGCCGCGGTCTGGTGGCTCTTCACGGTCAGGATGACGGCAGTATCCGGGTCGAGCTCCAGATCCGCCAGCGACGCAGCGGTGCGGAGCGGGACGACGTCCTCGCCGTGCGGGGTCACCAGCCGCAGGCCGCGCGCCCGGATCGCGTCGAGGTGCGGGCCGCGGGCGACGGCCTGGACGTCGACGCCGGCGAGATGGAGCCGGGCCGCGAGCACACCGCCGACCGCGCCGGCGCCGTACACGACGAGTCTCATGGGCGACACTCTAGGAATGAGTGAGCGAGCGCGCCCGGTCGAGGACGGCGACGAGTGGACGACACTGACCTCGATGCTCGACTTCCTCCGCGCGACGGTGGTCATGAAGGTCGAGGACCTCACGGACGAACAGGCCTTCGCCACACCGGTCCCGCCGTCGACCCTGACCCTCGCCGGGCTGGTCAAGCACCTGAGCGGGACCGAACGCTTCTGGTTCAGCATCGACTTCGCGGGCCACGACCTGACGTGGCCGTGGCCCGAGGACGACCCGCACGGCGGCTTCCCGATCGAGGAGGGTGACACGCTGGCGGCGATCGTCGCGGAGTACGTCGCGGAGTGCGCGCGGTCGCGCGCGGCGATCGCCGGCGCCCAGCTCGACGACCGGGCCAAGAGTCCCGATCTGTCGTTCAGGCTTCGCTTCGCACTGACACACATGATCCAGGAGACCGCCCGCCACTGCGGTCACCTCGACCTGATGCGCGAGGCGACCGACGGCCGGACGGGCCAGTAGCACTAGCGCCGGCCGAACACCTGCGCGGCGTACCAGGTGCCGCTCTCGTCGCGGCGCGCGGCGACGGCGACGAGCTTGAAGTCCGGGTCGAGGATGTTGGCGCGGTGACCGTCCGACCTCATCCATCCCTGGTTGACCACCTTGCGGCCGGTCGGGTAGCCGTACGCGACGTTCTCCCCGGTCGTCACCAGGCCGCACTCGGCCATGATCGGGCCGAGGTCCTGGTGGAAGATCTCGCCGGCCGCGGCCATCTTCCTGGCCTGCCTCACCGCGAACCCGCGCAGGCACTCGTCGACCTTGAACGCCTTGCGGTCGTTGGCCTCCCGGGCCACGTTGGTCGCCGCGACGGCCTTCGCGGCGTACTCCGCGGCCGGGCCGGCCCCGGCCACGCCCGGGACGAGCAGCGAGACGATGACGGCCGCGGTGACCACGAGGATGCGACGCATCCGGCCACCCTAGGGGCCGGTCGGGATCAGGTCAGGCGCACCACAGCACACGCTCGCCGACGAAGTCGGCCAGCGGGATGACCTCGCGCAGCTCTGGCCTCCGTTCGAGCAGAGCCAGCAGCGCGTTGGCGCGCTGGGTCTCCTGGCGCAGGCGGGCGTCCTTGATCTGTTGCAGTCGCCGGTCGAAGGCGTCGTCCGTCATCGGTGTCCCCCGTGGATGTCGATCGTGGTGTGCGGTGCCACCACCCTGTCCGAGCCGAGTGTCGAGCAGGTGCCTCCTAGGTTACGGGAAAGTCAACCAAAGAGGTCGTGAATGTCGATGTCGGTGGACCCCGGCAACATCACGGCAATGAAGCACGGACTCGACATCTCGCCCGCCGGCGAGTGGGGTCGACCCGACGAGATCGCCGAGCTGTCCACCCTCGCCGAGGACCACGGCTGGGACGGGGTGTTCTGCGAGGACTACCTGGCGTTCCCCGGCGGCCTGCCGACGTACGACGTCTGGGTCACCCTCGGCCTGGTCGCGCAGGCCACGACCCGGCTGACGATCGGCACGATGGTCACCCCGTTGCCGGCTCGGCATCCCGCGACCTTGGCCGTCCAGGTCGCATCGGTGGCGGCCGTGTCGGGCGGGCGGCTCGTGCTGGGTGTCGGTTCCGGCGACCCGGAGGGCGACCCGGCGATCGGTGCGGGCTCGCGCGGCGAGCGGTTGGACGCGGGCCTGGAGGTCGTCAGGAAGGCCTGTCCCGACGTGCCGGTCTGGGTGGGCGGAGCGCTGACCAGGCCCGCGCCCCGCGCGAGGGCGCTGCGCTGGGACGGCGCGTGCCTCTACCGTGTGCCGCCGCCCGCCTGGGAGGACCTCACGCCCGACGACGTCGCCGACCTGCGGGCCGACGCCGGAAGGCGGCCGGGCGAGGCGCCGTACGTCGTCGCGGTCGGTGGTCGCGAGCGCCGAGGGGACCTGGCCGCCGAGCGCCGCTACGTCGCCTCCCTCGCGGACGCCGGGGCGGACTGGTGGCACGAGTACGTCCCGCCGCGGCTGGACCGGGCCGAGGCGCGTCGCCGGATCGTCGCCGGACCGGTCAGGGCGTGAGGCCGGCCCCGTACCAACCGTGGCCGCTCGCGAACCGTTGCCTTCCAGCAACGGTTGCCAACCAACGACCGTTGCTCTAGAGTAACCGTCACCCATGAGCAACCATTACTCCGCCGCCAACGCCCGGGCCGACGAGGTCTTCGACGCCCTCGGGGACCCGACCCGTCGCCAGATCATCGCCCGGCTCCGCCCCGGCCCCACGCCCGTCGGCAAGCTGGCCGACCAGCTGACCATCGGCCGGCCGGCGGTCAGCAAGCATCTGCGCGTGCTGGAGGGCGCCGGGCTGGTGCGCCACGAGTCGCGCGGCACCCGCAACCTCTACGCCCTCGCACCGGAGGGGATGGCCGTGGCGCAGCAGTGGCTGGTGGGCATGTGGGACACCGCGCTCGCGGCGTACGCGGACGCGGTCGACGCAGCCGTGGAGGAGCAGTCCACGCGACAGGTGAAGGCGTCGGCGCGGTCGCAGCGACCGAGCCGCAGGAAGAGGACCGGACCAGGAGGCAGCGCATGACCACCACCACCAGCCACGGCAGCCCGGGCTCCGGCCCCGCCGTACCGCCGCTGCGCCGCGAGGTGATCGTCGGCGCCGACCGCGACCTGGCGTTCCGCGTGTTCACCGAGCGCATCGGCGCGTGGTGGCCGCTCGCCGAGCACAGCGTCCACGGCGCGGACGCGACGGTGGGGTTCGTCGACCCCGGGGTCGGCGCCCGGATCGTGGAGGCCATCGACGGCGCCGAGGACGCGACCTGGGGCACGGTCAGCCGCTGGGAGCCCGGCGAGGCGCTGGCCTTCACCTGGCACCCCGGTCACGGCCACGACGCCGCCAGCCGCGTGCTGGTCACGTTCACGACCGTCGAGGGCGGCACCCTGGTGCGCCTCGAGCACTCGGGCTGGGAGGCCTTCGGCGACCGTGCTCCCGAGGCCCGCGCCAGCTACGAGCAGGGCTGGCCGATCGTGCTCGACGCGTACGCCGCCCTGGTCGCCGTGTGAGCGACGACGACACCTGGGTCGCCCTCCTGCACCGTCCGGCCGACCCGTCGGTCGCGGGTGGGGTGTTCGCGGACCCGAGGTTCGGCGACCACGTCGCGTTCCTCCAGCGGATGGCCGAGGCGGGCTACCTGGTCGCGGCGGGCTCGCTCGCCGACCGACCCGGCGACGGCATGACGGTGCTCCGGCTGCCCGGGGCGGACCGGTTCGACGAGGCCACCCGTCTCGCCACCGAGGACGACGCCAGCGTCGCCTCGGGCTTCTTCACCGTCGAGGTACGGCCCTGGCGGGTCGTGATGCACGCCTGACCCTGGGGCCGGGTCTCAGGTGGCGATCCGCCGGGACACGATGTCCTCGGCCGCGACCCGCGCGGCACCCGTGCCGGTCACCGCACCCAGGAAGTCGGCACGGTCCAGCGCCCAGACCCGCACGTCGGTGACGGCGGTGACGGTGGCCGTGCGCGGCACGTCGCGCAGCAGGCCGATCTCGCCGAAGAAGTCGCCCGCCGTCTCGCGGCGCACCACCACGTCCCCGTGGCTGACATCGACCTCGCCGTCGGCGATCACGTAGAACCGGTCGGCGACGTCGCCCTCGCGGACCACGACCTGGCCGGCCGTGAACGTGAGCGACTCCAGCTGGTGCGCCATCTCCTCGAGCACCGACGGCTGCAGGGGCTCGAAGATCGGCACCCTGCCCAGTGCGGCGAGGCCCTCGGGCGCGGTGAGGCGCTTGTCGAGCAGGCGCAGCCGGGGCAGCGTGCTGACGGCGTACGCCGTGACGAGCACGCCGAGACCCGCCAGCGAGGCGCTCGTGCCGAACAGGTGGATCAGCAACGGCGCGAGGAGCGAGCCGAGGGCCATGGCGGCGATGGCGATGCTCTCGACCGCGGCGTACACGCGCGAGATGGCGTGCGACGGGGCGAGCCGCTGGGGGATGGTCTCCAGCCCGAGGTTCACCCACGGGTCGGCGACGCCGATCACCACGAGCGCGGCGATGGCCGTGATGGGCGAGGGGAAGAGGGCCAGCGCGATGATCGGCACCGACCAGCCGAGCACACCCACGACCATGTCCTGGGCGAGCCTGCCCCGGGCCACCCGGCCGAGGATCATCACTCCACCGACGATCGTGCCCACGCCCATCGCGCCCTGGAGCCAGCCGACGTTGGCGGCGTCGCCGAAGTCCCGCACGGCGATCACCACGAGGAACACCGCGAGGGCGCCCCAGATGAAGGTCTGGGCCGCGGTCAGCAGGGAGACGGCCCGCAGGTCGCCGTCCTTGCCCAGGTAGGCGAAGCCGGCGGTCATCTCGCGGAGCATGCCCTCCTCCGGCGCGTCGTCGTCGCCGGACGTCGGCTCGGCGGCGGCGCGTACCTTCACCCCGGCGACCATGGCGAACGACCAGAGGAACGACGCGACGTTCAGCCAGACCACCGAGGCCACGTCGAAGGCACCGATCATCAGGGCGCCGATCGCCGGGCCCATGAAGCAGACCACGTTCTCGATGTTGGCGGCCACGGCGTTGGACGCGGTCAGCTCGCCCGGGGAGTCGACGAGCTGCGGGATCAATCCCGCCTGGGCGGAGCGGAAGGGCGCACCGACCATGGCGGTGACCACGGCCACGACGTACACGACCGCGGGAGGGCCGTCGACCATGATCACGACCGCGGTGACGCTCGCGAGCAGCGCGCGGACCAGGTCGGTGACCATCATGAACGTACGCCGCGACATGCGGTCGGCGACCGCGGCACCGACGGGTCCGGCGACCGCCGCGCCCACGAACCGGGCCGCGGTGAAGAGGCCGACGCCCGTCGCCCCGGACTCCTGGAACGCCCACACCATGATCGCGGTGCCGTAGGCCCAGTCGCCGACGAGCGATCCACCGAACGCCAGCTGGATGCGGCGCAGGTTCGGGTTCCGCAACACGCTGCGCAGCGACTCCCGGGCGCTCTCCTTGGTCTCCGGCATCAGGCGTGCGCCGACCGTGGGTCGGCGGACCCGTCCAGGTGCTGCAGCCAGCGGACCGCGTCCAACGCGCACGTACTCATCGGCCCCACCCCTCTCCGAGACGCAAGGGGCAGGATGTCAGCCCGGTACCCGGGTGCGCCACAGCCACGCTAGACCGGCGAACGGCAACACCAGGGGGAGGAAGCCGTACCCGGCGCCGAACGACGACCACACCGTGTCGTCGGGGAACAGCTCGGCGTCGGCGACGCTCAGCGTCCCCACCACCAGCACTCCCACGAGCTCGGTGCCGCACGCCACCCACGCCACCCGGCGCCACCCCTCGCCCTCACGGGCCAGGCCGAGGGTCGCCGCGACGTAGACGACCGCGGCCAGGGCGGAGAGGGCGTACGGGAACGGGGCCTCGCCGGCCTGGGTCGCCAGCTGGTACGCCGACCGGCCGGTGGCGGCGACCGCGAAGACGGCGTACACGGCGATCAGCACGCGGCCCCAACCGGACCGCCGCGGGGTCGCCTCAGGCACCGCCACCCCAGATCGTGTCCAGGCGCAGCAGCAGGAAGGGGACGAGCAGCCCGGCCACGACCACGACCCCGGCGCCGGCCCGGCTGGGCTCACCGCGGGCCCACCAGGCGGCAAGCGGCGGGACGGCGACCAGGCCCAGGAGGTAGAGCACGAACACGAAGGCGTGGACGTCGCGGTCGGTGCTCGCGAGGGCCACGAACCCGTACACGAGCTGGACGACGGTGCCGACCCAGAGCACCCCGAGGGCACCCAGGAGGAACCGGTCCGCCGACCGGTCGCGGACGACGTACCCGAGCGCCAGCACGGCCACGCCGAACGACAGCACCGACAGGGCGATCTGCAGCCAGTCGGTCACGGGGGCCACGATAGGGGCGACGGCCAGCGCCTCCGGCCGCGGGTGGCGGTGGCCAGTTCACGCCGGCTCCGGAGGACAACACGCTGCGTCACCAGGGCCGGGCGCAGCGGATCGGGGGAGTCGTGGCGTGCGGACATGCAGCGCTCCGCGCGGCTGGTCGTGATCACCGCGGCGACCTGGGAACGGTCCATCGGCCGCGTCGACCACGCCATCGGGTGGTTCCGCGACGAGGTCGACCCGGCCGCGCTCGAGGTCGCACCGCGGCCGTCGGACGCCCAGGGCGAGGGCGCTCCAGGTGCGACGCTGAGGGTCAGCGCTTCCGCGCTCGGTCCCGGAGGATGCGCTGGCTGGCGAACCGGCCCGGCGAGCCGATCACGCAGCCGCCTGGGTGGGTGCCCGAGCCGCACTGGTAGTAGCCGTCGATCGGGGTGGCGTACTGGCTCCAGCCCGGCGCGGGCCGGAAGAAGTACATCTGCGGGGCGAGGAACTCCCCCATGAAGATGTTGCCCTCGGTCAGGCCGGTGACGCGCTCGATGTCGGCCGGGGTGACGACCTCGCGCTGCAGCACGAGCTTGCCGAAGCCGGGGAAGTGCTCCTCGAGGACGGCCTGGGCCTTGTCCCCGAAGCTCTCGCGCTCGGTCTCCCAGTCGACCCGGGACCCGTCGGGCCCCTTGAGCTCGTACGGCGCGTGCTGGACGAAGCAGGACAGCACGTGCTTGCCGGGAGGCGCCATGTCGGGGTCGATCACGGACTGCATCGCCCCGTCGATGAACGGCCGGTCGGAGTACCAGCCGTACTTGGCGGCGTCGTAGGCGCGCTCGAGGTACTCCAGCGTCGGGCCGATGTTGATGAAGCCGCCGAACGGGGCGGTCGAGCCGGGCAGGCCGGGGAACTCGGGCATCCCGTCGAGCGCGAAGTTCACCTTCGCCGACGTGCCGCGGTAACGCGTGCGGCGGACGTTGTCGACGAGGTCGTCGGGCAGCTCGCGCGGGTCGACCAGGTCGAGGAACGTGTGCCGCGCGTCGAGCGCCGACACCACGACCGGCGCGGTCAGCTCGGTGCCGTCGGCCAGCACCACGCCGACGGCCTGGCCGTCCCGGGTCAGCACGTGGTCGACGCGGGCGTCGAGCTGGATCTCGGCGCCGAACGACTGGGCCGCCCGGGCCAGCACCTGGGTGAAGCCGCCGTTGCCGCCCTTGTGGAACGACCACGAGCCCAGGTGCCCGTCGTGCTCGCCCATCTTGTGGTACAGCAGCACGAGGGCCGAGCCGCCCGCCATCGGGCCGATCCGGTTGCCGATGTTGGAGGACGACGCCAGGTAGCCCTTGA
>JAICRP010000114.1 GCA_025966445.1 Nocardioides sp.
ACGGCGCTGCGCATCGTCGCCCACGCGCGCGGACTGGTGCGCGAGGAGACGCCGCGATCGTCGGCGGTCCGGTCGATGCTGACCTCGCGGTTGGCCTTCTTCAACTACCTGCACGCCCGGCACACCGAAGCCCTGAAGTGGAGCGCGCTCGCCGTCCTCGAGGCCCAGATGAGCGGTGACAGCCTGGCGATCGCCTCGGCGTACAACGTGCGCGACCTGGTGCTCACCGGGGCGGGACTCGTCGGCGACCAGCCGTTCGGCGAGCTGGCGCTGGCGAGCTACGAGGAGGCCGGGGACCTGTTGATGATGTCGCGCTGCCTCATCAACCTGGCGATCCGGGCGCTCCAGGAGGGTCGCTGGCCGCTCGCACAGGAGCGCCTCGAGCGCGCTTCCGAGCTGATGCGCCGGGTGGGCGACACCGCCAACGAGGCCCTGGCCGCCTACAACCGGGCTGACCTCGCCATCCGGCAGGGCCGGTTCGACGCGGCCGAGGACTTGCTGGTCGAGGCGGCGCGCTACTCCCGGATCGCCGACGACGTCGAGCTCCTCGCGCTCGTCCGTCGCGAGACCGGCAAGGTACGCGTGGGGCAGGGGCGCGTCGAGGAGGCACGGCTCGAGTTCGCCGAGGCGCGTACGGCCCTGCTCGCCGTCGAGCTGCTCCACGAGGTCGTCGACGTCGAGACCGGTCTTGCCGACTGCGCCGCCCTCGAGGGTGATCTCGACGGTGCCCACCAGCTGGCCCTCGCCGCCATCGGCACCGCGACCCGCCTGGGCCACGAGACCGCACTCGGCGATCTCCACTGCCTGGTGGGCGTCTTGCTCCTGCGCCAGGACAGGGCCGCCGAGGCGGTCCAGGCGTTCGAGAGCGGGTTGGCAGCGCCGGACCCGGGCGAGGGTGGCTGCGTGAGCGCCCTCAACCTCCTGGGTCGCGGCCTCGCCCTCCGGGCCACGGGGAGCCAGGACGGCGAAGACCTCGACACCGCCCTCACGAAGCTGGGTGAGCTCGGTGTCGAGGTCCTCCCGCACGGCCTGGACCGGCTGGTCGAGGAGATGCGCTGACCTACATCGTCCCCCGCATGTCCTTGTCGAACAGGACCTCGAGCAGGAGGTCCCCGGCATTGTCGCGGTGGCTCGCGACGTAGTCGGTGCAGAAGTGGTTGCGAGGGTCGTTCGGGTCGGAGTACGTGTTCAGGACGCCCTTGGTCGTGCAGGCCGGGGAGTCGATGAATTCGCCCTCCGCTTGCAACGAGATCTTCGCCGTGTAGCTCGTGACCCCCTTGCCCTTGCAGTAGGTCTTGTCGCAGCGCAGCACGAAGGTGGCCGGTGTTGCCGGCGCTTCGTAGAGGTTCCCCAACCCCGCGAGGAACTGGGCCTCGTCATTACCGTTGGAGACGGCCGCCCGAGCGGAGGCGATGCCCTTGGAGAGGATGACGAAGCCGCAGACGCGCGCTGTCGAGTCGGAGGTGCAGTCGTCGGCCCCGAAGCCGGTGGCCAGCTCCTGGTCGCCCTGGTTGGCGAACTCGAGGGTGTCCACAACGTCGAAGGAAGCGCTGAAGCCGGGACCGATGCTCGTGGACTTCTTGAGCGAGGCCTTGATCACCACGTCGGTGTTGGCCTTGGAGTAGGTCACGGAGACCGGGAAGCTCGTGCCCCGGGTGGGAACGGTGAACGTCGACGGCGTGAAGGTGCCGCCGGCGCTGGTCACCAGGTCCGTCTTGACCGGTTCGAGGACCACGACGGTGCCCTTGTTGAGCTCGCTGCCGTCGAGGACGCTCAGGTCGAACAGGATCGGGGTGCCACTACCAGCAACACCCCCTTGGTCCTTCTCGGCGAGGACGGCTGGAGCCGCTCCTGTCGGGGCTCCCAGCTGAGTCGTGTTGTTCGTCGTCGGGGGAGACAGCACCAAGGTGGTCTGGACACCTCCGCTCGGTGGGGCCGCGCCAGACGGTGACGCGGCCACGGCTCCGGCGAAGACGCCGGCTACGAGGAGCAGGACGGCAGGTACGGCGGCGCGGGAACGGGCCCGCCCGATCGGTCGCGTGAACTTTCGGTGCATGTCGGATTCCCCTTTGTCGGCTGGCGTCGCACCCCCCGGTACGACAGCTCAACTTGCGGTAGCGACAGCCTGCGGCCGTCGTCTCGTCATCTCTACGGCAAGGATCCGAGCAACCCCCCTACGGGTCATGTTTCGGCACGACGAGAAGGCGTGTCAACCCAGGACGTCTCCTGGCGCGCCGCGGACGTGAGACGCCGGGGGCCTCGCGCCGCAGGTGCCCCAGACTGGACGGGTGGCGGACCTGTTGACCTTCAGCGCCGACCTGCCGGCTCGTACCGTGCCCGCGGGCGAGACGCTCATCGACGAGGGCGACCCCGCAGGCCGGATGCTGATCCTGGTGTCGGGCTCGGTCGTCGTGGAGCACGACGGGGTGGCCTTCGCACGCATCGACACCCCGGGTGCCGTCTTCGGTGAGATGTCGGTGGTGCTCGAGCGTCCGGCCACGGCGACCGTGAAGGCAGCCGACGAGGTGCTGGTGCGCGTCGTCGAGGACCCGGTGCAGTTCCTCACCGACCAGCCGGGGGCGGCACTCGCCGTGCTCCGCACGACGGCCTCGCGGCTGGACGGCCTGACGCAGTACCTGGTGGACGTGAAGCGGCAGTTCGTCGACGCCGGTGGGCACCTGGGCATGGTGGACGCGATCCTCGACCACCTGGTCCACCACCAGGGGCCGCGTGCACAGACCGGCTCGGCGCGCGACCCCGAGGGCGACCACGCTCACTGAGCGTCGAGCGACACCTTCTCCGAGGAGAACACCCCGAACCAGTCCGCCGTCGCGGCCTCGGTGTCGAGGGTGATGTGAGGCGGCACCTTGCCGATCTGCTTGCCGGCGTTGAACACCCAGGTCTCGCCGAGCCGTGCGTGCCATGTCCCGCCGCCCTCGACCCACGGGGCCTGGTGGATGTGGCCGCAGAAGACGAGGTCGGGGCGGTGCTGACCGATCCACTCGGCCAGCTCGACGTCGGGGAAGGTACGTCGGCCGTCGTGGCACAGGGGAGTGCCGGCGGGCGGTGCGTGGTAGATCCACACCCACCGCGCCGGGCGGTCCTGGGCGGCCGCGGCCAGCTGGATCCCGACCTCCTCGCGGGTGATCGGCCCGTCCCACCACGGACAGACGGTGAACCGGGTGTCGCCGATGTCGATCGACGAGCCGTCCACGTGCAGCCCGTCGTGGGTGAGCTTCCGCAGCCACCTGGCCACCTGCTCGCCGTGGTGGGCGGGCCCGTCGAGGTCGTGGTTGCCCGAGGCGGCGAGCACGGTCGTCCGCTCGGCCAGCCGCCCGAGGTACCGCGAGATGACGACGGTCTGGACCTCGTGGGGGACGGGGCTGACCACGTCGGCGAGGTCGCCGGCGATCACCACCGCGTCCACCGTGTCGGCGGCCTCGAGGAGCCAGTCGTAGTGCGGTAGCCGGTAGTGGAGGTCGGACACCACCAGGATCCGCATGCCCGGATCCTTCCGTACGTCGGGGTGTCCGCCGGACCGGTCTCACGTCGGCGCGACCGACCGTCACACGCGCGGGGTGATCCGTCCCGAGAAGGTGACCTGGGCCCGGCCGTCGGGCAAGGTGCCGAAGGTGACCGGGAACCAGTCCTCGGAAGGGTCGGAACGGCCGACGAAGCGGTCGCCCGAGCTGTCGACCGGCAGCATGGCGATGGTCTCCGGCTCGTCGTCGATCCCGCCGAGCCCGAAGTCGGGTCGGAAGGTGATCGACAGCTCGTCGTCGGCCACGGCGACGTCGCACTCGATGCCGCGGCGCCGGTACGTGCCCTCGTGGCGCGCGAGCGCGGTGGGCGCGGCGTCGGGATCGGGTGCCGGCGGTGACGGCATCTCGACGCCCGCGACATCGCGAAGGACCTCGGCCAGCAGGCGGTCGTTCAGGGTTCCCCCGTTGGCGCCGTTCGTCAGCACGCAGACGGCGATCCCACGCTCCGGGAGCACCCGCAGCGCAGCACACTGCCCGATGGTCCCCCCGTCGTGACCGATCACCTCGGTGCCCGACCAGCGCGCCAGCCGCCAGGCCAGTCCGACGGCGGAGAACTCGGACCCTGGCGGCATCGTCCTCCGGGGTCGCCGCATCTCGCTCAGGGAGTCAGGCTCATCGAGGTGCAGCCGGGCGTAGGTGAGCAGGTCGGCCGCCGTCGCGGTGATGCCGCCCGCCGGACCGGCCGATCGCGGGATCGCCCAGGTGCCGTAGGGCGTGCCGGGATCGGGGGGACCCTTGTGACCGACGGCGGCGAGCCGCAGGATCGCCTCGTCGGCGAGCGTGACCGTGTCGGCCAGACCCAGCGGGTCGACGAGACGTGCGCGCAGGGACTCGTCCCAGGTCCGACCGTCGAGCACCTCGATGATGCGGCCGAGGACGACGAAGCCGCTGTTGCAGTACGACGACGCGTCGCCGGGCTCGAAGTCGTGGTCGGCATCCGCGAGCAGGGCGACGTACTTCGCCACGCAGTCGTCTCCGCGACCGGTGTCGTCGAACACGTCGCCGTCGACGCCGCTGCTGTGGGTGAGCAGGTGCTCCACGGTCACCCTCGCCGCGATGTCGTCGCGGCACAGCCGCGCACCCGGCAACAGGTCAGCCACGGTCGCGTCGTACGACGCCAGGCCCTCGTCGACGAGCTGCGCGATCATCGTGGCTGTCCAGGTCTTGGTGATGGAGCCGATCTGGAAGACGCTGTCGGCGGTCGTCTCGACCCCGGTACGCGTGCTGAGCACGCCGAACGGCACCACGGTGGCATCACCGTCGGCCCAGACGCCCAGTACCGCGCCGGGGACCGAGGTCTCCTGGCCCAGGGCAGCGAGACGCTGTGCCCAGTGCGCGACCTCCACGGCGTCAGCTCGCGGGCATCGGCTCGGCCGGGACGTAGTCGGGATCGGCCGCCGGGGCAGAGGCACTGGCGCCGGCACCGGCCTGTGCCTGCTGCGACCAGTTCTCCAGCTCGGCCATCACGGCCTGGTGCTTGTCGACGCAGATGACGAGGAGGTCCCCGGCGTTGGCGCGGGACATCGCGTGGCGCACGGCCGCGATCTCGTCGTGCACCTCCTCGACCTGCTTGCACCGTCCGCCGGCAGCCATGCCGGCCTTGACGCCCTCGGTGACGAGCCGGGACACCTCGCCCACCTTGCGGCCGCGACTGTTCTGGTCCTCGCGCACGATGACCACGTCGAAGTGGTGGGCGGCGATCTCGCCGAGCTCACGCATGTCCTCGTCGCGACGGTCGCCGGCCGTGGCGATCACCCCGATGCGCGACGGTCGCGCCAGGTCGTGCGAGAGGGACTCGCCGACGCGGTCCACGAAGTCGCCGAGCTGGCGCATGGCCGGGGCGTTGTGGCAGTAGTCGACGATCACGTTCACGCCGTTCACGTCGACCTCGTTGAGGCGGCCCGGAGCGAGGTAGTAGTTCGTCGAGAAGGTACGGAGTCCCTGGCGGATGTCGTGCAAGGGGGCGCCGGCCGCGAAGGCGGCCGCGGCCGCGGCCAGGGCGTTCTGCACGTTCATCCGGGCCCGGCCGCTGAACGTCGCGGGCAGCAGGTGGGTCCAGGCCAGCTGCATCTCGCGACGGCCGTGCTTGACCACGATCATCTCGCCGCGGTCGGACGGGTTGAGCACGAGCGCCTTGCCGCCGCGGCGACAATGCGCCTCGATCAGCTCGCGCGAGTCCGAGCCCGGCTCTTCCATGGAGAACCAGACGACCTGGCCCGAGCAGCGTCGTCGCATCTCGCGAACCAGCGGGTCGTCGGCGTTCAGGACGGCGTGGCCGTCGCGGGGAACCGCCTCGACCAGGACGGCCTTCACGTCGGCGAGCTGCTCGACGGTGTCGATGCCGCGCAGGCCGAGGTGGTCGGGCTGCACGTTGAGGACGACGGCGACGTCGTTGCGCTCGTACCCGAGACCCTCGCGCAGGATGCCGCCGCGGGCCACCTCGAACACGGCGAAGTCGACGCGCGGGTTCTGCAGCACCATCTTGGCGCTGCGAGGTCCCGAAGCGTCGGCCCGGATCAGCAGACGCTCGTCGATGACCACGCCGTCGGTGGAGGTCATGCCGACCTTGCGGCCCATCCCCTTGAAGATGTGGGCGATCATCCGGCTGGTCGTCGTCTTCCCGTTGGTGCCGGTGACGGCGACGATCGGGATCCGGCTCGGCGCACCGGGCGGGAAGAGCATGTCGACGACCGGCTTCGAGATGAACTGAGGCTCGCCGATCGTCGGGTGGGTGTGCATCCGGAAGCCCGGGGCGGCGTTGACCTCGCAGATCGCGCCGCCGGTCTCGCGCACGGGCTCGGTGATGTCGGGGCAGATGAAGTCGATACCGGCGATGTCGAGCCCGACCATGCGGGCGGCCTCCTCGGCGATCTCGACGTTCTCGGGGTGCGCCTCGAACGTACGGTCGATGGAGATGCCGCCGGTGGACATGTTGCCGGTGAGCGCGAGCCTGACCATCTCGCCGTTCTCGGGGACGGATTCGAGCGTGTGGCCCTGACCGGCGAGCACCTCCTTGGCGCCCGCGTCGATCTTGATCCGGGTCAGCACCTTCTCGTGTCCGACCCCCCGGCGTGGGTCGGCGTTGGTGAGCTCCACCAGCTGCTCGACGGTCGACTGGCCGTCGCCCACCACGTGCGCGGGCACCCGCTCGGCGATCGCGACCATCCGGCCGTCGATGATCAGGCAGCGGTAGTCCTTGCCGGTCACGAAGGACTCCACGATCACGTTGCCGCGCCGGCTCTGCTCCTGGGCGATCGGGAACGCCTCGCGGACGTCGTCCTCGCCCTGCAGGTCGAGGCAGACACCGCGGCCGTGGTTGCCGTCGAGCGGCTTCACCACGACCGGGAAGCCGATTCGCCTGGCCGCGGCGACGGCGCCGTCGACGCTGCGCACCGACTCCTGCTTGGGGACGGGAAGGCCGGCCGCGCCGAGGAGCCGGGTGGTGAGGTCCTTGTCGGAGGCCACGTCGACCGCGATGGCGGAGGTCGCCGAGGTCATCGTGGCGCGGATCCGCTTGGCGTGCACGCCCTGGCCGAGCTGGACGAGGGAGTACTGGTTGAGCCGGATCCACGGGATGTCGCGGGAGACGGCCTCGTCGAGGATCGCCTGCGTGGAGGGACCGAACGCCGTCCGCTCGGCGCGCAGGATGAAGCTCTCGAGCTCGGCGTCCCAGTCGAGCTCGGGGTCGGCCTGGACGAGGTGGTTGACCAGCCGGACGGCCAGCCGGCCGGCGGCGAGGCCGACCTGCTCGTCGGCGTACCCGTAGATGACGTTGTAGACGCCCTTGCGGCCCTTGACCTGGCGGGTCTTCCCGCGGCGGATGTCGTGGCCCACCACTTGCTGGAGCGCCAGCGCGCAGTGCTCGGCGACGTGGCCGAGCCAGGTGCCCTCGTTGAGACGCTCGACGAAACCGCCGCGGCGGCCGCGCGAGCACGAGTGGTGCTGGAGGCCGGGGAGCATCTCGAGCAGGTGCTCGGTGAAGCCGGGGAGCGTGTTGGTCGGGTGGTCCTCCAGACGCCCGAGGTCGACCACGAGATGGATGGCCTGCTCGTAGGACCAGATGTTGGCCCCGCGGTAGACCCGCGTCTCGAGGATGGTCAGGTCCGGCGTGGGGCGTTCGGTCACGAGACGGGTCCCTCCAGGTGGTCGGGCTTCTGTCTGATCTTGGTGCGCGTGCGGGCCAGCCGTCTACGCAGGGCGGACGGGCTCGCGTCGGCGGCGGCGATGTCGCGGGCGAGTTGGAGCATGTCGCGCTGGGCCTCGGCGAGCTCGGCGGCGTCCTCGGGGTCGACCCTCGTCGGCGCCGGCACCAGGGCGCGGGTGGTCAGGTCGAACGTCGCGCCGGCCGGCAGCACGTGCAGCACGACGCCGCTCGCCAGCAGGGGAGAGGAGCGCTTGGCCTCGTGGGCGTTGGAGACGATCCGGGCCGGGTCCATGATCGTCACCGAGCCGCGGCCCAGCACGTTCAGCAGCTCGTGCCGACCCTGCGGGCCGTCCTCCTGGGTGATCACGGCGCAGGTGTCCTCGTCGACGCCGATGCCGAGGAGCTGGGGCGACTGGGCGACGATCATGAGCAGCCGGCCGTACCGGTTGCGCTGGTCGAAGTGCTGGTCGATGACCGCCGAGCCGACCAGGCCGAGGCCCGCCGCCACCTGGGTCATCCGCTGCTTCGGGGTCGCCCCGCCGACGCCGAACGCCACCATGTGCGAGGACTGGATGCTGGCGCCCGCGGAGGTGCCGGCGACGACCGCCCCCCGGCGATGGGCCTCGACGATCGCGTCCCCCAGCGGAGTGCCGCAGACGATCGCGGACAGCTTGAGCTGGTTGCCGCCCGTCATGAAGACGCCGGTCGCCTCGCCGATCGCCTTGACGAGGTCGGGGTCGTGCGCCTCCTCGCGGCTCTCGGGCCGGATCGGCACCACCTCGCCGGCACCCAGCCGCCGGAACAGGGCGTCGTACACCTCGACGACCTCGTCGCCGAGGGAGGACGCGGTGGGGATGAGCGCGATCCGGGCGTCGGCACCGCCGCAGGCCGACACGAACTCCTTGAGGATCGTGCGCTTGCGCAGCTTGTCCTCGGCCCCGCCGATCACCAGCAGAGGTCCGGGTGCGGACCCGTCGGCAGGCGCGTCGGTGGGCGCGTCGGTGGGCGGAGGCATGACACCGCAGGCTAGCCGGTGCCAGAGTGAGGAGATGCAGGAAGAGGGGAGCGCGGACGCTGGCGACGGGACGAAGGGGCACCCCGTGCCGCGCCGCATCGCGGTGATGCGGCACGGCAAGGCCGAGCCGGCCGGGCGCACCGACTACGAGCGCGAGCTCGCCGACCGCGGCCACCACGACTCCCAGGAGGCCGGCGGGTGGCTCGCCGGCCAGGGCTTCCGCCCCGACCACGCGATGGTCTCCGCGGCGCACCGCGCCATCGGGACATGGGAGAGCGTCGCGGCCGGGGGTGGGTTCGACCTCGAGCCGTACCTCTCCGAGGTGCTGTACGGCGCCGGCCCGGAGACCGCGCTCGACCTGCTGCGCGAGGCGCCGGACGACGTCACCGCCGTCATCGTCATCGGGCACAACCCCACGATGGCCTCCCTGGCGTCCCTGATCGACGACGGCGACGGCGACCCCGCCGTGACCTCGGAGATGCTGACGGGCTACCCGACCAGCGCCGTGGCCGTGTTCGAGTACGAGGGCGCCTGGGCCGACCTCACCGAGGCCGGCGCCCGCCTCGTGGCGTACCACGTGGGCCGCGGCTGACGATCCGTTCGTCGTCCGGGCTCCGGCTGGATGAGTCCCCGGATATCCGGGTACTCCTGCAGTTGTCAGGCGTTGCAACCCCTGACAAGTGACAGGAGAGCCTGAT
>JAICRP010000040.1 GCA_025966445.1 Nocardioides sp.
CCGACCAACCCTCCGGTCCGTCGACCTCCTGCAGCCGCGCGGCGAGCTGGACGCGCGAGCGGATGCCGAGCTTGGCGTAGGCGTTGCGGAGGTGGAACTCGACGGTGTTGACGGTGACGACGAGGGTCCGGGCGATCTCCTTGTTGGCCAGCCCCTCGACGGCGAGGTCGGCGACGCGGCGCTCGGTCGCGGTGAGCCCGCCCGCGGCGGTTGGCTTGCGGGCACCGACCCGTTCGAGCTCGGCGCGGGCGTCGTCGGCCCAGCCGGGAGACCCGATCGTCTCGAAGCCGGCGACGGCGCGCTCGAGGCCGTCCCGGGCGGCCCCCCACTTCTTGGCGCGTCGCTGGGCGCGCCCCAGGGTCAGCAGGGTCCGGGCCTCGTCGAAGGCGAGCCCCAGGTCGCGGTACGTCGTGGCGGCGGCCTCGAGCGCGTCGCCGGCCGCGTCGGTGTAGGCGTCGCCGTGGATCTCGACCAGGGCCGCGCCCCGCTGGGCGCCGGCCCACGCCCACGGGTGCCCCTGGTCGCTCGCCCGGTCGGCGAGCACGTCGACCACGGCCCGGGCGGCGTCGTACGCCTCCGTCTCGGCCAGGACCTCGACCAGGTCCGGGCCGGCCGGGAACGCGCCGGGGTCCAGCACGCCCTCCTCCTGGGTGTGATCCCAGACGGCACCGAGCCGGGCGACCGCCTCCGGGAGGTCCTTCGCCAACAGGGCCGCGACACCGAGGGCACGCGTCGCCTCGAGCCAGTCCCACCGCACGCCGGTGGAGAGGGCGAGGTCCACCGCCCGGCCGGCCCAGCGACGGGCGGCCGTGACGTCGCCGCGACCCGCCGCGAGGAGGCCGCGGCAGCGCTCGAACATCGGCCAGATCAGCAGGGCGCTGTCGGGCGAGGCGGCCCAGTCGGCCAGCATCCGCTCGACCTCGTCCCACCGACCGGCCCGCAGCTCCAGCTCGCACAGGTGCAGCCGAGCCAGGGCGTGGGCCTCGGCCCACTCCTCGACCTCGCTCCGGAAGGTAGCCAGGATCGGCCGCGCCTGCTCCACCTCGCCGCGCCACACGAGCTGCTGCCCGGCGATCCGCTCCGGGTGCCGGGCCATGGTGGCGCGCTCGGTCGACAGGGCGTAGTAGCGCTCGACGAGGTGTGCGACCGGACGTCCGCGGAGGGCCTGGGTCCAGGTGAGCGTGTTGACGGCGAGCCGCTGGTCGTCGGGGGTGCCCTGCTGGCTCAGGGAGACGGCCTCGGAGGCGCGCTCGTCGGCACGAGCGATCCCGCGCACCACGACGACGGCGTCGTTCTCGGCGAGGTAGGACAACACCTGCCCGCGCAGCACGGGGTCGTCCCCCGCCTCGGCCAGCGCCCGCTCGAGGAGCGCGACGATGTCGGCGCTGCCCTGTTCGAGCTGGCCCTCGGTCAGCAGGAGGTACGCCGTCACGCGGGCCGCGCCAGCCGGCAGGGACTCGAGGCGCGGTCCGAGGAGCTCGGTGAGGCGTTGCTTCTCGCCGGCGTCGTGGAGGTGCCGACCGAGGGCGAGCACCCGGTCGACGTCGGACCGCTCCGGCGGCGTGAGCCGCCAGGCGTGCGCGGCCAGGTCGATCGCCAGGCGTGTCGCGCCGCGCGCGGCCGCTCGCGCCGCTGCCGCGTCCAGGCTGGTCGCGAGCTCCTCGTCGGGGACCGTGGTCGCCAGGGCCAGGTGGAGGGCGCGTCGTTGATCGTCGGCGACGACCTCGGCCAGCCCCCGGTGGAGCTCGCGCTGCTCCTCCTCCGCCGCCTGGCGCTTGGCGGCGGCCGCGAGCAGCGGGTGGGCGGCCCGGACACGCTCGCCCTCGACGGTCACCACGCCCGCCGTGACCGCCGCGTCCAGGGCGGCCGGACCCGCGAGGTCACCCAGCTGGCCGACCCGCAGGTCCGCGTGGAGGGCGATGGCCAGCAGCACCCGGCGGGCGGGCTCGTCCAGGTCGGCGACCCGGAGGCCGAGCAGGTCCTCGACGTCGTCGGGGACGGGCACGTCGTCGCCCAGGGTGTCGAGGTCGCGACCGGCCAGCATCCGGCCGACCTCGATCGCGAACAGCGGGTTGCCCATCGTCGTCTCGTACACCCGCCGCAGCAGGTGATGGGGCAGGCGCAGCCCGAGCCGGGTGGCCAGGATCTGCCGCGTCGCGCCCAGGCTGATGGCCCCGACGTGGACCTGGGCGAGCTGCTCGTCCGGGAACGCCTTCTCGACCGCCGTACGCCGGCCGGGGCGGCGGGCCATCAGGAACGTGACGGGTTCGGCACGCAGCCGGCGGGCGGCGTACGCGATGGCATCCTCGGACGCCGTGTCCAGCCACTGGAGGTCGTCGATCGCGACCACGACGCGCTCCCCCTCGCTCAGCGCGCGGAGCGCGGAGAGCACGGCGAGGGAGATCACCTGGGTCCCCGGCGGGCGGTCCGTCGGGTCTGCCCGGTAGAGCGCGACGTCCAGCGCGCGCACCTGCGGGGTCGGGACCGCTCCGAGCTCCTCGCTCGTCACCGCGTCGAAGAGGTCGATCAGCCCGGCGAACGGGAGCCCGCCCTCGTCCTCGCTGGCCCGGGCGACGAGGACGCGCCGGCCGTCCTCGCGGGCCCAGGCGACGCCGCGCTCCCACAAGCTCGTCTTGCCGACCCCCGGATCGCCCTCGAGGACCAGCGCTCGGGCGTCGGCCCTGTCTCCCCGCAGCAGGGCGCGGATGGCCTCGAGCTCACCCTCACGAGCGACGAGAAGCCCGGCGTCCATGGCGGCATCCTCGCAGCCTCCACCCGTACCGAGGCGAGTCGATTCCTGCCGGACCGGGCCTCAGGGGGCCGCCGCCTCCAGGTCCAGCTGGAAGTCAGGGGTGGGAGCGGTGCGCGTCTCGCACACCAGGCCCACTCCGCGGACGCGCTCTAGGGTTGGGCGTCGGGCTCGGCGCGGCTGGCGTGGGTCGCCAGTCGGCCCGCGGCGTCGACGAGGAGCGGGTCCAGGGAGTCGTCACCGGCCGCCACCAGTGCCTCGAGGCGGCGGCGCATGCTCGGGTCCCAGAACGTCTCGAGGTGGACTGCGATGGCCTCGGCCGCCCGGTTCGGTGCCAGGTGCGCGAACTGGCGCGCGATGTCGTTGCCCAGCCGCGCCTCCGGGGCGATCCCGGCGCCGCTCATCCGGTGGTCATGCGTGGGTCTCGACGGGCTCGCGCGCCTGCGCCACCGCGGCATCCCCGCGCTGGTTGGCGACACCCACCTGCACCGCGGTGACCTTGTACTCGGGGCAGTTGGTGGCCCAGTCGGAGTTCTCCGTCGTGACCACGTTCGCTCCGGTCACCGGGTGGTGGAAGGTCGTGTAGACGACACCAGGAGGCATGCGCTCGGACACCATCGCCCGCAGCGTCGTCGATCCCACCCGGCTCGACAGGTCGACCAGGTCACCGGTCGCGATGCCGCGCACCTCCGCGTCGGCCGGGTGGATCTCGAGGACGTCCTCCGGGTGCCAGGTGTTGTTGGCCGTCCGCCGGGTCTGCGCGCCGACGTTGTACTGGCTGAGGATCCGTCCGGTGGTGAGGATGAGGGGGAACCTGCGCGTCGACCGCTCGGTCGTGGGGACGAACACCGTCTCGATGAGCCGTCCCTTGCCGCGGACGAACTCGCCGATGTGCATGATGGGCGTCCCGGTCGAGCTGTCGTCGTAGACCGGCCACTGCATCGAGCCGACCTCGTCGAGCCGGGCGAACGAGACGCCGGCGAAGGTCGGTGTGGTCGCCGCGATCTCGTCCATGATCTCGGAGGGGTGTGCGTACGACATGTCGTACCCCATGGCCCGGCCGATGGCGCAGGTGATGTCCCACTCGTCGCGGCCGACCTTCGAGGCGAACACCGGCCGCACCCGGTTGATCCGGCGCTCGGCGTTGGTGAAGGTGCCGTCCTTCTCCAGGAACGACGTGCCGGGGAGGAACACGTGCGCGAACCGCGCGGTCTCGTTGAGGAAGAGGTCCTGCACGACCACGAGGTCCATCGCGCGGAGCGCGGCCTCGACGTGCTGCGTGTTCGGGTCGGACTGGGCGATGTCCTCCCCCTGGATGTAGACGCCGCGGAAGGTGCCGGCCAGCGCGGAGTCGAACATGTTGGGGATCCGCAGGCCGGGTTGCGGGTCGAGGGTCTTGCCCCACAGGTCCTCGTAGATCGCGCGGACGTCGTCCTGCGACACGTGGCGGTAGCCGGGGAACTCGTGGGGGAAGGAGCCCATGTCGCACGAGCCCTGCACGTTGTTCTGGCCGCGCAGCGGGTTCACGCCCACGCCGTCCCGGCCGATGTTGCCGGTGACCATGGCGAGGTTGGCCATGCCCATCACCATCGTCGAGCCCTGCGAGTGCTCGGTGACGCCGAGGCCGTAGTAGATGGCCGCGTTGCCGGCCTCGCCGAAGAGCCGAGCGGCAGCGCGGAGATCCTCGGGCGGGATGCCCGTGATGTCGACGGTCGCCTCCGGCGAGTGGACCGGGTCGGCGATGAAGGCGAGGTACTCCTCGGCGTCCTCGCAGCGGGCCCGGACGAACTCCTCGTCGTGCAGGCCCTCGGTGACGATGACGTGGGCCATCGCGTTCACGAACGCGACGTTGGAGCCCGGCAGGACGGGCAGATGGAAGGCGGCCTCGACGTGCGGGCTACGCACCAGGTCGATGCGTCGGGGGTCGGCCACGATGAGGCGGGCGCCCTCCCGGAGCCGCCTCTTCATCCGCGAGGCGAACACCGGGTGCGCGTCGGTCGGGTTGGCACCGATGAGCAGGACGACGTCGGTCTTCTCGACCGACTTGAAGTCCTGGGTGCCGGCGGAGGTGCCGAAGGTCTGCTTGAGGCCGTAGCCCGTCGGCGAGTGGCACACCCGCGCGCAGGTGTCGATGTTGTTGTTGCCGAACGCCGCCCGCACGAGCTTCTGGACGACGTACACCTCCTCGTTGGTGCACCGGCTCGACGAGATGCCGCCGATCGAGCCGACACCGTGCTCGGCCTGCAGGGCCTTGAAGCCGTCGGCCACCGTGGCGATCGCCTCGTCCCACGACACCTCGCGCCACTCGTCGTCGATGGTGTCGCGCACCATCGGCGAGAGCTGGCGGTCCTTGTGGGCCGCGTAGCCGTACGCGAACCGGCCCTTGACGCAGCTGTGGCCCTCGTTGGCCCCACCGTTCTTGGACGGGACCATCCGGACGACACGGGAGTCGTCGCCCTCGCCCTGGACGTCGGCGCGGAACGAGCAGCCGACCCCGCAGTAGGCGCAGGTGGTCTCGACCGAGCGCGTGGGCATGCCGAGCGCGACGACCGACTTCTCCTGGAGCGCGGACGTCGGGCAGGCCTGCACGCACGCGCCGCACGAGACGCACTCCGACGACATGAAGTCGGTGCCGCCGGCGCTGATCTTGGAGTCGAAGCCGCGGCCCTCGACCGTGAGCGCGAAGGTGCCCTGGATGTCGGCGCAGGCGCGCACGCAGCGGGAGCAGACGATGCAGGCGGAGTCGTCGAACGCGAAGTAGGGGTTGCTCAGGTCGATCGGCTGTGGGTGGGCCACGTCGGCGCGCGTCTCGGGGCGGCCGTAGCGGACCTCGGCGGCGTCGACCTGCACGGCCAGCGCCTGGATCTCGCAGTTGCCGCGGGCGCAGCCGTCGCAGTCCTCGGGGTGGTCGGAGAGGTAGAGCTCCATGACGTTGCGGCGCAGGTCGCGGACGGTGTCGGTCTGGGTGCTGACGACCATGCCGTCGGCGCACGGGGTCGTGCACGAGGCAGGCACGCCTTTCGCGCCGTCGACCTCGACCAGGCACATCCGGCAGGAGCCGAAGGCCTTGAGCGAGTCGGTCGCGCAGAGCTTGGGGATGGTGACGCCGGCCTCGGTCGCGGCGCGGAGCACGGAGGTACCGGCAGGGACGTCGACCTGGTGCCCGTCGATCGTGACCGAGACGGTGTCGGCGGCCCGCACTGCTGGCGTACCGAAGTCGACCTCGGGGTCCCAGATGCTCTGCCCAGCTGTCGCAGTCATACGTCAGCGCCCTCCCGTTCGAAGTCCTGGCGCCAGTGCTTGATCGCGCTCTGCACCGGCATCGGGGTCAGCCCGCCCATGGCGCACAGCGACCCCTTGGTCATGGTCTCGCACAGGTCGTCGAGCAGCACGAGGTTGGCGGCCACGTCGCGACCGGCGATGATCCGGTCGATGGTCTCGACGCCGCGCGTGGAGCCGACCCGGCACGGCGTGCACTTGCCGCACGACTCGATGGAGCAGAACTCCATCGCGAAGCGCGCCATCCGGGCCATGTCGACGGTGTCGTCGAACACCACGATGCCGCCGTGGCCGAGCATCGCGCCGGACTCGGCCAGGGCCTCGTAGTCCATCGGCACGTCGAAGCCGTCGGGCGGCACGTACGCGCCCAGCGGGCCCCCGACCTGCACGGCACGCACCGGTCGGCCGGAGAGCGTGCCGCCGCCGTACTCCTCGACGAGCTCGCGCAGGCTCACCCCGAACGGCAGCTCGACGATGCCGCCCTGCCTGATGTTGCCCGCCAGCTGGAACACCTGGGTGCCGCGCGAACGGCCGGTGCCGAGCTCGGCGTAGCTTTGCCAGCCAGGGCCACCGCTGTCAGCTTCAGACAGGACCATCGGGACCGCGCACAGCGTCAGCACGTTGTTGACGGCCGTCGGCAGGCCCCACAGGCCCTCGATCGCGGGGATCGGCGGCTTGGCGCGTACCTCGCCGCGCTTGCCCTCGAGGCTGTCGAGCATCGAGGACTCCTCGCCGCAGATGTAGGCGCCTGCGCCCACCCGCACGTGGAGGTCGAAGCACAGCCCGGAACCGAGGATGTCCTGGCCGAGGTAGCCGTGCGTGTACGCCGCGTCGACCGCTCGACGGAGCGCCGCGACGGCGTGCGGGTACTCCGACCGCACGTAGACGTAACCCTCGCTGGCGCCGACGGCGTGCGCAGCGATCGTCATCCCCTCGACGAGGGTGAACGGATCGCCCTCGACGACCATCCTGTCGGCGAAGGTCCCGGAGTCGCCCTCGTCGAAGTTGCAGGCGACGAACTTCTGGTCGGCGACGGTCTCGAGGACCGTCCTCCACTTGATGCCCGCCGGGAAGCCCGCTCCCCCACGACCGCGCAGGCCCGAGTCGGTGACCTCCTGGACGACCTCGGCCGGGGTGAGCGACAGCGCGCGGCGCAGGCCGGCCCAGCCGCCGTGGGCCTCGTAGTCGGCGACGGAGGCGGGGTCGACGACACCCACGCGGACGAAGCTGACGCGTCGCTGGGAGGTGAGCCAGGGGTGCTCGTCCACGACGCCGATGCTCCCGGTGTGCTCGCCCGACAGGACCGACGCGACGTCGGCGGGCTCGACGTTGGCGAAGCCGACGCGACCCGCCTCGGTCTCGACCTCGACCAGCGGCTCGAGCCACAGCATCCCGCGGGAGCCGTTGCGGACGACGGTCGCACCGGCGGCCCCGAAGGCGGCGGCGACCTCGTCGGCACCGACCGAGACGGCCGCGGCGTCGCCGGGGACGAACACCCGGGCACTCACCGCCAGCCCTCCGTCAGGCTCGTGATCCGCTCACGTGACAGCCGGCCGTGCAGGCGCCCGTCGAGCGTCCCGGACGGGCCGAGCGCGCAGTTGCCCAGGCAGAACACCTCGTCGACCTCCACGTCGGCCCCCAGGTCGGCGGCGCGGTCGCGCGTCTCCGCGTACAGCGCCTCCGCGCCCACCGACTGGCACGCCTCGCCACGACACAGCGCCACGGCATGCGCGGGGGCCGGCTCGGTGCGGAAGTCCTTGTAGAACGTGACGACTCCGTGCACCTCGGCGACCGACAGGTTCAGGACGTCGGCGATCGCCTCGACGTCCTCACGCGCGACGTGTCCGAGCTCCTCGACGACGTCGTGCAGGACGGGCATCAGGGCCCCGCGGTCCGCCAGGTGCTGGGTGGCGATCGCGCGGACGAGCGCGACCCGGTCGGTCGTCGGGGCGGTCGTCATCAAGCAGGGCTCTCCGGAGGTCTGTGGCGGACGTCTCATCGTAGCCCCGCGGGCCGCCTCCAGCGAGCCTCTTCGTTGCGGATCGTGGCGGCCGTTGCGCGCCTCGCAACGAAGGGTCAGGAGGCCGCCCGGCTCTGCGCCAGCAGGCGGCGCATCAGGAAACGGTACGGACGCCGGAGTGCCCAGGCCGGGACGTACCGGTGCCGCTCCTCCTGGGCCACCCGGGCCCGCGGGTGCGGCGCCAGGACTCGCAACGCCCACGACCGCTGGACGTGGCGGGGCTCGGAGGTGTGCACGTCGACCCGGCAGAGGTGCTTGGTGCTCAGGTAGCCGTAGTGCCGCGGGCACACCAGTCGCGCCGGCGCCCCGTGCTCGGCGGCGAGCGGCTCGCCGCCGAGGTGGTCCGCGACGAGCACGTCGTCGGCGAGGGCGTCCTCGATCGTGAGCACGGACCGGAAGCCGTCGTGTCCACGGAAGACCAGGTGTGTGACCACGACGTCCGGCGCGAGGGCGGCTTCGACGTACGTCCGGTAGAAGGACGCGAACGGCACGCCCGCCCAGTCGAGCCCGGTCGCCGACCACCCGGACACGCAGTGGAAGTCGGCCCGCAGGTCCAGGCGCGGCAGCGTGTCGAGAGCGCTGAGTGGGACGTCGAGACCCTCGGTCACCGCACCGCGGACCTGGATGACGGGGTCGCGGGGGACGGCGGGCGGCGGCGCCGAGATGCTCGTGCCGAAGCGTGGGAAGCCGTCGATCGCGACCTGCCCTGGAGGCAGGGCGGCAGAGACCTCGTTCCATACGGTCACGTATGGAATCTACGTCGGCCGCCTCGCCGGCGTCAATACGGTTCCGTATGGAACGGACCCTCAGGTGTCGGAGGCCTCGTAGGAGAAGGACGCCGCCGCCTCGCGGATCAGGCCGATGGCGGTGTCCAGCGACGGGCTGGCGCTGCGGCTGCGGGTCAGGTGACGCAGGGCGACGCGGCGCATGCCCAGCCCCGGGATGTCCAGCGCATCCACGCCGTCGGTGCCGAGCCCCTCGATCGCCAGGGACGGGATCAGCGTCACCCCCTCGCCCGCGGCAACGAGGGCGAGGGCGTTCTGGAAGCTGTAGAAGGTGTGCACGCTCGAGCTGTCGCCGCCCAGCAGTCGCCGGACCCGTTGGATCGCCTTGGCACTGGCGGCGGAAGGGTCGACGCCCAGCCACGGCAGACCCAGCCGGCCGATGTCGATCACGTCGGTGGCCAGCAGGGCACCCGACGGGACCACCAGCTTCCACGGCTCGTCGAGGAGGGGGACGTCGGCGGTGCCGCGCGGGGGCGTGTACCTCTCGCCCGCGTCCAGCTCCACGACGAAGCCGTCCACCGTGCCGGCTCGCAGGGCCCGGAGGAGCTCGGCCTCCTCGGCCTCGACGGTCTCGATCACCAGCGCGGGGTAGCGACTGCGCCACTCGGTCAACGACGGGGACAGCACGTTGGCGAGGAACGACTGGAACCCGCCGATCCGGACCGTTCCGCTCACGGTCGCGTCGTCCTGCTCCAGCCGCGAGCGCGCCAGGGCCAGGGCGCGCTCCACGTCCTCGGCCGCCTCGGCGAGGGCCTGACCCGCGGGCGTCAGCAGGCTGCCGGTGGGAGTGCGTCGGAGCAGGGCGTGCCCGGTCTCGCGCTCCAGCTTGGCCAGCTGTTGCGACACCGCCGACGCGGTGACCTGCAGCTCGTCGGCGGCCGCGAGCACGCCGCCGTACCTCGCGACGGCCAGCAGGAAGCGCAGGCGGCGTGGGTCCAGGATCACATTAGCAATGCTAAATCCATAGTGAACAGAACTGCAATTGCGCTAACTAGGATTCGTCGCCACCATGGTCGTGTCGGGCCGAGGGTCGGCCGCGGACGAGAGATGACGAGGAACACGGGAATGATCGCGGCAGCCATGGGTTGGATCGGCACGTTCGGCACCATCGGTGCCTACGTGATGCTGAGCCGCGGCAGCTGGCACTCGGCCTCGTTGCGGTACGCCGCCCTCAACGGGATCGGGGGCCTCCTCGGCGCCGCGGCGAGCGCGGCGTACGGCGCCTGGCCGAGCGTCGCCTCGAACCTGATCTGGTCGGGCGTCGCCGTGCACTCCGCGATCGTGACGTTGCGCGACCGCCACGTGCGGCAGCCGGCCGACGTCGAGCAGCTGCCGGCCCGCCCGGCAGAGCTCCTGGTCGCCGCCTGACCCCGAGCGGTCGACCGACGCTCAGGCAGGCGCCACGAAGAACTCGTGGCCACCCGGGTCCGCGAGCTCGACGCCACCGTCCCGCTCGGTGAGTCGGGTCGCCCCGAGGGCGACCAGGCGCGCCACCTCGGTCGGCACGTCCGGGGCGACGAGATCGAAGCGCTGCCTGTCCCTCGTGGCCTTGGGCGAGTCGGGCGGGCCTCCCCACGCGACCTTCGTGCCGCCGAGGGGCGACTGGATGGCCGTCTCCTCGTCCTGGTCCCAGACGAGCGGCCAGCCGAGCGCCTCGGACCAGAACACCCCGACCTCGCGGCCACCGTCGCACGCGACCTCTCCGAGGTAGCCGCAGCCCGCCAGGAACTCGCTGTCGGGTCCGATGACGCAGAACGCGTTGCCCTCGGGGTCGGCCAGCACGATGTGGCCCTCCTCGGGGAGCTGGCCCACGTCGAGGTGTCGGCCCCCGAGGTCCAGGGCCACGTCGACCGAGTGGTGCTGCTCGTCGAGGGTGGTGCTCGTCAGGTGGAGGTGAAGGGGGTTGGCGCCGGGCGCATCGCTGGCGGCGACGAAGCGGAGTCCGACCTGCGTGCCGTCGCCCGGCAGGAGAGCGCCATCGCCCTCTGGCACGGCCGCCCGACCGAGCAGCTTGCCCCAGAACTCCGCCAGCCCGGCGGGGTCCTGCGCGTCGTACGTCACGGCCACGAGTCGTGAAGACATTCCCCGCACGCTAGACCTGGCTCCAGGGTGCGGCACCTCAATTTCTCCCCGCCGTCGAAATGTGCGGGCGGCGTACGACGTGGGGGTGACCATCGCGTTCACCCTCCTTCGAAGGAGCCGTCGCCCATGACGTCCCAGCCTCGTCCCGACACGGCGCGCAAGGTCGTCGCGGCGTACTTCCTGTCCCTCGACGGAGTGGCCGAGGCTCCCGACCAGTTCCTCACCACGTGGGACGACGAGACCGACGCCAACGGCGAACGACTCATCGCCACCCAGGACGCGGTCGTGCTCGGCCGCCGCACCCACGACGAGTGGGCCGGGTTCTGGCCAGGTAGCGAGATCCAGCCGTTCGCGGACTTCATCAACGCCGTGCCCAAGTACGTCGCGACGTCGACGCCGCTCGATCTCGAGTGGGCAGGCTCGCACGTGATCGACGGGGGGCTGGTCGACGGCGTGCGGCGCCTGAAACGTCAGCCGGGCGGCGACATCGGGGTCCACGGCAGCATCTCGGTCACCCGGGCGCTGCTCGCCGCCGGCGTCGTGGACGAGCTGAGGCTCGTCGTCGCGCCGGTCGTCGTCGGGAGCGGGCAACGACTGCTCGACGGACTGTCGTCCATCCGGCTGGAGACGATCCGCAGCGTCCTCTCGGCCGGCGGCAACCTGCTCGTCGACTATCGCGTGGTCCGCTAGAGGGAGCGGGGGACGGACCCGGAAGTGTCGATGCTTCGGCTGCGTGAGTGGGCGCTCAACGCTCCGGGTCCGTCGAGTCCGATCTCATGGGGTGGCTGCGTGAGCGCACCTGCTCCTCGATCGTCGTCAGGGTGCGGAAGAAGTCGTCGTCCTCCTCGATGACCTGGAAGGCCCAGCGATCCTCCGCCACCCCGTGCCCGATCAGGCGCTTGCACATCGTGTCGGCCAGGTCGTGATGACCTTCACGGCGCAGGAGTGCCACGGCCCGCACCAGGTGGGCATCCCCCGAGCCGGCGTGCCGGTGGTACTCGTAGGCATGCCGGCGCGCGGCCTCGATCGACCGCCAGGCCTCCGTCATCTCGGCCAGGGCCTCGCGTGTGGCTCTCCCAGGCTCGACCGAGGTGACCGTCGCCAGCCGACTCCTCGTCTCCGCCATGTGCTCGCTCCCGTTTCGCGGCGGTATCGGTCTCCAGGGGTAACCATCATGCGCCGACCCGCCACTCCTGGGTAGTGGCGTGGAGGGTGAAAACGCCCGGACCGGCCGCGCCGACGTCGACCGCGGGATGCTGGACACCTGACAAGCAGGCCCGGCACCTCGGAAGGGGCCGGCGACGCCCAGCTGCCAGGCTCGTCGCGGGAGGACACTGGTGCCAGCGGTCCAGAGCTCCAGAAGGGCGTGAGGAAGATGCCTGACATTTGGACAGAGCGTCCAGACATCGTGCGAGATCTGCTTCGGGAAGCCGGCTTCACCTGTGGGGTCGAGCCCAGGATCCTGGAGGGCAGGGATCCAGAGTGGACGTGCATCATCGATGGCGACGACATGGGAGGTGACATCTACATCCACCATGCCGACACGGTTCTGGGCGTCAGCATGGGGACGGTAGAGCTCGCCCTGGTCGGTGCGCTGGTCGCGGCTCTCCTGGTGGTCCTCTGGGAGACCTGGGTGATCATCAAGCTCAAGCGAAGGCTCGAGGTTCCTGGGTAGGTTCGTGTTGGTGATGCCGACGAAGAGGCGGCACCTGATCCTTCGCGGCCTGCTGGTCGTGGCGCTTCTGATCGGGACGGTCATGGGGATCCTGTGGGCGGTGCAGCGGCAGCTGATCTACTTTCCGGATGCGGCCCCGGTCCCGCCGGCTGGTGAGGTCATCCCGGGAGCGCGCGACGTCACCCTCCACACCGAGGACGGGCTCGAGCTGGGCGCCTGGTTCATCCCCGCCAGGGGCGGTCCCGGCCCGCGGACACCGATGGCCGTGCTGGTGGCCCCCGGAAACGGGGGGAACCGCGAGGGGAGGGCAGGTCTCGCCGAGGAGCTCAGCGACCGCGGACTCGCGGTCCTGCTGATGGACTACCGGGGGTACGGCGGCAATCCGGGCAACCCCACCGAAGAGGGGCTCGCCGCGGACTCCTTGGCCGCCGCCGAGGCACTGGAGGCGTTGGGCTACCCGCCCGAACGCACCATCTACTTCGGGGAGTCCTTGGGCACGGGCGTGGTGGCGGCACTGCACGTGCGGCGCCCGCCGGCCGGCATGGTGCTGCGCTCACCCTTCACCGAGCTGGCCGCGGTGGGGGCACACCACTACCCGTTCGTGCCGGTGCGCCTGCTGTTGCGGGATCGGTTCCGGGTCGTGGAGCACCTGTCGTCGAGCGACGTGCCGGTGACCGTGATCTACGGGGACCACGACACCGTGGTGCCCTCGGCGCTGAGCGCGAGCGTGGCCGACGCCGCCTCGGCGCTGGCCGAACGAGTAGTGATCAGCGGTGCAGACCACAACGACCCGGTGATGTTCGGTCCACGAGTCGCCGAGGCTGTCGCACGACTGGCCCGCGAGGTGACGTGAGCCACGCCCGTTCAGCTTGCGGGCATTCGCGCCGCGCGCCACACGATCGCCACACCGAGGAGCACCAGCAGTGCGGCACCGACGCCTGCCTCGGGACTACGCAGCGATATTCCGACCCCGAGCGCCACCACGGGGACCGGAGCCAGCCAGAGCGCCGGCCGGCGCACCGCGGGCGGCCGTGGGACCACGGGCCGTCTGCCCAGCCGGCGCACCGCGTAGGCGGCCACGACGAGTGTGCCGACGACGGTGGAGACGTGCTGGAGCCAGCGGTAGAGAGGGATGGGGCCGTACTCCTCGCGCAGGAAGGGGTTGTCCCGCACGATGAACCCCCACTCATGGGTGGCCGAGTCCCAGAGCACATGGGACTCGGCTCCGAGCGCGACGGCGAGCGGCGCGACGAGCCATGCCCGACGATCGAGCCGAGCGCGCGCGGGTACTCGCCGTCTCAGCCACGGTGTCAGGTCCACGACCGCGTCCCGCACCAGGGCGGACCACGACCACAGGACGACCAGGCCGATGACCATGACCGCGGGGAGTCCCTGCCATCGGTGCGTGGACGCGTAGCCCACCCCCACGGGCAGGTACACGGGTGCATCCGGCGCAACGGCCCCCACCACCAGAGCGCTCACCGGCAGGCCGAGCCGCGCGAGCGGCAGCACCACCGCTGGATGTGCCGGGGCCAGGGGCATCTTGTGAGCCTAGGCAAGCCCGTCCGGTTGCCGTGCCTGTCGACCGCTCAGCGTCAGCCGACCCGGTCCCAGCCGCGGCGCGGCCGGTGGCTGCCGAGCTGGTCGTCGTCGCGGCTGCGGTACACGATGTAGGGACGGGTGAGGTATCCGAGCGGCGCGCTGAACACGTGCACCAGGCGCGTGAAAGGCCACAGTGCGAAGAGCGCGAACGCCGCCAGGGCATGGAGCTGGAAGCCCAGCGGGGCGTCGCCCATCAGGTCGGCGTCGGGCTGGAAGGCGAGGAACGAGCGGTACCAGACCGACACCCCCTCGCGGTAGTTGTACTCACCGCCGATGGTGAGGATCGAACCGGCGACCGTGTTCCACATGCCGAGCACGATGACGACGCCGAGGACGGCGTACATGACCTTGTCCATGGTCGTGGTGGCGGAGAAGACCGGGCCGGTGGTGCGCCGGCGGTAGATCAGGATGGCCATCCCGACGACCGTCATCGCTCCCGCCAGCAGGCCGCCCGCGACCGCCACCACGTGATAGGTGTGCTCGCTGATGCCCAGGGCGTCGGTCCACGACTGCGGGACCAGCAGGCCGATCACGTGGCCACCGACGACACCCAGCATGCCGAAGTGGAAGAGCGGGCTGCCGATGCGCAGCAGCCGGTTCTCGTACAGCTGGGACGAGCGGGTGGTCCACCCGAACTTGTCGTAGCGGTAGCGCCACAGGTGCCCGACCACGAAGACGGTCAGGCAGACGTAGGGAACCACCACGAACAGGAACTCGTTCATGCGTGGACTCCCGGGAACGACGGCATGGGCAGCGGGGTCGGCCGGGGCACGGCACCGGCAACCGCCCCGGGGCTGAACTGTGGGTGGGCGAACGGCGCGAGCCCGACTTCCTCCTCAGGTGGACCCTCGGCGGCCAGACGACGTACGGCGTCCTGCTCGTCGCCCCGCAGTGGCGGCAGGGTCGACGTGACCGCGTCGACGAGGCCGGCCCAGGGCGAGCCCATGTCCCGGAGCGAGAGCCGTAACAGCTCGAGCCCCGCGCGGTGGTCGAGCATCAGGTCGCGGCCGAGGTCGCGGTCGATCGTGGCAGCGAACTCGAGGACGACGCAGAGATGGTCGGGCAGCTCACCGTCGTCCAGCTCGAAGCCGGACCGCAGGTAGGCCTGCTTGAAGCGCAGCAGCGCCATCCCTCGCTTGCGTGTGTCGCCGTGGGCGAAGTAGGTCAGGAAGAGGTTGCAGCGCCGACGGGTGTCGAACGTCGCGACGTAGTCGGCCTGGAGCTGCGGCAGGGGCGTGGACTCGAGGTGGGACAGGAAGGTCCGGATCGGCTCCCCGATGGCGGTCGGCAGGCCGTGGGAGGCGGACCGGATCAGGGCGACCCGGGCGAGCAGATCCTCGTCGGGATAGTCGAGGAGCAGCGAGACCGACTGCCACACGATCGTCAGCTGCGTCGGGGGCAGGGTCGGCTTCGGCCGTCGCCCGCTCACGAGCCGTCCCCCTTCGGCGGGAAGAGTCCGGGCGGCGAGCCCTTGCCGTCCCAGTTCAGCAGGTTGACCCGGGCGCTCTTGTTCTCAGGACCGGCGAGAGAGTCGGCGGTCTGTCGGTCCTGGAGCATCCGGAAGTTCTCGACCGCGATGGGGGTGGGCGTGCCCGAGCCCTCGCCGAAGAGGTCGTGCTGGCCGCCGCCGTACTCGGAGACCGAGCACTCGGTGGCCAGCTCCTCCAGGGAGTGGGCCTGCTCGGCGTGCGCGGTCGGGATGACGTAGCGCTCGTCGTACTTGGCGATCGCGAGGAGCCGGTACATGTCGTACATCTGCTCCTCGGTCATGCCGACCGCCGCGGGGATGGACCCGTCCGGCTCGCGGCCCAGGTTGATGTCGCGCATGTAGCTGCGCATGGCCGCGAGCTTCTTGAGCACGCCGTCGACCGGGACGACGTCACCGGCCGTGAACAGCTCGGCGAGGTACTCCACCGGGATCCGGAGCGCGTCGATCGCCGCGAAGAGGTTGCCCTTGTCCTCCGCGTCCTCGCCGGTCTCGGCGACGACGTCGACGACGGGTGAGAGGGGCGGGATGTACCAGACCATGGGCATCGTGCGGTACTCCGGGTGCAGCGGCAGCGCGACCCGGTAGGTGGTGATCAGGGCGTGGATCGGGGAGCGCTGGGCTGCGTCGATCCAGTCACGGGCGATGCCGGCCTGCTCCGCCTCGCGGACCACCTCGGGATCACGAGGGTCGAGGAAGACATCACGCTGGGCCTCGTACAGCCCTTGGTCGTCGGTCGTCGAGGCGGCCTCGAGCACCTTGTCCGCGTCGTAGAGCACGAGGCCGATGTAGCGCAGCCGACCGACGCAGGTCTCGGCGCAGACCGTGGGGAGGCCCACCTCGATCCGCGGGAAGCAGAAGGTGCACTTCTCGGCCTTGCCGGTGCGGTGGTTGAAGTAGACCTTCTTGTAGGGGCAGCCCGAGATGCACATCCGCCAGCCGCGGCAGCGGTCCTGGTCGACGAGCACGATGCCGTCCTCGGCCCGCTTGTAGATCGCGCCGCTCGGGCAGGACGCCGCGCAGGACGGGTTGAGGCAGTGCTCGCAGATGCGCGGGAGGTAGAACATGAAGGTCTGCTCGAACTCGAGCCTCACCTTGTCGGCGATCTTCGCGAGCATCGGGTCGTGCTCGCCGGTGGCCTTCGAGCCGCCCAGGTTGTCGTCCCAGTTGGACGACCAGGTGATCTTCGTGTCCTTGCCGGTCAGCAGGGACTTGGGCCGCGCGACGGGCGTGTGCTCCTGCGCCGGGGCGTCGGTCAGGGTGGCGTAGTCGTAGGTCCAGGGCTCGTAGTAGTCCTGGATCGTCGGCATCTTCGGGTTGGAGAAGATCGTGAACAGCTTCCGGAACCGTCCGCCTCCCTTGAGCGCCAGCCGGCCGCGCGAGTTCAGCTCCCACCCGCCCTGCCATTTCTTCTGGTCCTGGTAGGTGCGGGGGTAGCCCTGTCCCGGCCGGGTCTCGACGTTGTTGAACCAGACGTACTCGGTGCCGGCCCGGTTC
>JAICRP010000164.1 GCA_025966445.1 Nocardioides sp.
AGGCCGGCCTCAAGTCGGCGACCTTCGCCGTGCACGCCCCGTACGCCTACGGCACCCTCTCGGTCGAGGCCGGCACCCACCGCCTGGTGCGGATCAGCCCGTTCGACAACCAGGGCCGGCGTCAGACGTCGTTCGCCGCGGTCGAGGTCGTGCCCGTGCTGGAGCAGACCGACGAGATCGACATCCCCGACGAGGACATCCGCGTCGACGTCTACCGCTCCGGCGGCCCGGGTGGGCAGTCGGTCAACACCACCGACTCCGCCGTCCGCCTGACGCACATCCCGACCGGCACGGTCGTGTCCTGCCAGAACGAGAAGTCGCAGCTCCAGAACAAGGCCAGCGCCATGGTGGTGCTCAAGGCCAAGCTGCTCGCGCTGAAGAAGGCGGAGGAGAAGGCACACCTCGACGGCCTCCGCGGTGACGTCCAGGCCAGCTGGGGCGACCAGATGCGCAACTACGTGCTCAACCCCTACCAGATCGTCAAGGACCTGCGGACCGGTTACGAGGTCGGCAACCCGAGCGCCGTCTTCGACGGCGACCTCGACGGTTTCCTCGAGGCCGGCATCCGCTGGCGCCGCGGCGCCGAGCGGGCGGCTGAGAACTAGCAGCCGCGGTTGCTTCGGGCTGGCCGCCGGCCCGACCCCCGACGGGTGGGCCTCGCGACGGCCGGCGCAGGGCACCGTCGCCCTGGACCGCCACCCTCAGAGCGGGTCGGAGACGCTGAGCGGTGGACCGAGCAGCTCGATCCCGCTGGCGAGCGCTAGTGCCGCGAGCGCCTCGGGGTCGATGGGCCCGGGTGGGAGCTGCGCGAAGTCCTCGAAGTACTGCTCAGCGCCGGCGGGTGTCGTGATGACCAACAGTCGGGCGGCTGCGTCGCCGACGTTCTGGAAGGAGTGCGGCACTCCGCGTGGGCCGAAGGCCATCCCACCCTCGGACACCCGGAACGTGGCGTCACCTGCCTTGAACCGGTACTCGCCCTCGAGGACGTACCAGATCTCGTCATCGTGGACGTGGCGGTGCAGGGGCGGTCCGTTCCTGGGTTTGTTGACGAGCTCGATCACCGTGAGCGATCCGTTGGTGCGCTGGGTGTTCGCCATGACGACGGCGTGGTCGCCCGTCGGCGTCACCAATCGCCGGCCGTCGCCGGAGTGCGCCGCAAAGGGCGCGACAGAGGTGGACATCTCGCCTCCTTTCGACAGCCATGGTGGCCGAGTCCCCGTGGCAACGCATCGGGGGAAGTACCCATCCGGCTCGCCCTGCGCGTGAGCAACTCTGCGCAGGGCCCAGCCTGACATCGGCATGACCGTGGGAAGTGGGCGCGATGGCGGACGAGACCGCTGGCCCGTCGTCGGGCGTGAGTGAGCACAGGTGGGAGCTCCGCCGATCGTCCCACCGACCACTGGCCCGAGCTGGGCCAGAATCGGGTCATGACGACGCGGATCCCCGGCTACGTGCTCACCGACCACGTGGTCGACGTGCCGCTCGACCATGCGGCTGCGCACGACGGCCGCACGATCGAGCTCTTCGCGCGCGAGCTGGTCGCCGTCGACCACGAGCACGACGACCTGCCGTGGCTGCTGTTCCTCCAGGGCGGTCCGGGCGGCAAGTCCCCGCGTCCGGGGGTGGGGGATGCCTGGCTGGAGCATGCGAGCAAGACGCACCGGGTGCTCCTGCTCGACCAGCGCGGCACCGGGCGGAGCACGCCGCTCACCCGGCTCACCGTGGAGGGTTGGTCGGACGCCGACATCGCGGCGTACCTCAGGCTGATGCGTGCCGACAGCATCGTGCGCGACGCGGAGGTGCTGCGCGAGCGCGTCGCCGGGGGCGGCGCTGGGAGACGCTCGCCCAGAGCTACGGCGGCTGGGTCACGATGACGTACCTCTCACTGGCGCCCCACGGCCTCGACGCGTGCTACGTGGTCGGCGGCCTTCCCGGGCTCACCGCCACGGCCGACGAGGTGTACGCGCGCACCTACCCACGGGTGGCCGCCAAGAACGCCGAGTACTACGCCCGCTACCCCGACGACGTGACGCTGGTGCGCCGGATCGCCGACCACCTGGCGTCGCAGGAGGTGCTGCTGCCCGACGGTGACCGGCTGACGACCCGGCGGTTCCGCCGGCTCGGCGCCGGGTTCGGGATGAGCTTCGGGTACGACCAGCTGCACTGGGTGCTCGAGGAGGCCTGGCACGGCGACCGGCTCTCGGACGTCTTCCTGCACGCCGCGATGGGGCAGACCGCCCACGTCGACGGGCCGCTGTTCGCGCTCCAGGAGTACATCTACGGACAGCCCGGTTCCGGCGCGAGCGCCTGGGCGGCCGAGCGCGCCATGGCCGAGCACCCGGACTTCGCCGAGGACCACGACCCGCTGCTGTTCACCGGCGAGATGTTCTACCGCTGGATGTTCGAGGAGGTCCGTGCCCTCACGCCGTTCCGGGGTGCGGCCGAGGAGCTGGCGGCGTACGACGACTGGGGACCCCTCTACGACCTCGACCGGCTGGCCGCCAACGAGGTGCCGGTCCTCGCGGCCGTCTACTTCGACGACATGTACGTCGACTCGGGCCTCCAGCTCGAGACGGCCGGGTACGTCGGGAACGTGCGGGCCTGGGTCACCAACGAGTTCGAGCACGACGGGATCCGCGCCGACGGTCCTCGCGTCCTCGGTCGGCTGATGGACATGCGGGCCGGACGGCTCTGAGCGACGACGTCACGTGTGATCAGAACCTCGGGCGGTCCAGCCAGCTGTGGTCGTCGCGCCACACGCAGAAGAGCGACGCGAGGACGGCTGCGATCGCGAGCAGCACGAACGCGGCGACCTGGAGGGCTTCGACGACCACGTCTCCAGTATGACGCGTCAGATGCCGAGCGCCTCGTTGATCCGCGAGGAGGAGTCGGCCTTGCTGTCGCCGCCGACGCCCCAGACCATGGCGATGCCGAGCCGGTCACAGACCACGGCCTCGGCCGGTGGGACGGCGTCGCGCTCGGGGTCGCGGTCGCCGCCGTTGCAGAAGGTCAGCTCGACGCCGGGGTAGGCCGCGTGGATGACCTCCAGGGACGCGGCGACGGCACCGTCCTCGTCGACCGCGACCAGGGCGGCGTCGGTGACGCGGAGCGCCTCGACGATGCGCAGCCGGTCGGTCTCGGAGGTGATGACCTTGCCCTTCTTGAGCACCTGCTGCACGTCGTTGTTGACGATCACGACGAGCGCGTCGGCCAGGCTGCGCGCCGCTTCCATCATGTCGAGGTGGCCGATGTGCAGCGGGTTGAAGTAGCCGCTGACGATGGCCGCCCGGCGTACGGAAGCGGGCAGGGGAGGAAGTTCGGTCAACGGTCGACCGTCACGTCGCGGTGGGCTCGGGCGAGTCCATGTAGGGGTACTTCAGCATGAACTCGTTGAGGGCGTCGCCGGAGACGTCGGTGCAGTACTGCCAGACGCCCACCTGGCCGTCACCGGCCGGGTCTTGGTCGGCGCCGCCGATGGACCAGTGCGTGAACGCGATGTGCTGCCCCTCGGGGAACGACTTGCCGTCGCTCTCGAGCCAGGGCACCGCCTTGAACTTGAAGCGGAGGTTGCTGGTGCCCGCGAACTTGTCGGCGATCGCACGCAGCTCGTTCATCTGCTCGCTGTCGTCGGCGACGGTCTCGTCGTACCAGAGGATCGTGTAGCCGTGCTCCAGGTTGTGCACGAGGATGCCGAGGTCCGGCCGGTCACCCTCGGAGTACAGCTTGCGCTCCATGGGGTCCGGGGTGTTGTAGTGCTCGCCGAAGGCCGGAGGGGCGTCGTCGTAGAAGATCGCCTGGCCGTCCGAGACGTGCTGCTGGTTGCCCGTCGCCTTCTTGGTCGTCTCCTTGCCGCACACCGACGCCGGCGCACCGATCTTGTCGATCGCCACGTTGCTGAACTGGCGCAGGTCCCACCAGTTCTTGATCGGGCGGAACGCCGCGAGCGCGACGATCAGCAGCGCGACCACCGAGCACACGCCCACGATCGCGAGACCACGACGCTTCTCCGCGCTCTTCTGCTGGGAACGCATCTGCTCGACGACCGCCTGGCGATCGGTCTTGACTTGCTTGGCCACGTGCGAGGTCCTCGAGGATCTGGGGGATCGGAAAGCGTGCGGGTCAACGACGGCAGAGTCTACGGAACAGGTCGTGACGGCCGAATTCGCGCGCGGACCGAGCCGGGCGCCGCAGCCTCCACCTGCCAACCGTGTGCGTACGCCACCACGCCGGCGACCCAGGTCGCGTACGGGTCGTCGGTGGTGAGCACCAGCGCGTCGCCGTCGCGGGTCGACCGGATCCGCACCAGGGCCTCGAGCACCTCGGCCAGCTCCTCGACACCGGCCGGCACCCCGAAGGCCCCCGCGTCCGCCGGGTCGCCGGTCAGGGCGCGCAGCACCGCCTCGCGGGCGCCGTACCCGAAGAAGTCGGTCTCGTCGCCGCGGACCAGGGCCGCCGCGCCGGGGCCGTCGTCGTCCACCGGCAGGACGAGGTCGGAACGGCCGCGCACGACCGCGAACGGCCGGCCGGTCAGCTTGCCCTGGGCGAGCTCGGCGGCGCCCGCGATCTCGTCGGCCACCGCCGGAGCCGTCACCGCCAGCGGGTTGCCGTGGCTGTCCGCCTGGCCGGCGAAGCTCTCGACGACGCGGAGGCCGGCCGCGCCGATCGCGATGTCGGTCTGACCCTCCCGCCACGCTCGGCCCGCGGTGTCGGTGACCAGGACGCCCACGACCCGGCCGGTGAGGTCGCGCAGCCGCCGACGCAACGCCCGCGCCGAGGCGTCGGGATCGATCGGCAGAAGCACGACGTGGCCCTGGGCGACGTTCGACGCGTCCACGCCGGCCGCGGCCAGGGTCAACCCGTGGCGGGTGCGGACGATGGCGGTCGGTCCGCGGCGTGCCACCACGCGCACCGTCTCGTCGGCGACCGCCTGGTCGCGGCCGCCCACGCGGACCCGCCCCTCGGCCTTCGCGACGACCTTGCTCGTCACGACCACGACGTCGCCGTCGGCCAGGTCGTCGGGGCCGACCAGACCGAGGAGGACGGCCGCGAGGTCGTCGCCCGCACCGATCTCGGGGGCCCCGTCGGGCGCCCACACGGTGAGGGTCACGTGACCAGCTCGACCGCGGCGGCCGCCATCGCGGCGGTGGCCTCGACGTCGGTCATGAGCAGCGGGACGGCCCGGCAGGGCAGCCCGGCGTCGACCACCCGGCGTACGTCGGCGGCGTCGGCCTCGTCGACCAGCCAGCCGTCGAGGAGGCCACCGTCGTGGCGCGAGCCGTAGTGGAGACCGACACCGGCAGCGCTGACCTCGACGCCGATGGTCGTGAGCAGCTGCTCGGCCATGCCGCGCAGGTGGTGGCCGGCGACGATGGGGGAGAGGCCCACGACCCGGGCCCGGGTCGCAGCCATCGCCTCGCGGACCCGCGGGACTCCGAGGATCGTGCCGACGGAGACCACCGGGTTGCTGGGCGGGACGACCACCAGGTCGGCGTCGGTGATGGCGTCGATCACGCCGGGCGCCGGCGACGAGTCGTCGAGCCCGACGAAGACGAGCGCCTCGGCGGGTACCTCGGCGCGCAGCTTGACCCAGTACTCCTGGAAGTGCACGACGCGTCGCCCGCTGGCGGCCCCGGGGTCGGTGATGGCGACGTGGGTCTCGACGCGGTCGTCGGTCATCGGCAGCAGGGTGACGCCCGCCCCGTACCGAGGAGCCAGCCAGCGCCGGCACAGCGCCTCGGTGACCTGGGAGAGCGGGTAGCCCGCGTCGAGCATCTGGGTGCGCACCAGGTGGGTGGCGATGTCACGGTCACCGAGCCCGAACCAGGTGGGCTCCACGCCGTACGACGCCAGCTCGTCCTTCGCGTGCCACGTCTCGTTGCGGCGTCCCCACCCGCGGTCGTGGTCGATGCCGTCGCCGAGGGTGTACATCACGGTGTCGAGGTCGGGACAGATCTTCAGCCCGTGCACCCACCAGTCGTCGCCGGTGTTGGCGATCACCGTGACCTCCGCGTCCGGCGCGACCCCCGGCAGGCCACCGGTCGCGATGCCGTGCAACAGTCCCTGGAGGAAGCGCGCACCCCCCACCCCGCCGGAGAGCACGGTGATGCGGCGGAGGGGGTGAGGCCCCGTGGACGGCCCCGTGGATGGCCCCGTCGCTGACATGGCGAACAGCCTGCCGCAGGGGGTCGAGCCGGTCTGGACCACCCCCAGGTCCGTGGGATCGGGTTTCTGCGTATACCAGACGCGGGCTTGACTTCCGGTGTACGACAGGCATGTAATTCCCACAGTGTTCTTCCGAACAACCGAGACGAAGAACCGGGTCGAAAGGGCGAGTGCCGTGAGAGAACTGTTTCTCCTCGACGGGGACGCCGAGGACGGTGGCTGGCAGGAGCGCGCATTGTGCGCCCAGACAGACCCGGAGGCGTTCTTCCCCGAAAAAGGCGGTTCCACCCGTGAGGCGAAGAAGGTCTGCCTCACCTGCGAAGTACGCACCGACTGCCTCGAGTCGGCGCTGATGAAGGACGAGCGCTTCGGTATCTGGGGCGGCCTCTCCGAGCGCGAGCGCAGAAAGCTCAAGAAGAAAGCTGTCTGACTGACGTTCACGTTGGCGGGACCGCGTCTGCGCCGAATCGGAGGCTGAGGCGGCTCCCGTTAACGTGAACCCCCGTGAATCCGGCCCCGGGAGAGCGCGTCGTCGCGCTCGTCGTCAGTCATGACGGCGCCCGGTGGCTGCCCTCCGTGATCGGGGGCCTCCAGGGCCAGCGCACCCCTCCCGCTCGCGTCGTCGCCGTCGACACCGGCAGCAAGGACGCCTCGGCCGACCTGCTCGAAGCCGCCTTCGGCGCCGACGCCGTCGTGCGCGCACCGTCGTCGACGTCGTTCCCCGCGGCCGTCCGGCTGGGTCTCGAGGCCGCCGGGGACCTCGAGTGGGTCTGGATCCTCCACGACGACGCGAACCCCGCGCCCGACGCACTGGCCGCGCTCCTGGCGGCGGCCGAGGCCGACCCCGAGGCCGACGCGCTCGGCCCCAAGCTGCGCGAGTGGCCCTCGCTGCGGCGGCTGCTCGAGGTCGGCGTGACGATCTCCGGCACCGGCCGCCGCGAGACCGGGCTGGAGCGCAGCGAGTACGACCAGGGCCAGCACGACGACGTCCGCACCGTGCTGGCCGTCAACACCGCAGGGATGCTCGTCCGCCGCTCGGTGCTCGAGG
>JAICRP010000176.1 GCA_025966445.1 Nocardioides sp.
CGCCCGTACTCCGTGGTGCTGCTCGACGAGGTCGAGAAGGCCCACCCGGAGGTCTTCGACATCCTGCTCCAGGTGCTCGACGACGGCCGGCTGACCGACGGCCAGGGCCGCACGGTCGACTTCCGCAACACGCTGCTGATCCTGACCAGCAACCTGGGCTCGGCCTTCCTGGTCGACCCGACCCTGGAGGACCACGAGAAGCGCGAGTCCGTGCTCGCCGTCGTGCGGGGGTCGTTCAAGCCGGAGTTCCTCAACCGGCTCGACGAGATCGTCATCTTCGACGCGCTGTCGCGGGACGACCTGGCCCACATCGTCGACCTGCAGCTCGCGCTCCTGGAGAAGCGGCTGGCAGCGCGCCGCATCGACATCGACGTCACGGATGCGGCCCGCGAGTGGCTCGCCGACACCGGCTACGACCCGGCGTACGGCGCCCGGCCGCTGCGCCGCCTGATCCAGTCGGCCATCGGCGACCCCCTGGCCCGGATGTTGCTGGCCGGTCAGGTCGTCGACGGCAGCACCGTCCGCGTCGACCACGGTACGGGTGACGGGGCCGCGGGCGCGCACGAGGCGGACGGGCTGACCCTCACGGTCGCCTGACCGCACTCCTGGGACAATCGGGACGTGCCCCCCACCCCGGACTCCGAGAAGCTCCCCCGGCCGCGCCAGGTGACCCTGGCCGCGGCGCTGGTGATGGGCGCGTCCGGGATGCTGGTGGTCTCGGTCTTCGAGCGGCTCGGCGACCTGCGCTCCATCGAGAGCCGGCTGGCCATCGAGGAGTTCATCAACCAGCCGCCGGGCAGCGACCTCGGCCTCGACCTCGAGTCGGTGCTCGACATCCTGTACGTCGTCTCGATGATCGCCGCCGGTCTCGCGACGGCCGCCGCGATCCTGGGCTTCCACGTGCTCAAGCGGAACCGGTCCGCGCGGCTCGGGCTGAGCGTGCTCGCCGTGCCGCTGTTCCTCTGCGGCCTGGTCACCGGAGGCTTCCTGGCCAGCGTGGTCGCCGCCAGCGTCGCGATGCTGTGGCTCTCGCCGGCGCGGCACTGGTTCGATGGCACCACTCCCGAGGCGGTCCCCTCGAGCCCCTCGAGCCCCTCGGGCCCGTCGACCACACGGCAGCCGGCGCCCACGGCTCCCCCGCTGCCGCCGCCCGGCCCGCCGGCGACGCAGCTGCCGCCGCCGGCCTGGCCCGCGTACGCCGCCACCCAGCCGCCGCCGTGGGTCCCGGCGCCCGCCCCGCCGCCGCGCCGTCCGACCGCAGTGGCGGCCGCGTGCGCGATCACGTGGGCGTGCTGCGCGCTCGCGGCGCTGATGTCGCTGCTGCTGGTCGGCGTGCTCGCCGCCGACCCCGACGGCCTGATCGCGGAGATGCACCGTCAGAACCCGACGCTGGTAGACCAGGGCGTGTCCGACGGAACGCTCCGGTCGGCCTCCTGGGTGACGGCGGTCGTCTGCCTGGTGTGGGCGGTCGCATCGGGCCTGCTCGCCGTGCTGGCGTTCCAGCGGCGGCGCTGGGCCGCCATCGGGCTGGTCATCTCGGCCGCGATCGTCGGTCTGTTCTGCCTGGTCGGCTCGCTGCTCTCGCCCCCGCTCGTGGTCCCCGGCCTGTTGGCCGCGGCCACGGTCGCCCTGCTGCTGCAGTCCTCGGCGCAGCGGTGGCTGGGCTGGCGGGACGTCCCCGGTGCCGCACGGGGCCCCGGCATGATGAGATGAGCCGATGAGCGAGAACAACCCCGGCGGGACGCCTCCCCAGAACCCGTACGGCCAGCCCCCGGCGGGGGAGAGCCCGTACGGCCAGCCGCCGGCCGCTCCGAACCCGTACGGCGGCCAGCCGCCCGCGCAGCCGGCCTCCGGGCAGCCGCCGGCCGGAGACCCCTATGGCCAGGCGCCGTACGGGCAGCAGCCGCAGGGGTACTACGCGCAGCAGCCGCCTCCGGGCCCGCTGGGCGACGGCCTGGACATGTACGGCCGCCCCCTCGTCCGGGAGCCGCGGCCGGGCACCGTCACCGCGGCCGCGTGGATCACGCTGATCATGGCGGGCCTCACCGGCGCGCTCTTCGGCTTCATCACGCTGGGCATGCTCGTGGCCAAGGACGACGTCGTCACCGAGATGGACAAGGCCTTCGCCGAGCAGGGCGTGACCGGGGACTTCAGCGCCGAGGACGCGTACGGCTTCTTCCTCTTCCTGCTGGTCGTGCTCACGCTCTGGTGCGTCATCGCCTGTGTGCTGGCGGTGTTCGCCATGCGCGGGTCCAACGTGTCGCGCATCCTGCTGGTCATCTCGTCGGTCGTCGCGGGCCTGCTGAGCCTGGTGGCGATCGGCTCCGTCATCTCCGCCGTCTGGCTGCTCGCGTGCATCGCTGTCGTCATCCTGCTCTTCACCGGGGGCGCCGGCGAGTGGTACCAGCGGCGCCGCGGCTACTGACCGTCGCCGTAGGCGAGGTCCGCACCGGCCAGCCGGCTGAGGGCCTCCTCGATCACGGACGTCTGCTTGCAGAACGCCCAGCGGATCAGCTGGCGGCCCGCGTCCGGGTCGTCGTAGAACGGCTGGGTCGGGATGGCGACCACGCCGGCCCGCTCCGGCAGCGCCAGGCAGAAGGCCATCGCGTCCGGCCACCCGAGGTGCGTGATGTCGGAGGTGGCGAAGTACGTGCCCGCGGGCGGGCGCCCTTGCAGCCCGACCTTCTCCAGACCGGCGCACAGCAGGTCGCGCTTGCCTTCCAGCTCGGCGGCCAGCGCCGCGGGGAAGTCGGGGTGCTCGTCCAGCGCCGCGGCCACCGCGGGCTGCAGCGGAGAGCCCGACGTGAACGTCAGCCACTGCTTGGCCGACAGCAGCGCACCCACCAGCTCGGCCGGACCCGTGGCCCAACCCACCTTCCACCCGGTGAACGAGTAGCTCTTGCCCGCACTCGACAGGGTCAGCGTCCGCTCGGCCATGCCCGGCAGGGTGGCCATCGGCACGTGCTCGTACCCGGTGAAGGTCAGGTGCTCGTAGACCTCGTCGGTGATCACCACGAGGTCCCGCTCCACGGCCACCTCCGCCACCGCCGCGAGCTCCTCGCGGGTCAGCACGGTGCCCGTCGGGTTGTGCGGCGTGTTCAGCAGCACGAAGCGGGTCCGGTCCGTCACCGCCGCCCGGAGCTCGTCGAGGTCCATCCGGAAGTCCGGGGCCCGCAGCGTGACGGGACGCCGGACGCCGCCCGCCATCTGGAGCATCGCGACGTACGAGTCGTAGTACGGCTCGAGCACGACCACCTCGTCCCCGGGGTTCACCAGTCCCAGCAGGGCGGCCGCGATCCCCTCGGTGCAGCCCGTCGTCACCACGACCTCGGTGTCGGGGTCGAGCTCGATCCCGTAGTGGCGCCGCTGGTGCCGCACGATCGCGTTTCGCAGCGCTGGGATGCCGATGCCGGGGGCGTACTGGTTGGCGCCCGACTCGAGGGCCGCCACGGCCGCGGCGATCACCTCCGGCGGGCCGTCGACGTCGGGGAAGCCCTGACCGAGGTTCACCGCCCCCGTCCTCACGGCGAGCGCCGACATCGTGGAGAAGATCGTCGGCGGGATGCCGTCGAGGCGGGCGGCGGTGCGCACGGGTGCCATGGGGCCGAGGGTAGTCACGCCCCTCAGTAGGGTTCCCGCATGCCAGTCGATCCCGACCTCGCCCGTGACGTCGACGCACGCTGCCGGCTGACCGGCGAGTTCACGCTCCGATCGGGTCAGGTGTCCAGCGAGTACTTCGACAAGTACCTCTTCGAGACCGACCCGGAGCTCCTGGCCCGGGTGGCCGCCCAGATGGAACCCCTCCTGCCCGAGGACGTCGATCTCATCGGCGGCCTGGAGATGGGCGGCATCCCCATCGTCACGGCCCTCAGCGCGCGGACCGGGCTGCCGGCCCTGTTCGTCCGCAAGCAGGCCAAGGAGTACGGCACCTGCAAGCTCGCCGAGGGGCCCGACGTGGCGGGCCGCCGGGTCACGTTGGTCGAGGACGTGATCACCACCGGTGGAGCCGTGCGGGACGCGACGACCGCACTGCGCGAGGCCGGCGCGACGGTCGACCTCGTGGTCTGCGCGATCGACCGGTCGCCGGCGGGCACCGACCCGCTCGCCGACGTCGCGCTCGAGGTGCGCGCGGTGCTGACGAAGGCCGACCTCGACGCCGTCCGCGGGTAGCGGGCGTCAGGCGGAGGCCTGGGCGCTCTCCTCGGTGGTCTCTTCGTCGTCGTCGTCGCTGCTGTGCCGCCACCACTCGTAGAACAGCGGGAGGACCGACAGCGCGAGCAGGCCGAGGATGACGTAGTCGATGTTGTCGGCCAGCCACGGCACGCTCTGGCCGACGAAGTAGCCGAGCGCCGTGATGCTGACGACCCAGACCACCGCACCGACGAAGCTCCACATCAGGAACTTGCCGCGGTCCATCCTGGTGGCGCCGGCCACGACCGTGATGTAGGTCCGCACGAACGGCACGAACCGGCCGATCACCAGGGCCTTGCGGCCGTGCTTCTCGAAGAACGTCTCGGTCTTGGTGAAGTACTCGCGCTTGAGGATCCGACCGTCGTGCTCGTAGAGCGGTGGGCCGATCTTGCGTCCGATCTCGTAGCCCACGACGTTGCCCGCGAAGGCCGCCGCGATGAGCGTGACGAGGGCGAAGGCGAGATTGACCAGCGGTCCGCCGGGCACGATCTCGATCTTCTCGGTGGCGATGAACAGGCCCATCGCGACGAGCAGCGTGTCGCCCGGCAGGAACGGGAAGAACAGCCCGCACTCGACGAAGATGATGGCCAGGCTGACCCAGAAGAACGCCGTGCCGAACTGGTCGAGGAGCCAGTTGGGGTCCATCCACTCGATGCCCAGCAGCAACGGCACCAGGAGGGCGGTCGGACTCACCGGGCGAGCGTACCCGCCGATCCCCAACCTGCGGGCGTCGACCAGAACACTAGTGTCGCGTCCGTGGACGAGCCGCGCGCTCCGTACGACCCGATGCCGCACGGGCCGCCCGAGGTCGGCGTCGGTCCGTGGCGCGGCGACTGGCCCGTGGGCGAGCAGTACGACGCCCAGCTGCTGGCCGAGGGAGACCGGCGCAACGTCGTCGACCGCTACCGCTACTGGTCGATGGAGGCGATCGTCGCGGACCTCGACCGCCGTCGACACGGGTTCCACGTGGCGATCGAGAACTGGCAGCACGACTTCAACATCGGCACCATCGTCCGCTCGGCCAACGCCTTCCTCGCCGCCGAGGTGCACATCGTCGGCAACCGCCGCTGGAACCGCCGCGGCGCGATGGTCACCGACCGCTACCAGCACCTGCGGCACCACGCCTCGGTGGCCGACCTGGCGGCGTACCTCCACCAACGTGACGTGACGTTGCTCGGCATCGACAACCTGCCCGGCTCGGCGCACCTGGAGACCATGGAGATCCCGCGGTCCGTGTGCTTCCTGTTCGGGCAGGAGGGCCCCGGGTTGTCGGACCCGGCACGCGAGGCGTGCGACGGCACCTTCTCGATCGCCCAGTTCGGCTCCACCCGCTCGATCAACGCCTCCGCGGCCGCCGCGATCGCCATGCACGCCTGGATCCGCACGTACGCCGACCTGTCGCCCGACAGCGACGCCTGGCGCGGCTGAGCTCTTCCCTGGTCGAGGAGGAACCAAGTCCCGTCACGAGACCCGCTGCGTGGGAAGGTGACGTCCGTGGACGTGGTGGTCAAGAACGCCCGGCTCGTCGACGGCCGGGTGGTGGACGTGGGCATCGCCGACGGGCTGTACGTCGAGGTCGCCGAGGGTGGGATCGACGTCGAGCCCGGGCTGGCCATCGACGCCGAGGGGCGGCTCCTCACGCCGTCGTTCGTGGACGCGCACCTGCACCTCGACAAGGTCCACACGCTGCCGCTGGCCGGCGACGCGGCCCTGGCGTCGTACACCTCCGACGACATGGGCCGGGCGATGCGCTCGATCGTCCGCGACGCCTCGGCGGTGAAGCAGCACTACGACCGCGCGTGGATCGTGCCGAACGTACGGCGGGCGCTCGACGAGGCGGTCCGCAACGGCGTGCTGCACGTGCAGGCGTTCGTCGACGTCGACACCACGGCCGGGCTCGAGGGGATGGCGTCGGTGCTCGAGGCGCGGGAGGAGTACCGCGACCTCGTCGACCTCCAGGTCGTCGCGTTCCCCCAGGACGGGCTGCTCCGCGACCCCGGCGCCGCCGAGCTGTGCGAGGAGGCGGTGCGGCTCGGAGCCGACGTGGTCGGCGGGATCCCGTGGATCGAGCTGACCGACCGGGACGCCGCCGAGCACGTCCAGTGGGCATGCCGGCTCGCAGCCTCGACGGGCTCGCGCGTCGCGATGCTGACCGACGACGCCGGCGACCCGTCGCTGCGCACGACCGCGATGCTGGCCGAGGCGATGATCGAGCACGGGCTGCAGGGCCGCGGCGTCGCCTGCCACGCGCGGGCCCTGGCCACGTACCCGACGCCGTCGGTCGTGCGGCTCTCCGACCTCGCCCGGGCGGCCGGGCTGGGGTTCGTGTCGGACCCGCACACGGGGCCGCTGCACCTACCCGTGCGCGAGCTCCTCGACGAGGACCTGCCCGTCGCGCTGGGGCAGGACGACATCGAGGACGCGTACTACCCCTTCGGCCGGCACAACATGCTCGAGGTCGCGTTCCTGGCCGCGCACGTCCTCGGCTTCCTGTCCGGGCCGGACCAGCTCCGCCTGCTCGACCTGGTGACCGAGCGCGCGGCCCGCGTCCTCGGGATCGGGGCGCACGGCATCGCGGTCGGCAACAGGGCCGATCTCTGCGTCCACCACCACGAACGACTGGTCGACGTGCTGCGCGAGCACGCGCGTCCGCGCTGGGTGCTGCGGAGGGGCAAGGTCGTCGCGGAGTCCGAGCAGCGCTC
>JAICRP010000207.1 GCA_025966445.1 Nocardioides sp.
CCTGACCGCCGCCGCCCTCGCCGACCAGGGCATCCGGAAGGCGGCGTTCGGCTACGACGACACCCTGTTCAGCGGCCCGGACGTCAACCCGCACTGGGAGCCGAGCTACGTCCCCGACGGGGTGGTCTCCCGCATCACCGCGCTGTGGGCCGACGAGGGAAGGCCCGCCTCTGGCAGCGGACGGGTGCCCGACCCGTCCCTGACCGCGGCGACGTACTTCGCCCAGGAGCTGCGCGCGGCCGGCGTCCGGGTCACCGGCCAGGCCGAACGGCGCCGCGCGGCCGACGCCGCCACCCCGCTCGCCGAGGTCGAGGGTCCCCCGGTGTCGCAGATCGCCGAGCGGATGCTGACGGTGAGCGACAACGAGGCGGCCGAGGTGCTCGCCCACCAGGTCGGGCTGGCGACCGTCGGGGAGGGGTCGTTCGAGGGAGGCGTGCGGGGGGTCCGACAGGCCCTGACCGAGCTGGACGTCCCGGTGGGTGGCGCCGACTGGTACGACGGCAGCGGGCTGTCCCGGGAGAACCTGCTGCCGCCCGACACCCTGCTCGGCGTGCTCGGGGCGGCCGCGTCCGCCGACCGGCCGACGCTGCGTCCCGTGCTCACCGGACTGCCGGTCGCGGGCTTCACCGGATCGCTGGAGTACCGCTTCGCCGACACCACGCCCGCGGCCCGCGGCCACGTCAGGGCCAAGACGGGCACCCTGCGGGGTACGAGCAGCCTGGCGGGCATCGCCACCGACCTCGACGGCACCTCCGTGGCCTTCGTGCTGATGGCCGACCGGGTGCGGTTCCTCAAGACCTTCGCCGCGGAGGGTGCCCTCGATGCGGCCGCGGCCGCCCTGGGTGGTTGCCACTGCTCGGTAGGTAGCGGTCGGTAGGTTCGGCGCATGACGGCAGCAGACATGGTCGACTGGGAGCTCGCGATCAGCGTGGCCTCCCGGCTCGCCGGCCCCGGCCCCGAGGTCAGCCGGTCCGTGGCCGACGCCGTGGTCGCCGAGCTCCGCGAGGACGCCGCGCGCTCGACCGCACTGGTCCGCGACTACACCGGGCTGGTCGCCGCCGACGCCACGGCTCCGCTCCTCGTCGTCGACCGGCCGGGCTGGATCCGCGCCAACACCGAGAGCTTCGACCTGTTGCTCACTCCCTTCGTCGACAAGGTCACCGCGAAGAAGGGCCCGCCGAGCGGGTTCACCAAGGCGCTGGGGTCACGGGTCACCGGCGCCGAGATCGGTGCCGTGCTGGGCTTCCTCGGCGGCAAGGTGCTCGGGCAGTTCGACCCGTTCCACGCCCCCTCGGGCCGGTTGCTGCTCGTCGCGCCCAACATCGTCCACGTCGAGCGCGAGCTCGACGCCGACCCCACCGACTTCCGGCTCTGGGTCTGCCTGCACGAGGAGACCCACCGCGTGCAGTTCACCGCGGTGCCCTGGATGCGCGACCACCTGTTCGAGCAGGTGGGCCGCCTGTCCGAGGTCATCGAGCCCACCCGGCTGCTCGACGACGGCCTCAAGGGCCTCTCCGAGGCGCTCAAGGGCGAGTCCAAGGGCAGTCTGCTCGACATCCTCGGGTCGCCCGAGCAGCGCGAGATCATGGACCACCTCACCGGCGTGATGTCGCTCCTCGAGGGCCACGCCGACGTGGTGATGGACGGCGTGGGGCCCAGCGTCATCCCGTCGGTCAAGGACATCCGCAAGAAGTTCACCCGCCGCCGCCAGGGGGTCGGGATGCTCGACAAGTTCCTGCGCCGCGCACTCGGCCTCGACGCCAAGATGGTGCAGTACCGCGACGGCGCCGCCTTCGTCCGCGGGGTCGTCGACAAGGTCGGGATGGCCGACTTCAACGTCGTCTGGCAGGACCCCGCCCACCTGCCCACCAAGGCCGAGATCGCCGATCCAGCGGCCTGGGTGACGCGCGTTCTGTGAACGGGCCCGACCCCGCCGTCGCCGCCACCCGGGTGGCCGTACGGCGGGCGCTCACCGCCGGCGACCCCGGCTCCGCCCCCGTCCTGGTCGCCTGCTCAGGCGGGGCCGACTCGCTGGCCCTGCTGGCGGCCACCGTCTTCGAGGCGCGGGAGCAGCCCTGGCCCGTCGTCGGTGTCACGGTCGACCACGGCCTGCACGAGGCGTCCGCCGAGGTCGCGACCCACGTGATCGGGCAGATGGCCGCGCTCGGCGCCGACGAGACCGCCTCGATCCGGGTCAAGGTCGAGGGCGACGGGCACGGCCTCGAGGCGGCCGCCCGCCAGGCGAGGTACGCCGTCCTGGAGGAGCTCGCCGACCGCTTCGGCTCGTCGACCGTGCTGCTCGGGCACACCCTCGACGACCAGGCCGAGACCGTCCTGCTGGGCCTCACCCGGGGCAGCGGAGGCCGTTCGCTGGCCGGCATGCGCAGGACGTTCGGGGTGTTCCGCCGGCCGCTCCTCGACCTCACCCGTGCCCAGACGGAGCAGGCCTGCCGGGCCCAGGACATCGGCTGGTGGACCGACCCCGCCAACGACGACCCCCGCTTCACCCGGACACGAGTGCGCCGCGACGTGCTGCCCATGCTCGAGACCGAGCTGGGTCCGGGCGTCACCCAGAACCTCGCCCGCACCGCCGACCTGCTGCGCGCCGACGTCGAGCACCTCGACGACCTCGCCGACGCGGCGTACGCCGTCCTCCCCGATCCGCTTCCGGTGGCCGCGCTCCTGGAGCTCGCGCCCGCCGTCCGCACGCGCGTCCTGCGCCTGGCGGCCCTCCGGGCCGGCGCCCGCGACGCCGAGCTGTTCCACGAGCACGTCCGGGCCCTCGACGCGCTGCTGACCGACTGGCACGGCCAGGGTGCCGTCGACCTGCCGGGCCGGGTCCGCGGCGTGCGACGGGACGGGGCGCTGGTCTTCGAGGGAGACTGAGCCGAATCGCGGGGCCTGTGGCAGGCTGCGCTCATGGACGTCAGCCACGTCGAGCAGGACCTCGTGAACGTGCTGTTCACCGAGAAGCAGATCCAGGACCGCCTCGGCGAGCTCGCCCGTGACGTCGAGCGCGACTACGAGGGCCAGGACCTGCTGATCGTCGGCATCCTCCGCGGCGCCGTGATGGTGATGGCCGACCTCGCCCGCAGCCTCGAGCGGCACGTCGAGATGGACTGGATGGCGATCTCGTCGTACGGCTCCGGCACCAAGTCCAGCGGCGTCGTCCGCATCCTCAAGGACCTCGACACCGACATCTCCGGACGCCACGTGCTGATCGTCGACGAGATCATCGACACCGGCCTGACGCTGAGCTGGCTGACCAGCAACCTGACCTCGCGCGAGCCGGCCAGCGTCGAGATCTGCACCCTGCTCCGCAAGCCCGAGGCCCTGCAGATGCCGGTCGACGTCAAGTACGTGGGGTGGGACATCCCCAACGAGTTCGTGGTCGGCTACGGCCTCGACTACCGCGAGCGGTACCGCAACCTGCGCGACATCGGCACCCTCGCTCCGCACGTCTACAGCTGATCGATCGCGGGACCATCCGGCCACCGGAGCGGACATGGTCTCCGGTTGCTGGGAACGTTCGACTCCCGGTGAGGCGTTCTCCCTGAGAGAATGGTGATTGTCGACTGGCTGTACCGTCGACCCTTCAGATGAGTGCCCCGCCCGGGGCGTGCCGGAAAGAGTCTTGTGAAGCGTTTGCTCAAGGGTCCGTGGCTGTGGATCGTCCTTGCCGTCGTGGGCGTTCTCCTGGCTCTTCAGTACCTCACGCCCAACAACGGGGCCGACGAGATCCCGACCTCCCAGATGGAGCAGTACGTCACCTCGGGGCAGGTCAAGGAGATCACGTTCGTCGACGGCGACCAGCTGATCAAGGCCACCCTCGACCAAGGGGTCGAGCGGGACGGCGGCAGCGAGGTGCAGTCCCACTACATCCAGGGCCAGCAGGAGGGCATCCTCGAGGAGGTCCGGCAGGCGATCTCGGACGGCACCATCGAGAAGTCCAACTCCGAGAACCCGCAGCCCAGTCTGCTCGGCTCGATCCTCGCCACGCTGCTGCCCTTCGCGCTCATCGTGTTCCTGTTCATCTTCCTGATGAACCAGGTCCAGGGCGGCGGCGGCAAGGGCATCATGCAGTTCGCCCGCTCCAAGGCCAAGCTCATCACCAAGGACATGCCGAAGACGACGTTCGGCGACGTCGCGGGGTGTGAGGAGGCGATCGAGGAGCTCGGTGAGATCAAGGAGTTCCTGCAGGAGCCCGCGAAGTTCCAGGCCGTGGGCGCCAAGATCCCCAAGGGCGTGCTGCTCTACGGCCCGCCCGGCACCGGCAAGACGCTGCTCGCGCGCGCGGTCGCGGGTGAGGCGGGCGTGCCGTTCTACTCGATCTCGGGCTCCGACTTCGTCGAGATGTTCGTCGGCGTCGGCGCGTCCCGCGTCCGAGACCTGTTCGAGCAGGCCAAGGAGAACGCCCCGGCGATCGTCTTCATCGACGAGATCGACGCCGTCGGCCGCCACCGCGGCGCCGGCATGGGCGGCGGTCACGACGAGCGCGAGCAGACCCTCAACCAGCTCCTGGTCGAGATGGACGGCTTCGACGTCCGCGGCGGCGTGATCCTCATCGCGGCCACCAACCGGCCCGACGTGCTCGACCCCGCGCTGCTGCGCCCCGGCCGCTTCGACCGCCAGATCCAGGTGGACGCCCCCGACCTCAACGGCCGCCACCAGATCCTGCGGGTGCACTCGCGCGGCAAGCCGATGTCGCCCGACATCGACCTGATCTCGGTGGCCCGGCGCACGCCCGGCTTCACCGGCGCCGACCTGGCCAACGTGCTCAACGAGGCGGCGCTGCTCACCGCGCGCAACAACGGCAAGCTGATCTCCAACGAGCACCTGGACGAGGCGATCGACCGCGTCATCGCCGGACCGCAGCGTCGCACCCGACTGATGAGCGAGCACGAGATCCTCATCACCGCCTACCACGAGGGCGGGCACGCCCTGGTCGCCGCAGCGCTGCCCGGCACCGACCCGGTGCACAAGGTGACGATCCTGCCGCGCGGCCGCGCCCTCGGCTACACGATGGTGCTGCCCGACCAGGACAAGTACTCGACCACCAGGTCGGAGATCCTCGACAAGCTCGCCTACATGATGGGCGGCCGCGCGGCCGAGGAGATGGTCTTCCACGACCCGACGACCGGCGCGAGCAACGACATCGAGAAGGCCACCGCGCTGGCGCGCGCCATGGTCACCCAGTACGGCATGACCGAGCGGCTCGGCGCCATCCAGCTCGGCAAGGACAACAGCGAGCCGTTCCTCGGCCGCGACATGGGCCACAGCCGCAACTACTCCGAGGACGTCGCGGCCATCGTCGACGACGAGACCAAGAAGTTCCTGGCCACGGCTCACCAGGAGGCGTTCGACATCCTCGTCGAGAACCGCGACGTCCTCGATGCGCTGGTGCTGGCGCTGCTCGACAAGGAGACCCTCGACAAGGAGCAGGTAGCCGAGATCTTCGAGCCTCTGCGCCGTCGTTCGGCGCGTCCGGCCTGGACCGGCTCGCCGGACCGGGTGCCGTCGACCATCCCGCCGATCGAGATCCCGCAGGAGATCCGTGACCGGGCCAAGGTCAACGGCCACAAGCCCGAGGACGACGCCGCGCCGGTGCTCACGCCGCCCGGTCCCAGCGGCGACCTGCACGGCGATCCCGGGGTGAGCCCGCCCAGCTCCGGCGCCGAGCTCCCCACCTGATGGTCGATCCTGTGACGATCCCCGGCGTGCCGCCGGGAGACGTGCCGGCCTTCGACCATGCCCGCGCCGAGTCGGCTGTCCGCGAGCTGCTGATCGCCATCGGCGAGGACCCCGACCGTGAAGGGCTGCACGACACGCCGGCGCGCGTGGCGCGTGCGTACGCGGAGCTGACCGCGGGTCTGCACATGTCGCCGGAGGACGTGCTCACCACCACCTTCGACATCGGCCACGACGAGATGATCCTCGTGCGCGACATCGAGCTGTGGTCGATGTGCGAGCACCACCTGGTGCCGTTCACCGGCGTC
>JAICRP010000260.1 GCA_025966445.1 Nocardioides sp.
CGACCTGCCCGAGGTCGGCGACATCGACAAGCCCAAGCTGGTCTTCTTCTTCGACGAGGCGCACCTGCTGTTCAACGACGCCTCCAAGGCTTTCCTCGACCAGATCGCCCAGACCGTGCGGCTGATCCGCTCCAAGGGGGTGGGCGTCTTCTTCGTGACGCAACGTCCGACCGACGTGCCGGACGACGTGCTCGCCCAGCTCGGCTCGCGCATCCAGCACCAGCTGCGAGCGCACACCCCCAACGACGCCAAGGCCCTGAAGGCGACCGTCAACACCTACCCCAACTCGGCCTACGACGACCTCGGCGAGGTGATCACCAGCCTCGGCATCGGCGAGGCGGTCGTCACGGTGATGAACGAGCGTGGCGCCCCCACCCCGGTCGCGTGGACGCGGCTGCGGGCGCCCGAGTCGCTGATGGGCATCGCCGACGAAGCCGCCATGGAGGCATCGGTGAAGGCGAGTCCGCGCTACGCCAAGTACGCCGCCGTCGTCGACCGCGACTCCGCGCGCGAGATGCTCGCCGTCAAGGTCGAGGAGGGTGCGCGCCGCCAGGCCGAGGAGGACGCGGCCAAGGAGCGCGAGAAGGCGGCGAAGGCTGCCTCCAAGTCGACCTCGTCCTCACGTCGGACGTCCGGCGGGTCGTCGGGCGACGACGGCGGCATCGTGTCCGACGTCGTGAAGTCCGGCGCCTTCAAGGACTTCATGCGCACCGCGGCCCGCGAGATCGCGCGCGGGATGTTCGGGACCGCCCGGCGGCGATGAGGGCGCAGCGCGCCGCCTAAGGTGGCGCGATGGCCCTGGACCCCGACGCGTTCTACGCCCACGCCCTCGAGGCGGCCGACGCCGAGCAGCGACTGCCGCTGTCGCGGATGACCATGTGGGACGTGGCGCCGTTCGACCAGGACGGCCTCCGCGTCGCGCCGTTGCGGCCGCCCGAGCTCCCCGAGCCTTCGCGCCACGACGAGGACCCGGCGACCTGCCGCACGTGCACGCGCGAGGACGGCGTGTGGACCAACGAGCGCTGGCGGCTGACGCGGATCGGCGGGTGCGGCGTCCCTCTCGTGATGATGCTGATCCCCCGTGCGCACCACGACATGGGCGACCTGCCCGACGACCTGGCCGCGGAGCTCGGCGTGCTGATCGCCCACCTCACCCGGCACGTGGAGGCCCTCCCGAACATCTCGCGCTGCCACGTCTACCGCGTCGGCGACGGCGGCGCCCACCTGCACATCTGGCTGTTCGCCCGGCCACTCGGGCAGGGCCAGCTGTACGGCTCGTGGCTTCCGGTGTGGGACGACCTGCTGCCGGAGTACCCCGACGACCTCGCCCAGCGCGACGCCGAGACGGTCGCCCGCGCCCTGACCGAGAGCTACTCGGGCTGAGGACCGTCGCCTCGCAGCGAGCGGTCGAGGTCCTCCATCGTCGCGCGGCCGCACGCCTCCTTGCCCTGCACGAGCTTCGCCAGCTCGCCGACGTCACCGAGGAACCCGAGCATGATCTCCTCGCGGGACCACGCCCGCCCGTACCTCGCGGTCTCCATCGCGGCGTAGCGATCGGGCACGGGGTCTGGGGACCTCACCCGGTGGTTGGCCGCCGCGCTCGGTGCTCCGCGCACCTTCGGCCGACGGGTTCGCTACAGCGCCGGGTCGGTCCAGGCGACCTGGACGACCTCGGTGCCGCGCTCCCGCGTCCAGAGGCGGCCGCGGCCGGGTTGCAGGGGCTGCGGCTTGATGGTGCCGATCAGGACGCCCTCGTCGGGTGAGCCGGACAACATCAGGCCGGGCATGGCGAGCTCGCGCATGGACTGGAGCACGGCTTCGTACGACGCCCGGCCGGCGCCGCCCGAACGTCGCGCCACGACCACGTGCAGGCCGACGTCGCGGGACTGGGCCATCAGCGGCTGGAGCGGGGCGATCGGTGACGACTGCTGGGTCGAGACGAGGTCGTAGTCGTCGATGACGACGTACACCTCGGCGCCCTTCCACCACGACCGGGTGCGGAGCTGGTCGGGGGTCACGTCGGGTCCGGGGATGCGGGACTCGAGGTAGGCCGCCAGGTCCTTGATCGTCGGCGTGGCCTGGGTCGCGGACGTGAGGTAGTTGAGCAGGTAGTCCTCGGGCACCTCGCCCAGCAGCGACCGGCGGTAGTCGACGACGACGAGCTGCGCCTGCTTCGGCGTGCGGGTGCGGACCACCTCGCGCAGGTACGTGCGCAGCGTCGCGCTCTTGCCGGACTGGCCGTCGCCGTAGATGAGCAGGTGGGGCTGGGCGTCCGGGTCGAGCCCGACCGAGGCCAGCTCCTTCTCGTTGATGCCGAGCAGCAGCCTCGTGTCGTCGGCCGGGGCCGCGGCCACCAGGGCGTCGAGGTCGATGCGGTCGGGCAGCAGGCGGAGCTTGGGTCCTTGCGGGCCGCGCCACGCCGCGCTGACCCGCTTGACCACGTCCTCGACCCCGTCGCCGAGCGTGTCCGTGTGGGGCTCGCCGTCGATCCTCGGCAGTGCGGCGAGGAAGTGCAGCTTGCTCGTGACCAGGCCGCGGCCGGGACGGCCCGACGGGACCAGGGCCGCGATCCTGCGGTCGATCTCGGAGTCGAGCGGGTCGCCGAGCCGCAGCTCGAGGCGGGTGCCGAACGTGTCGCGCATGGCCGCGCGGAAGTCGGCCCAGCGGCTGCTCGCCACCAGGAGGTGGAAGCCGAACGTGAGGCCGCGGCCGGCCAGCTGCTGCAGGTGCAGCTCGATGTCGTCGAAGTCGGCGCGCAGGGTGCTCCACCCGTCGACGACGAGGTAGACGTCGCCGTACCCGTCGTCGACCCGGCCCTGCGCTCGCCGGGAGCGGTACGTCTCGATCGAGTCGATGCCCTGCGCCCGGAAGTACGCCTCGCGGCGGTCGACGATGCCGGTCACCTCGGCGACGATCCGGCGGACGACGTCGGGCTCCGAGCGGCTGCCGACGCCGGCGACGTGGGGGAGCCCGGCCATCGGTGAGAACGCGCCCCCGCCGAAGTCCATCACGTAGAACTGCGACTCGCGTGGGGTCGTCGTCAGAGCGAGGCTGGTGACGAAGGTCCGCAGCAGCGTGCTCTTGCCGCTCCGCGGCCCGCCCACCACGACGGCGTGCCCCGCGGCGCCCACCAGGTTGACGCTGAGGGTGTCGCGGCGCTGCTCGCGGGGGCGGTCGACGGTGCCGATCGGCATCACCAGCCCGCCGAGCCGGCGCCACTCCGGCGAGACCAGGCCGAGCTCGGGGTCCTCGACGAGGTCGGGCATCAGGTCGTCGAGGGTGTCGGGCACGTCGAGCGGCGGCAGCCAGACCTGGTGCGCCCCCGGTCCGTGGCCCTCCATCCGGTCGACGGCGATGTC
>JAICRP010000062.1 GCA_025966445.1 Nocardioides sp.
AAGCTCGACAACCTCAGTCGCAAGCGCGGCCTGCTGGCCGTCCTCGTGGCGCTCGTGGCCCTCGCGGTCGCCGGTACCACCGTCGCGTACGCGTCCATGACCAAGTCCGTGACCCTGTCGGTCGACGGCGAGCCCCAGCAGGTGACCGCCCTCGGCGGCACTGTCGGTGACCTCCTCGACGCCGAGGGGATCGAGCTCCGCGACCACGACCAGGTCGCTCCCGACCTCGATCACGAGATCACCGAAGGCACCAAGATCAGCGTCCGGTTCGCCCGTGAGCTGGCGCTGAGCGTCGACGGCCACGAGCAGACCTACTGGGTGACCGCGACGACCGTCGACGGTGCCCTGCAGCAGATCGGCCGGGCCTTCACCGGTGCCGCGCTCTCGGTCAGCCGCGGCACGGGCATCGACCGCGGTGGCCTGTCCCTCGAGGTCGCCACCCCGAAGCGCGTCACCGTCAAGGTCGGCGCCGCCGAGGCGAAGACGAAGACCGTCCCCGCGCTTGACGTGCGTGACCTGCTCGAGAACCTCGAGGTCGAGGTCGACAAGGACGACAAGGTCAAGCCCGCCCTCGGCACCACCCTCGATGACGGCGACAAGGTCGTGGTCACGCGCATCAAGACGGTCACCAAGCGCGTGAAGCGCGAGGTCGTCGAGCACGCCACCGTGGAGCAGTCCGACGACACCCTGGACGAGGGCACGAGCACGGTCGTCCGTGAGGGTGAGAACGGGCTGCGCGACGTGACGTACGAGATCACCTTCCGCAACGGCCACCTCGTCGTCCGCAAGGTGCTGCGCCAGCAGGTGCTCGCCAAGCCCGTCGCCGAGGTCGTCTCGGTCGGCACCCGCGAGGTCGCGACCGCGAACTTCGCCGGCGGCAACACCGTCTGGGACGCCCTCGCGCAGTGCGAGTCCGGCGGCAACTGGGCCATCAACACCGGCAACGGCTACTACGGCGGCCTGCAGTTCTCGCTGGGCACGTGGCAGGCGTACGGCGGCACGGGGCTCCCCAGCAACGCCAGCCGCGAGACGCAGATCGCCATCGCCACCAAGGTCCGCGACGCCTCGGGCGGGTACGGCGCGTGGCCGGCGTGTGCCGCCAGCCTGGGCCTGCCTCGCTAGGTTGAGTCTCATGCCCACCGCCGGTCCGAGACTCCTCGGGCCGGCGGAGGTCCGTCAGCTGGCCGCCGAGCTCGACCTGCGGCCGACCAAGCAGCGTGGGCAGAACTTCGTCATCGACGCCAACACCGTGCGGCGCATCGTCCGCGAGGCGGGCGTCGGGCCCGACGACGTGGTGGTCGAGGTCGGTCCCGGCCTCGGCTCGCTCACCCTGGCTCTGCTCGAGGTGGGAGCCCGCGTCGTCGCGATCGAGATCGACGAGCGGCTCGCCACGCGACTGCCCGACACCGTCGCCGAGCACGCCCCGGAGGCCCTCGACCGGCTGCACGTCGTCACGGCCGACGCGCTGCGCGTCACCGAGGTCCCCGGGCCGCCGCCGACCACCCTGGTCGCCAACCTCCCGTACAACGTCTCCGTCCCGGTCCTGCTGCACCTCCTCACCCTGCTGCCGTCGCTCGAACGCGGTCTCGTCATGGTGCAGGCCGAGGTGGCCGACCGGCTCGCCGCCGGCCCCGGCTCGAAGGTCTACGGCATCCCGTCGGTCAAGGCCGCCTGGTTCGCCGACGTACGTCGCGCCGGCACCGTCGGCCGCCACGTGTTCTGGCCAGAGCCCAACGTCGACTCCGGCCTGGTCTCGTGGGTACGCCGCGACCCGCCCGCCACCACCGCGACCCGTCAGCAGGTGTTCGCGGTCGTCGACGCGGCGTTCGCCCAGCGTCGCAAGGGTCTCCGCGGCGCGCTGCGCGGGCTGGCCGGCTCGACCGAGGCGGCCGAGAAGGCGCTGGCCGCTGCGGGCATCGCCCCTCTGGAGCGCGGCGAGTCGCTGACGGTCGCGGACTTCGCGCGCATCGCCGAGGCGCTGGAGAGCGACCGCGCATGACCCTCTCGATCCAGCCTGACGCCCAGCGCTCGGTCACCGTGCGCGCGCCGGCGAAGATCAACCTCCACCTCGGGGTCGGCCGGCCGCGCGACGACGGCTTCCACCCGCTCGACACGGTCTTCCAGGCCGTGGGGCTCTACGACGACGTGCGGGCCACCGACGGTGACGGCACCGTGACGGTCGAGCCCGCGTCGTACCTGCCCGACAGTGTGCTCACGGACCTCGCCAGCGGGGACGACAACATCGTCACCCACGCGGCCCGGCTGCTCGCCGCGACCGCCCCCGGCGCCGACGAGCTGCCGCGCGTCGACCTGCTCGTCGAGAAGCGGATCCCGGTCGCGGGAGGCATGGCCGGCGGCTCCGCCGACGGCGCCGCGACCCTGGTCGCCCTCGACCGGCTCTGGAACCTGGGGACCAGCGACGAGAGGCTCCTCGAGCTGGCCGCCACGCTCGGCAGCGACGTGCCCTTCTCGCTGCTCGGCGGGACCGCCCACGGCGCCGGCCGTGGCGACGTGCTGCACACCATCCCGGACCCCACCACGTGGTGGTGGGTCGTGGTCCCGTCCCATGAGGGGCTGGCGACCCCGTCGGTCTACCGACGGTTCGACGAGATGTTCCCCGACGCACCCGCCACCCCGGCGAGCTCGGCGGGCACCCTGGCGGCCCTGGCGGCCGGTGACCCCGACCGGCTCGCCGCCGCCCTCCACAACGACCTTGAGGCCCCGGCGATCGACCTGCGGCCGGCCCTCGGCGACCTGATCGCCCACGGCGAGGCCGAGGGTGCCCTGCGCGGCATCGTGTCGGGCTCCGGACCCACCGTGGCGTTCCTCTGCTGGTCGGGCGACCACGCGCGCTCCCTGGCCGACACCCTCCAGGGCGACGACCTGCCCGTCGTCCTCGTCGCCAACGGCCCCGTGGCGGGCGCGCACCTCCTCCCATGAGTCCGCCCTGATGGCCAACCTCCTCAACCTCGAACGGGTCTCCAAGGCGTACGGCGTCCGCCCGCTGCTCGCGGACGTCTCGCTCGGCATCGGCGAGGGCGAGCGCATCGGCGTGGTCGGACGCAACGGCGACGGCAAGACCACGCTGCTCGAGGTGATGACCGGCCAGGAGCCGGCTGACTCCGGCCGGGTCTCGCGGTCCCGCGGGCTGCTGGTCGGCTTCCTGCACCAGCACGACGCCCTCGTCGACACGCACTCGGTGCGTGAGGCGGTGCTCGCCGGTCGGGCCGACCACGAGTGGGCCGCCGACCCCCGGACGCGGGAGATCGTCGAGGAGCTGCTCGCCGGCGTCACCCTCGACCGCGCCGTCCTCGGCCTCTCGGGCGGCGAGCGGCGCCGCTGCTCGCTGGCCGCGCTGCTGCTCGGCGACCACGACCTGATCGTGCTCGACGAGCCGACCAACCACCTCGACGTGGAGGCGGTCGACTGGCTGGCCCGCCATCTCGCCGCACGCCCGTCCGCGCTCGTGGTCGTCACCCACGACCGCTGGTTCCTCGACGCGGTCTGCCAGTGGACGTGGGAGGTGCACGACGGCCAGGTGGACGCGTACGAAGGGGGCTACGCGGCGTACGTGCTGGCCAAGGCGGAGCGCAGCCGTCAGTCCGCGGCCACCGAGGAGCGCCGGCAGAACCTGGTACGCAAGGAGCTCGCCTGGTTGCGCCGCGGCCCGCCCGCGCGGACCTCGAAGCCGAAGTTCCGCATCGACGCCGCCAACCAGCTCATCGAGGACGTCCCGCCGCCGCGGGACCGCTTCGAGCTCCAGCGGTTCGCCGCGCAGCGGCTCGGCAAGGACGTCGTCGACGTCGAGGACGTCGACCTGGTGCGCGGCGACCGCACCCTGCTGCACCACGCCACCTGGCGGCTCGGCCCCGGCGACCGGGTCGGCATCGTCGGCGTGAACGGCGCCGGCAAGACGTCAGTGCTCGGGTTGCTCGACGGCTCGATCGCGCCGTCGGCCGGGCGCGTACGGCACGGCCGCACCGTCGCCCTGCAGCACCTGACCCAGGACCTCGACGACCTCGACCCGGAGGGGCGGGTGCTACCGACGCTGGAGTCCGTCAAGCGGGTCTCGCGCACCGAGTCCGGCGAGATCACCGCCAGCTCGCTGCTCGAGAGGTTCGGCTTCACCGGCGACCGGCTCACCACGCGGATCGGCGACCTGTCCGGCGGGGAGCGGCGCCGGTTCCAGCTGCTGCGGCTGCTGATGACCGAGCCCAACATGCTGCTGCTCGACGAACCCACCAACGACCTCGACATCGACACCCTCAACGTCCTCGAGGACTTCCTCGACGGCTGGCCCGGCACCCTCGTGGTCGTCTCCCACGACCGGTACTTCCTCGAGCGGGTCACCGACTCGGTGTGGGCGCTGCTCGGCGACGGGCAGATCTCGATGCTGCCGGGCGGTGTCGACGAGTACCTCCGCCGTCGGGCGGCGGACCTCGCCGCCGCCGTCTCCGCTGACGGCGCCGCGGCGACGGAGTCCGCGCCGGTCGACCGCGCCCGCGCCGGCAGCGCCGAGGAGAGGGCCGCCCGCAAGACCCTGGCGCGCCTGGACAAGCAGCTCGAACGGGTCACCGAGCAGGAGGCCGCGCTCAACGCCGCGATCCTGGGCGCCGGACAGGACTACGAGCGGCTGGCCCAGCTGTCCGCCGAGCTCCAGGCCCTCGCAGCGCAGCGCGACGAGCTGGAGTCGGAGTGGCTGGAGGCCGCCGAGCAGCTCGAGTAGCCCTCCCGCTGGTTTCGTGACGGGACTTCGGCCCGCCTCAACCAGCGAGCGTGCCCCAGGCCTGGAACACGTACGGGTTGCTGACCATGACCGTGGGGTCGCGAGCGATCGCGTACAGCTCGTCGACCACGGCGTCGACCTCCTCGGCCGTGGCGACGCCGTGCGCGACGGCCATCGCCTTGATGTTCTCGATCGTGAGCGGGGGCAACAGCTTGACCTCGCCCTCGAGGCCGACGGGGTGCGCGATGGAGGGCTGGACCCGCTCGAACCCGGCGTCGAGCAGCAAGCCCGCCAGCCGGATGCCGACGTGCGGGTCGCCGCCGTTGCGTCGCGCCGTCTCCTCGTAGATCTGGTTGCTGCGCCGGAACGCGTCGGACTCGGGGTAGCAGAGCGACCCCCGGTAGTCGATGTCCTCCAGCACGATCCGCCCGCCCGGTCGCAGCGCCGCCGACATCAACGCGACGGCGGCGGCCGGGTCGCGCAGGTGGGTGAGCAGGAAGCGGGCGTACACGACGTCGTACTCCGCCTCGCCCAGCCCCTGGGCAAGGTCCGCGACCCGGAACTCGACGTTGGTGACCTCGGCCTGCTCGGCGTCGCCGCGTGCGAGCTCGAGCTTGGTGGAGTCGACGTCGACCCCGACGACCGACCCGGTGAGGCCCACCAGGGAGGCCAGGTCGAACGTCACGTCCCCGCCGCCGCAGCCGACGTCGAGGCAGCGCAGCCCGGTGGTGACGCCGGCGCGCTCGAGCAGGGCGAGGGTGCCGGGGCGCATCACGCGGGCCAGCACGCGCAGCCGCTCCCGGCCCGCGATGCCGCCGCGGATCAGGTAGTGGTGCTCCTCCATCTCACTTCGCCTCGGCGTACGGCGCGAGCAGGGTGCGCAGCAGGGCCGCGAGCCGCTGGCGGTCGCGGTCGGGCAGGTCGGCCAGCAGCTGGTGCTCGGCGTCCAGCAGGGCCGCGAAGGCGCCGTCCACGGCCGCCTTGCCGTCGGGGGTGAGCCGGACGATCACGCCGCGGCGGTCGTCGGGGTCGGGGAAGCGCTCGACGAAGCCCCTGGCGGCGAGCCGGTCGACCCGGTTCGTCATGGTGCCGCTGGTGACCAGGGTCTCGCGCAACAGGCGGCCGGGGGAGAGCTCGTACGGCGCCCCGGTCCGTCGCAGGGCGGCCAGCACGTCGAACTCCCACCCTTCGATCGCGTACGCCGCGAACGCGTCGCGGCGCGCCAGGTCGAGGTGCCGCGAGAGTCGGGAGATCCGGCTGAAGACCGCGACGGGCGCCAGGTCGAGGTCGGGACGCTCGCGGGCCCAGGCCTCGGCGAGCTCGTCGACCTCGTCGCGCATGGAGGCAGTGTAGCGATCTGTCAAGAATCTTGACATCAAGAGATTCTCGCCGGAGGATGCTGCCGTGCACACCTGGGACCCCGACCGCTACCTCACCTACGCCGACGAGCGCGGCCGCCCGTTCGTCGAGCTGCTGGCGCGGGTGGACGCCACCGACCCCGCCACCGTCGTCGATCTCGGTTGCGGGCCCGGCAACCTCACCGCGCTGCTGGTCGAGCGCTGGCCCGGTGCGCGCGTCGTCGGCCTCGACTCCAGCGCGGAGATGATCGAGAAGGCGCGGGCCACCACGCCCGCGGTGGACTTCCGGGTGGCGGACCTGCGGGACTGGGCGACCGGCGCGGAGCAGGTCGACGTCCTGGTCTCCAACGCCACGCTGCAGTGGGTGCCCGGCCACCTCGAGCTGCTGCCCGACCTCGTCGCCCGGGTGAACCCCGGCGGTTGGCTGGCCTTCCAGGTGCCCGGCAACTTCGACGAGCCGAGCCACACGATCCGCGCCGAGCTCGCCGCCCAGGCGCCGTACGCCGAGCACACGGCCGCGGTCGAGGTCACCGTGCCCGACTCGCACGCTCCGGCGGTCTACCTGAACGCGCTGCGCACGCTCGGCTGCGAGGTCGACGCCTGGGAGACGACGTACCTCCACGTCCTCGAGGGCGAGGACCCGGTGTTCACCTGGGTCTCGGGCACCGGGGCCCGGCCGACGCTCCAGGCGCTGCCCGACGACCTCCGGGTCCGCTTCGAGGAGGAGTTCAAGCGTCGGCTGCGGGCGGCGTACCCAGATCGTGACGGGCGCGTGGTCCTGCCGTTCCGTCGCATCTTCGTGGTGGGGCAGGTGCCGGCATGATCGCCCTGCACCACGTCCAGGTCGCCTGTCCGCGCGATGGCGAGGACGCCGTGCGGGCCTTCTACGCCGACGCGCTCGGGCTCATCGAGGTCGAGAAGCCCGCGGACCTGCGGGCCCGCGGCGGGGCGTGGTTCCGTGCGCACGGCGACCGCGGCGACGTCCTCGCCGAGCTCCACGTCGGCGTGGAGGAGCCGTTCGTCCCTGCGCGCAAGGCGCACCCGGCGTTCGTGGTCGACGACCTCGACGCGGTGGCCGCGCGACTGCGCGAGGGCGGGTTCGAGGTGGACGAGCGCGAGCGGACGACCTTCGACGGCTACCTGCGCTTCCACGTCCTCGACCCGCACGGGAACCGGGTCGAGGTCCTGGAGCGGTCAGCGGGCTAGGCGCCGGAAGAACCCCTGCGGGGCGTTGCCACCCGGGTCCTCCTCGTGACCGGGGCACCACATGTCGTCGGGCACCATCGCGCGGACCTGGTCGACGTGGTCGCCGCACCCGGACCAGGTGATCTTGCCGCACGTGCGGCAACGCACCGGACTGCACATCGGGAACCACTTCTTCCTGGGGGGAGGCGGGCGGTCGAAGGCCCGTTCGAGCCCAGTCTGCCAGGCGCTCCCGGTGCTAGCGTCGAGCGGTGACCCCCAACAATCTCTCGGGCGATCTCTCGGGCGACCACGCAGTGTCGAGTGAGGTGTCCATCTCAGGAACGGTGAAAGCCCTCCTCGACGTCCGCCTCTGGCTGGCGTTCGACATCGACGACGCAGGCCGCGTCCTGGCCGGCCACGACGACCTCGGCAGCCTCCAGCTGGTCGAGATCGCCCCCGACGGGACCACCACCGAGCTGACCGACCTGCCGTCGCGGTGCGCCGGTAGGTACGTGCCGGGGCGCCGCCAGGTGCTCGTCGAGCACGACTCGGGTGGCGACGAGAAGTGGCAGATCTCCCTGCTCGACCTCTCGACCATGCCGGCGTCACCGGTCGGGCTCGACGACCTGACGCCCGTCGTCCGCGACGCCGAGCACATGAACGTGCTGCACGACGTCACCAGCACGTCCTTGATCTACTCGACCAACCGGCGCAACGAGGTCGACATGGACATCGTCGTGCGCGACCTGGACTCCGGCGAGGAGACCGTGGTCTTCGACGACGGCGGGTACGTCGTGCAGACCTCCGTCTCGCACGACGAGTCGTCGGTGGCCGTGACGGCGCTGAGCCTGCAGCCCAACGGGACCGTCGTCTCGCTCGCCGGCCCGCTCGGCTCGGGTGCGCTCACCAGTCCCGACGAACACGCCAACCACCACGTGGTCGGCTGGGCGGTGGACGACGACGGCGTGCTCGTGGCCTCCGACCACGACCGCGACCACCACGCCGTCTGGCACGTCGACCTCGAGGGCACCTGGCGCATCCTCGTCGAGGACGACGAGCACGACCTGGGGGCCGCGGCCTCGCGGGACGGCTCGTGCCTGCTGGTCAGCCACCACGTCGACGGCCTCGACGTCCTCGCGATCCACGAGGCCGACGGCCGCCACCGCGTCGACGTCGACCTCGGACCCGTCGTGCCGTTGTCGGTGCGCTGGGCGGATGACGGGTCCCGCTTCGTGCTGACCGCGATGACGCCCGTCGACCCGGGCTCGATCCTCAGCGTCGACGCGGCCACGGGCGCGGTGACCCAGCTCGTCGACGGCCGCGCCACGCTGCCGTCCGAGCTGCGGGACCGGCTGGTGACCCCGACCGTGCACCGCATCCCGACGCCGGACGGTGAGCGGGTGCCGTGCTTCCGGTTCGCGGCGGCGTCTCCGGACGACGTACTCGCCGGAGCATCTGTCGTGCACGTGCACGGCGGTCCCGAGTCCGAGGCGACCCGGATGTTCTCGGCGGTGTGGCAGTCGCTGGCGATGGCCGGCTTCGACGTGCTGGTGCCCAACGTGCGCGGCTCGGCCGGGTACGGGAAGCGCTGGGTCTCGCTCGACGACCTCGAGCTGCGCCTCGACTCGGTGGCGGACCTGGCGGCCATCCACGACTGGCTGCCGTCGGTCGGGCTCGACGCGTCGCGCTCGGCCCTGTGGGGCGGCTCGTACGGCGGCTACATGGTGCTCGCCGGCGTCGCCATGCAGCCGGACCGGTGGGCCGCCGGGGTCGACATCGTCGGGATCTCGTCGCTCGTGACGTTCCTCGAGAACACCTCGGCGTACCGGAGGGCCTACCGCGAGCGCGAGTACGGCTTCCTCGACCGCCACCGCGACTTCCTCGAGAAGGCCTCGCCGCTGACCTACCTCGACGACATGGTCGCGCCGCTCTTCGTGATCCACGGCGCCAACGATCCGCGCGTCCCGCTGTCGGAGGCGCGGCAGATCAAGGCCGCGCTCGACGGCAAGGGCGTCGACTGCGAGCTGCGGGTGTACGACGACGAGGGTCACGGCCTCGCCAAGCGCGCCAACCGGATCGACGCGTACCCCGCCGCGATCGAGTTCCTCGTGCAGCACCTCTCGAGGCCGGCTGGTTGAGCAGACGCGCCACGATCAGCGCGCGCCCGGGGCCAGCCCCGCCCCGACCTCGGTCTCCGCCACCATCGACACCTCGAGGATCTTCTTCTCCCCGACGAACTTCCTCTGCACCCAGGTGGCGATCCAGGTCAGGACCAGGTTCACGCTCACGTAGAGCGAGGCGACGACGATCACGGTCTGCAGCTGGTTCTGGAAGTCGGTGTAGATCTGCTTCCCGACGAACGTGAGCCCCGGAGCGGTGATCGCATAGCCGAGGCTGGTGTCCTTCAGCGCCACCACGCACTGGCTGATGATCGCCGGCAGCATGATCTTGACGGCCTGCGGCAGCAGGATCTGCGTCATCACCTGGGTCTTGCGCATGCCGATCGCGTACGCCGCCTCGGACTGGCCGCGCGGCACGGCCAGGATGCCGGCCCGGAAGACCTCGGCCAGCACCGAGCCGTTGTAGAGCGTCAGGGCGATGACCACGCACCAGAAGGCGTCCAGACCGCCGGGGCCCGCGCCGTAGGAGAAGTAGAGGAAGATCATCAACATCAGCACGGGCACGGCGCGGAAGAACTCCACGACCGACCAGCACACCCAGCGCACGCTGGCGTGGTCAGAGAGCTTGCCGACCCCGAAGATCGTGCCGAAGACGACCGCGAGGATCACCGAGAAGAAGGCCATCTTCAGGGTCTGAAGCAGGCCGTCGACGAGCAGCGCCTGGATGTACTCGGGTGTGAGGAACGGCTCCCACAGGTCGTAGGCGAACTGGCCGCGGTCGGCCATCCGCAGGACCAGGAGCGCCGCCAGGCCCAGGATGACCACGAGCGAGATGACCGTGTAGACCCGGTGCCGGGCCCGCGTGCGCGGACCGGCCACGTCGAAGAGAACGCTGGTCTGGCTCATCGCGCGACCCTCCAACGACGCTCGAGGCGGTTGGCGCCGAACGAGATGATCTCGACGAGGACGACGTACCCGGCTGCGAAGATCAGGAAGATCGGCAGGTCGTTGCCGCTGATGTTGGTGAAGTACTTCATCCGCGCGGTGGCCTCCAGGATCCCGAAGGCGTAGGCCACGGAGGTGTTCTTCAGCAGCGCGATGAAGACGCTGGCCAGCGGCGGCACCGTGGCGCGGAAGGCCTGCGGCAGCACGACCTGCGTCATCGTGCCCCCGAACGTGAGGCCGATGGCCCGCGCCGCCTCCGCCTGACCCAACGGGACCGCGTTGATGCCGGAGCGGATCGCCTCGGCCACGAACGTGGACGTGTACAGCGTGAGCGCGAGGCAGGCCCGGAAGAAGAAGGAGCTGATCCCGAGCTCCTCGACCGAGCGGAACAGGATGCCCAGCTTCGGCAAGCCGATGATGACGAAGACGAAGATGATCAGCAGCGGGGTGTTGCGGACCACGGTGATGTAGACGGTCGCGGCCTTCGACATGAACGCGATCGGTCCGACCCGCATCGCCGCCAGCAGGGTTCCGAGGAGGAGCGACCCCACGGCCGACACCAGGAACAGCCCGATGGTCAGCCGGAACGCGCTCAGGTAGAGGTCGAAGTTCGACAACACCAGCTCCACGCGGGTCGTCCTCCTTCGGTGGCGGGTGCCGGCCCCGCCCCGTGGGGGGCGGGGCCGGCACTCAGCGGGTGATGCGGACGGTCAGGCGGCGGGGCACTCGTCCATCGCCGGCGGCTCCGGGGTCTCGACCCCGGACGCACCCAGCGTCGCCGCGAAGGCCTCCTCCCACGTGCCGTCCTCCTGCGCGGCGGTCAGCGTGTCGACGATCCACTGGCACATCTCCGGGTGGTCCAGCGAGTAGCCCACGCCGTACCGCTCCTCCGAGAAGGGCTCCACGACGACCTTGAGCTCGTCCGGGTGCTCGGCGGCGTACCCCAGCAGGATCGCGCCGTCGGTCGTCATCGCGTCCACGGCACCGCTGAGCACCTGGTCGACGCACTCGGAGTACGTGTCGAAGCCGCGCGGCGTGGCGCCCTCGGCCTCGATGTTCTCCAGCGACGTGGAGCCGGTCACCGAGCAGACCTCGGTGCCCTTCACGTCGTCGAGGCTGTCGATGTCGCTGTCAGAGGCGACCAACAGCTGCTGGCCGGTGACGTAGTAGGGGCCCGCCTGGCCCACGACGGCGCGTCGCTCGTCGGTGATCGAGTACGACGCCAGCACCAGGTCGACCTCGCCCGACTGCAGGAACGGCTCCCGGTTGTCGGAGATGGTCTCGGTCCAGGTGATGTCCTCGGGCGCGATGCCCAACGAGGCTGCGAGCACCTTCCCCAGCTCCGGGTCGAACCCGACGGGCATGTCGTCGGTGGCGCCCTTGAAGCCGATGCCCGGCTGGTCGAACTTGACGCCGATGATGACCTCGCCGGAGTCGGCCAGCTCCTTCATGCGTGTGCCGTCGTCGAACTCGCTGCCGGCGTCCTCCTGGACCTCGACGTCGACACCTGCGCTTTCGTCGTCGCCGGCGTCACCGCAGGCGACAAGAGAGAGGGCGAGGCCGAGTCCTGCCACGGCCGCCTTCGTTCTGGTGAGTCGCATCCTGTTTTTCTCCTTCTTCCGAGTGGTGGGAGCTTGGTCAGTGCTTGAGGATCTTGCCGAGGAAGTCCTTGGCGCGATCGCTGCGTGGGTTGGTGAAGAACTCCTCGGGGGTGTTCTCCTCGACGATCTGTCCGTCGGCCATGAAGAGCACGCGGTCCGCGGCGGTCCGGGCGAAACCCATCTCGTGCGTGACCACCACCATCGTCATCGGCTCGCCCTGCTCGGGCTTGGCGAGCCCGACCATCACGTCGAGGACCTCCTTGATCATCTCGGGGTCCAGCGCCGACGTGGGCTCGTCGAAGAGCATCAGCTGTGGCTCCATGGCCAGCGCGCGGGCGATCGCCACGCGCTGCTGCTGGCCGCCGGAGAGCTGGGCGGGGTACTTGCCGGCCTGTTCGGCCACGCCGACCCGCTTCAGCTGGCGCATGGCCGCCTCGTCGGCCGACTTCTTGGGCGTCTTGCGCACCTTGGTCAGGCCGAGTGTCACGTTCTCGAGGATGGTCTTGTGGGCGAAGAGGTTGAAGCTCTGGAAGACCATCCCGACCTCGGCACGGAGCGCCGCGAGCTCCTTGCCCTCCTCCGGCAGCGGGACGCCGTTCAGGCTGATGGTGCCGCCGTCGATTGTCTCGAGCCGGTTGATGGTCCGGCACAGCGTCGACTTGCCGGAGCCGGACGGACCGATGACGACGACGACCTCGCCGCGCCTGATGCTGACGTTGATGTCGCGCAGGACGTGCAGGTCGCCGAAGTGCTTGTCGACGTGGTCGAGCACGACGAGCGGGTCGTCCGTGCCCGGTTGGTGGGGGTTGTCCGAGGTGGCCGTGTCGGAGACGGTCATTTCCAGACCCTAGCCGTACCCGCGCGGATCGGCCACGGGGGAAGGTTTCGGAGGCAGGCTTGGTTACACGGACTGCACGACCGAATCACCAGCTTGCTGCAGGGGAAAGGGCCACCCATGTCGACCGTCACCGTCGGTGTCGATAACTTCGCGACCACCATCGAGCAGGACGGCATCGTCCTCCTCGACTTCTGGGCGTCGTGGTGCGGCCCGTGCCGCAGCTTCGCGCCGGTCTACGAGGCCGCGTCGGAGGCCAACCCCGACATCGTCTTCGGCAGCATCAACACCGAGGACGAGCGCGACCTGTCCGGCGGGCTCCAGATCAGCTCCATCCCCACGCTGATGGCCTTCCGCGACGGGATCATGGTCTTCCGCCAGCCCGGCGCGCTCCCGGCGCCGATGCTCGACCAGCTCATCGACGCCGTCCGCGCGCTCGACATGGACGACGTCCGGCGCAAGGTCGCCGAATCCGCCGAGGCCTGAGTCACGCCGTACGCTTGGGCGGCCATGCCGCGCACTTACGAGGTCCGCACCTACGGGTGCCAGATGAACGTCCACGACTCCGAACGCCTGACCGGGCTGTTGGAGGAGGCGGGCTACGTCCGGGCACCGGCGGACGACCAGGCCGACGTCGTCGTCTTCAACACGTGCGCCGTGCGGGAGAACGCCGACAACAAGCTGTACGGCAACCTCGGCCACCTCGCGCCGGTCAAGGCCGCCAGGCCCGGGATGCAGATCGCCGTCGGCGGCTGCCTCGCCCAGAAGGACCGCAGCGAGATCACCCGCAAGGCGCCGTGGGTCGACGTGGTGTTCGGCACCCACAACATCGGTTCGTTGCCTAAGCTGCTCGAGCGCGCACGCCACAACAAGGCCGCACAGGTCGAAATCGTC
>JAICRP010000037.1 GCA_025966445.1 Nocardioides sp.
CGCTGGCAGCGCAGCCCCGGCGGGCTGGTGACGGCGCTGGAGCCCTTCGTGGCCGGCCGTGGCGGCGCCTGGGTGGGCTGGTCCGGCTCGGCCGGTGAGGCCCCGGAGCCGTTCGAGTCCGGCGGGATGTCCCTGATCCCGGTGCCGCTCACCGAGGAAGAGGTGGACCGCTACTACGAGGGCATGTCCAACGCCTCGCTGTGGCCGCTCTACCACGACGTCGTGGAGAAGCCGGAGTACCACCGGACCTGGTGGGACACCTACGTGCAGGTCAACAAGCGTTTCGCCGAGCGCGCCGCTGCCGTCGCAGCGGAGAACGCGATCGTCTGGGTGCACGACTACCAGCTCCAGCTCGTCCCGCAAATGCTGCGCGAGCTGCGCCCCGACCTCCACATCGGCTTCTTCCTGCACATCCCCTTCCCGCCGGCCGAGCTGTTCCAGCAGCTGCCCTGGCGCCGCGAGATCCTCGAGGGCCTGCTCGGCGCCGACCTGGTCGGTTTCCAGCTACCGGGCGGTGCCCAGAACTTCGTGCGGCTCGTCCGCCAGCGGGTCGGGCACAAGACCCACCGCGAGCTGGTCTACCTGCCCGACGAACGGACCGTGCGTGCGGCGGCGTTCCCGATCTCGATCGACGTCGACAGCTTCGAGGAGCTCGCCCGCCGTCCCGATGTCACCGCCCGCGCCGCGGAGATCCGCGAGGCGCTCGGCAACCCGCGCAAGGTGCTGCTCGGCGTCGACCGACTCGACTACACCAAGGGCATCCACGCCCGGCTGCGCGCGTTCGCCGAGCTGGTGGCCGACGGCGAGCTCGACGTCGGGGACGCGGTGTTCGTCCAGGTGGCCACCCCGTCGCGCGAGCGCGTCGAGCAGTACCGCGTCCTGCGCGACGACATCGACCGGCTCGTCGGCCGGATCAACGGTGACTACGGCCGCATCGGCAGCCCGGCGATCTCCTACCTCCACGCGTCCTACCCGCGCGAGGAGATGGCCGCGCTGTACCGGGCCGCCGACATCATGGTCGTCACGCCCTACCGCGACGGCATGAACCTCGTCGCCAAGGAGTACGTCGCGTGCCGCTACGACGAGGGCGGCGCGCTGATCCTCTCGGAGTTCGCCGGGGCGGCGTACGAGCTGCGCCAGGCGTGGCTGGTCAACCCCTACGACCTCAACGGCGTGAAGGCGGCGCTGCGGGAGGCGTACGGGGCCGACCAGAAGGACCTGACCCGCCGGATGCGCGCGATGCGCAAGACGATCAAGGCCGCCGACATCGCCGCCTGGGCGCGGTCGTTCCTCGAGGCGATGGACGACGTCCGGCCCGCGCACGGCAAGACGCTCCTTCCGGCCGACCGGTCCTGACCATGGTCTCGGTCTCCACCGACGACGCGCTGCTCGACGTGGAGCGCATCCACGGTTGGCTGTCGGAGGACGCCTACTGGGCGCGCGGCCGCAGCCGCGAGAAGGTCGAGCGCAGCCTGCGGCACTCGGTCAACGTCGGCGCCTACGACGACGCGGAGCTCGTCGGCTTCCTACGCCTGGTCACCGACCGGGCCACGTTCGCGTGGGTGTGCGACGTGTACGTCGACCCGGCCGCTCGCGGCCTCGGGGTGGGCAAGCTCCTGCTGGCCGAGGCGGACCGGTTGCTCACGTCGTACGGCGTCCGGCGGGCCATGCTCGCGACCGCCGACGCGCACAGCCTCTACGCCCAGCACGGCTTCGCCCCGCTGGCGGACGTGGAGCGCTGGATGTCCCGGGGCAACGAGCAGTAACCCCAGCCGCTCGGCCTCGTTGAACCGAGTGGAACCCGAACACCTCGACTCGGCCCGGTCGTGCCCACTGCTGGCCGACCGAGGTGGCTGGGTCGGTCTCGGGGGTGGCCGGCCCGGCGGGTGCCAGCTCCCCGGCCGGCGGAGTCCTCGGGCTCAGCGGGTCGGGGAGTGTTCGGTGATCTCCTCGCCGGCCATGATCTCGGTGATCTCCTTCTCGATCTGGGGACCCAGCCGCGCCCAGTTCGGCTCGTAGCCGTAGACCTCGCGCAGCGGACGGTGCGAGCTGAGCCCGTCGAGGATGTCCACGTCGTCGGGCGTGATCAGGGCCGGGTGCACGACGCCCATCGCCTCCGAGACCTTCCAGAGGTCGCGCCGCAGGGACTTGATGTAGTTGGCGGCGCGCACCGACTTGAGCTCCGGGTCGAGGCCGCGCACCAGCCACGGGTTCTGGGTCGCGACACCGGTCGGGCAGTGGTCGGTGTGGCACTTCTGGGCCTGGATGCAGCCGATCGACATCATCGCCTCGCGCCCCACGTTGACCAGGTCGACCCCGAGCGCGAACGCGACGACGGCGTTCTCGGGGACTCCCAGCTTCCCGGCGCCGATGAAGGTGACGTCGTCGGTGAGGCCGGCGGCGGCGAACTTGGCGTAGACCTGCGCGAACCCGACCCGGAACGGGAACGCCACCGCGTCCGCGAAGATCAGCGGCGCGGCGCCGGTGCCGCCCTCCCCGCCGTCGATGTTGACGAAGTCGACCCCACGCTGGCGGTCGGACATCGCCTCGATCAGCTCGTCCCACATGCCCATCGACCCGACGGCCGACTTGATGCCCACGGGCAGACCCGTCTCGGCCGCCACCAGCTCGACGAAGTCGAGCATCGAGTCGACGTCGTGGAAGGCCGTGTGCCGGCTGGGCGAGGCGCAGTCGACGCCCGGCTTGATGCCGCGGATCTCGGCGATCTCCTCGGTGACCTTGGCACCCGGGAGCATGCCGCCGAGGCCGGGCTTGGCGCCCTGCGACAGCTTGATCTCGATCGCTTTCACGGGGGCGCCGGCGCACAGGTCCTTGAGGCGCGCGAGCTCGAACTCGCCCCGCTCGTCGCGGCACCCGAAGTACGACGTCCCGATCTGGAAGACGAGGTCGCCGCCGTTGCGGTGGTACGGCGAGAGGGCACCCTCGCCCGTGTCGTGCAGGCACCCGGCCAGCTGGGCCCCGCGGTTGAGGGCCTCGATGGCGTTCTTCGACAGGGAGCCGAAGCTCATCCCCGAGATGTTGACGACGCTGGCGGGACGGAACGCGTGCCGACGCCCACGGGGTCCGCCGAGCACCTTGGCCGACGGCAGGGACACCTCGTCGCCCGCGTGCCGGGCGGCGGGTGCACCTTCGCCCTTGAACGTGCGGTGCTTGAGGATCGGGTAACCACTGGCGTGCTCCACGTCGTTGTCGGTGCCGAAGCCGAAGTAGTTGTTCTCGAGCTTCGACGACGCGTAGATCCAGCGACGCTGGTCGCGGCTGAACGGCCGTTCCTCGTCGTTGTTCGTGACGATGTACTGCCGCAGCTCGGGCCCGAAGCGTTCCAGGAAGAAGCGCAGGTGCCCGATGATCGGGTACGTCCTGAGGATCGCGTGCCGCTTCTGCGTCACGTCGCGCGCCGCGACGACTGCCGTGGCGCCGATCGCCAGCCCGGCGGCCTTGGCCAGCTTGGATGCCGTGGTCATGAGCTCGTGTCTAGACCCGCGGGCGAGGCTTGTCGATAGCCTCCCGCGCATGTCCCACCCGCTGTCACCGCTGCCGACCCGGGTGCGCATCGGGTATGGCTCCGGGTCGGTCGCGACCGGGGCTTTCGGCACGGTCCCGGGCCTGATGCTGCTGCCGTACCTGACCGACAGCCTCGGCATCGCCGCCCTGGCCGCGGGCCTGATCGTGCTGCTGCCCAAGGCCTGGGACGTCGTGCTGAACCCCATCGCGGGCCGCATCAGCGACCGCACCGAGGACCCCCGCGGACCCCGCCGACCGTGGCTGCTGCGAGCCGGCCTGCCGCTGGCCGTGACGTTCGCCCTCATCTTCGCCGCCCCCGAGCTCGGGTCGCGGGTGCTGGAAGCCGCGTGGGTGCTGGTGTTCTTCCTGGCCGCGGCGTCGGCGTACGCGTTCTTCCAGGTGCCGTACGTCTCCATGCCCGCCGAGATCACCGCGTCGTACGACGAGCGCACCCGGCTGATGACCTGGCGGGTGGTGATCCTGGCCTTCACGATCATGCTGGCCGGCGCGACGGCGCCGGTGATCCGCGACGCGGTCGGGGGTCGGGCGGGGTACCGCGCCATGGGACTGGTGATGGCCGCGATCATCGTGGTGGGTGTGGTGGGCGTGTACGTCGGCACGCGCCGCGCGCCGATCGGCCGGGTCGAGCCGGGAGCCGGCACGCTGCGCGACCAGCTGCGCATCGTGGCGGCCGCGCGGGACTTCCGGCTGCTCCTCGCCACGTACGTCGTGCAGGCGCTGGCGACCGGGTGCATGCTCGCCGGCGTCGACTACCTGGCCGAGGACGTGCTCGAGATGTCTGGCGCGACCACGATCCTGTTCGTCTGCTTCGTCGGACCCGCCCTGGTCCTGACGCCCGCATGGGCGGCGCTGGGCGCGCGGATCGGCAAGCGCACGGGCTACTTCCTGGCCTCGGGCGTCCTGTCGCTCGGGGCGCTCGTCGCGGTGACCGCGCAGTCGGCACCCGCAGGGGTGGTGTTCGCCGCAGTCGCGGTCGTCGGCTGCGGCTACGCGGGCTGCCAGGTCTTCCCCCTCGCGATGCTGCCGGACGCGGCGGCCGTGGACGCGCGCCGGACGGGCTCGAACCGGGTCGGCGTCTACACCGGGGTGTGGACCGCGGCCGAGACCCTCGGCCTCGCGCTCGGACCGGGCCTGTTCGCACTGGTGCTCGCGATCGGGGGCTATGAGTCGTCGACGACCGGGGACGTGGTGCAGTCGGACTCGACGCTCACGGCGATCACGTACGGCTTCTCCGTTCTCCCGGCGGCCCTGGTGCTGCTCAGCCTCTGGTCGCTCTCGCGGTACCGCCTGGATGCGCGCGAGGTCGCGCTGGCAGAAGGAGGTCGCTGATGGACGACGTGCTGGCCCGCTTGCGGGAGCTCCAGGTCGCGGACCTGCCGGTGCACGGGGGCCGCACGCTCGCGTACGTCTACGACTCCGGGCTTCCGGACGTCGACCGGATCGGACGGGAGGCGGTGGCGGCCTACGCCGGTTCCAACGGCCTCGACCCGACCTCGTTCCCCAGCCTGCTGGCGATGGAGAACGACCTCGTCGGCTTCGCCTGCGACTTGCTCGACGCGCCGGACTCGGCCGTGGGGTCGGTGACGTCGGGAGGTACGGAGTCGGTGCTGCTCGCCGTGCAGGGGGCGCGCGACGCCTCGCCCTCGGTCTCGAACCCGTCGATGGTCGTGGCCTCGACCGTGCACGCGGCGTTCCACAAGGCCGCTCACTACTTCGGGGTGACGGCGCGGGTCGTGCCGGTCGGCGCCGACTTCCGCGCGGACGTCGCGGCGACGGCCGCGGCCGTCGACGAGTCGACGGTGCTCGTGGTCGGCTCCGCGCCGTCGTACGCGCACGGCGTGGTCGACCCGATCCCCGAGCTGGCCGCCCTGGCCGCGTCACGCGGGATCCGCTGCCACGTCGACGCGTGCATCGGCGGGTGGGTGCTGCCGTTCGCCGCGCGGCTCGGGCGGCCGGTGCCGCCGTGGACGTTCGCCGTCGACGGGGTGACCTCGATCTCCGTCGACACCCACAAGTACGCCTACGCCCCCAAGGGCACGTCGCTGCTGGTGCATCGCACGCCCGAGCTGCGGCGACCGCAGTTCTTCGCGTCGGCCGACTGGCCGGGGTACACGATGCTCAACACCACGATGCAGTCCACCAAGTCGGGCGGTCCGCTCGCCGGGGCGTGGGCGGTGGTGCAGCACCTCGGCTCGGCCGGGTACCTCGCGCTGGCTGCTTCGGTGTTCGAGGCCGTCGACCGGATCGTGGCGGGGGTCCCGTCCGGGCTGTCGGTGGTCGTGCCGCCGGACTCGACCCTGGTCGCGCTGACGTGCGACACGTCCTGCGACGCCTTCACCGTGTGCGACGAGATGAAGGAGCGCGGCTGGTACGTGCAGCCGCAGATGTCGTATGCCGGCGCGCCGCCGACGATCCACCTGTCGGTCTCGGCCGCCACCTTGTCGTCGGTCGACGAGCTGCTGGACGACCTGGCGTCGTCGGTGGCGGCGGCGCGGGCTGCCGGTCCGGTCTCGGTGGATCCGGAGGTCGTCGCGTTCATCGGGGCGCTGGACCCGGCCGCCCTGTCCGAGGAGGACTTCGACGGCCTGTTGGCCGCATCCGGCCTGACGGGTGACCCCTCCGCCGGCCTCGCGCTTCCCGCTCGGATGGCCCCGGTCAACGCCATGCTCGACGTCGCCTCCCCCGCCCTCCGCGAGGCGCTGCTCATCGCGTTCCTCGACCGGCTCTCCCGGCCGGTGCGCTCCGCTGGATGAGTACCCGGACATCCGGGTACTCCTGCAGTTGTCAGGGGTTGCAACGCCTGACAAGCGGCAGAAGAGCCTGACCAGTCAGCCGTCCAGCCCGCGCTCGGCCAGCCACTTCTCCCGCGCCCGCTTGCCCGCGCGCGCCAGCCACGCGTCGTACACGACCTCGGCCAGCTCGTCGGCGGTCAGCTCCCCGATCCGGCTGCCGCGCAACAGCACCGACGGGTGGCCCTTGAAGTGCGGGGTGGTGAAGAACGGGGTGCTGTCGTCCTCGACCAGCGCCTGCTTGTCGGTGTCCTCGGCGACCCAGAAGACGATGACGTCGTCGTACCGCTCGCCGGTCTCGGGGTCGTACGCGTCGGGCCGCGGGTTGCGGAAGAAGATGAAGCTTCTGCGGCCGACCTGGTACACCGGGTTCTTGCCGGCCTGATCGACCGTCACGCCCGGCATCGACAGCGCCAGGTCGTGGATCTGCTGCACGGTCGCGCGCTTCGGTCGAGCCATGGATCCGACCGTACTTCGCGGCGTACTGGTCAGGCTCTTCTCGCGCTTGTCAGGCGTTGCAACCCCTGACAGGTGCAGGAGTACCCGGATATCCGGGTACTCATCCCGCGACTACCCTCGACCAGCATGGGCGCCCTGGCCGGACTCGTGGAGAAGGGGCTGGTGGCGCCGGACTGGGCGACAGCCCTGGGGCCGGTCGACGAGCGGATCGCGGCCATGGGGCAGTTCCTGCGGGCGGAGATCGCGGCCGGCCGCGCGTACCTCCCGGCGGGCGACCACATCTTCCGCGCCTTCCAGCGGCCCCTGAAGGACGCACGGGTGCTGATCGTGGGGCAGGACCCGTACCCCACGCCCGGCCACCCGATCGGCCTGAGCTTCGCGGTCGACGCGCACGTACGGCCGCTCCCGCCGAGCCTGCGCAACATCTACCAGGAGCTCGGCACCGACCTGGCGCTCAGCATGCCCGCGCACGGTGACCTGACCGCCTGGGCGGACCGGGGGGTGATGCTGCTCAACAGGGTCCTCACCGTGCGTCCCGGCGAGGCCGCCAGCCACCGCGGCCGGGGCTGGGAGGAGGTCACCGCCTGCGCGATCGACGCCCTCGCCCGCCGTGGCGGCCCGCTCGCCGCGATCCTGTGGGGTCGCGACGCCCAGTCCCTCAAGGCGTCCCTGGGTCCGGTCCCCTGGGTCGAGTCCGTGCACCCCAGCCCGCTGTCCGCCCACCGGGGGTTCTTCGGCTCGCGACCGTTCAGTCGCGTCGACCGACTCCTCGAGGAGCAGGGCGGGGAGCCCGTCGACTGGTCGTTACCAGAAAGTTGAATGTTGAACTATCATGGCTGACGTGAACGACCGCATGCCTGCCCTCTACATCGGCCACGGCGCCCCGCCCCTGCTCGACGACCCGCTCTGGTCGGGCCAGCTGGCCCAGTGGGCCGCGAACCTGCCCCGCCCGACGGCGATCCTCATCGTCAGCGCTCACTGGGAGTCCGCACCGGTGATGCTCAGCGCCAACGGCGCCCCGCTGGTCTACGACTTCGGTGGGTTCGCGCCGCGCTACTACCAGATGACGTACGAGACCCCCGACGCCACGGCGCTCGCGGGGCGGGTCGCGGCGATGATGCCGGCGAACGAGCCGGTCCACCAGCACACCAGCCGCGGCCTCGACCACGGCGCCTGGGTGCCGCTGAAGATCATGTACCCCGCAGGCGACATCCCCGTGCTCCAGATGTCGCTCCCGACGTCCGACCCGACCCGGCTCCTCGAGCTGGGCAAGCGGCTGCGGCCGCTGCGCGACGAGGGCGTGCTGGTCATCGGCTCCGGCTTCCTCACCCACGGCCTGCCGTTCCTCACCGAGTTCCGCATCGACGCCGCCGCCCCCGGCTGGTCGACGGACTTCGACGCCTGGGCCGCCGACGCGATGCGTCGCGGCGACGTCGACGCGCTGGCCAACTACCGCGCCGAGGCCCCGGGCATGCCCTACTCGCACCCGACGGTCGAGCACTACACGCCGCTGTTCGTCACCCTCGGCGCGGCCACCGATCCCGAGGAGCCCGGCGAGCAGGTCATCGACGGATTCTGGATGGGCCTCTCGAAGCGCTCGCTGCAGGTGGCCTAGCCAGTCAGGTCGTCGAGCTCGACGAGGTCCTCGGCCGTGGGCTGCCACCGCAGCGCCGCGGCGTTCGCCCGCACCTGCTCGCCTCTCGTGGCGCCCGAGATCACCGACCCGACCGCCGGCTGGGCCGCCAGGCCCGCGATCGCCACGTCGAGCAGCGTGAGGTCGCGCTCCGCCGCGTACGCCGTCAGCGCCTCGATGCGGTCCCACTCGGCGTCTCGCAGCCACTGCGCACGCTCCGGGTCGAGCGCCGCCCGGGAGCCCGGGGGCGCCTCCTCGCCGCGGCGGTACTTGCCGGTCAGCAGGCCGTACTCGAGCGGGAAGTACGGCAGCAGGCCGATGCCGTACGTCTCGCACGCCGGCACCACCTCGTCCTCGACGGCTCGATCGAGGAGCGAGTAGCCGTTCTGCGCCGACACGAACCGCTCCAGCCCGGCCGTCCGCGCCGTCCAGTCGGCGTCGGCGATCTGCCAGGCGGAGAAGTTCGAGGAGCCGACGTAGCGCACCTTCCCCGCGCGCACCAGGTCGGTGAGCGCCGACAGCGTCTCCTCGATCGGCGTCACGTCGTCGGCAACGTGCAGCTGGTACAGGTCGATGTGGTCGGTCCGCAGCCGGCGCAGGCTGCCCTCGACCGCCGCCACGATCGTGGACCGGCTCGCCCGCGCCCGACCGTCCGGCTGTCGCCCACCGCCGAACTTCGTCGCGACCACGAACTCGTCGCGCTGCCCGTCCAGGGCGATCCCCAGCATCTCCTCGCTGGCGCCGAGCGTCGCGCCGTACACGTCGGCCGTGTCCAACAGGGTGACGCCCGTGTCCCGGGCCGCGGCAATGATGTCGGCGACCCCGTCCTGGTCCACCCGTCGCGAGAAGGCGTTGCAACCGATCCCGACCGCGCTCACCATCAGGCCGGATTCGCCCAGCGGGCGGTAGGTCATGTCCACGACCTCGACCCTAGGCTGGACCGGGTGAAGATCCTGTCCATCCAGTCGTCCGTCGCCTACGGTCACGTCGGCAACTCCGCCGCCGTGTTCCCGCTGCAGCGGCTGGGGCACGAGGTCTGGCCCGTGTACACCGTGCACTTCTCCAACCACACGGGGTACGGCGCGTGGCGCGGGCCGCTGCTCGCCGCCGACGACGTGCGCGACGTGATCACCGGCATCGAGGAGCGTGGCGTTCTCGGCCAGGTCGACGCGGTGCTCTCGGGCTACCAGGGCGGCGAGGAGATCGGTGACGTCATCCTCGACGCGGTGGCCCGCGTCAAGGCGGCGAACCCGGCCGCGACGTACACCTGCGACCCGGTGATGGGGAACGCGAAGTCGGGCTGCTTCGTGCACCCGGCCATCCCCGTGCTGCTGCGCGAACGGGTCGTGCCGCAGGCCGATCTGATCACCCCCAACCAGTTCGAGCTCGGCTACCTGACCGGCACCGAGCCCACCGACCTCGAGAGCACGCTCGCGTCTGTCGACGCGGCCAGGACGATGGGGCCGAGCAGCGTGCTGGTCACGAGCGTCGAGCGCCCGGACGCCGAGCCGGAGACCTTGGAGATGCTGGCGGTCACCCCCGAGGGCGCCTGGCTGGTGGCCACGCCTCGCCTGCCTCTCAAGGCCAACGGGTCGGGCGACGTGACGGCAGCGCTGTTCACCGGGCACTACAGGAGCAACGGCGGCGCCGCCGACGCCCTCGCGCGGACCACGTCGAGCGTCTGGGACCTGCTGCGCACCACCCACGAGTCCGGCGAGCGCGAGCTCCAGCTCGTCGAGGCGCAGGAGTACTACGCCGAGCCGCGGATGCAGTTCGAGGTCACGCAAGTCCGCTGACTACCATGGCGCGGCACCCTCGCCGGTGTAGCTCAGTTGGTAGAGCGCCTCTCTTGTAAAGAGGATGTCGCGGGTTCGACTCCTGTCACCGGCTCGGACAAAACTTGAAGTTAGCTTGAAGTCGAGCCACCCTGACTCCATGGCGGAGCTGACGATCGGCGAGCTGTCGGAGCGGTCCGGGGTGGCCACGTCGGCGCTGCGGTTCTACGAGGAGCGCGGGCTGATCGAGTCACGTCGCACGACGGGCAACCAGCGTCGCTACGGGCGGGCGACGCTGCGGCGAGTGGCGTTCATCCGTACGGCCCAGCGCGTGGGGCTCACCCTCGAGGAGGTCGCGGAGGCGCTGGCGACCCTGCCCGCGGGACGCACCCCGACGAAGGCCGACTGGGCGAGGCTGAGCCGGTCGTGGCGACCCCGCCTCGACGAGCAGATCCGCCGGATCGAGCTGCTGCGCGACCGGCTGGACGGCTGCATCGGCTGCGGCTGTCTCAGCCTGCGCACCTGCACGCTGATCAACGCCGGCGACTGGCTGGCCGACCAGGGGCCGGGGCCGGTCCGGCTGCAGCCGTAGGGGCGTTCCTAGCCCGTCGACCGGGAACGGGACCACGGCCAGCCCTTGCGGGAGGACGCGTCCGGGTCAGGTTCGTCGGGCTGGAAGACCGACACCTGCCAGGGCCCCGTGCCGTGCTGACCGACGAGCACCGTGACGCCGAGCGCGGGGCCGACCTCCGGCCAGACGCGGGCCACGGCCTGGTGGAAGCGCAGCACCAGGAACCAGCCGCCGAGCAGCATCCCGACCTCGTCGTCGAACGACCGGCTCTCCGCACCGAAGTCCCACGGCCGACCGGCCTCGCTGCGAAGCAGGGCGCCGTTGAGGGAGCGCAACCCCTGCACCCCGATCGTCCGGTGGTAGCCCGGGAGGCGGTGGTCGCTCCACGGGGCCGGGTGGTTGCCCGCCGCCTGCTGGACCTGGCGCCGCGACGCGGTGGAGAACGGAAAGGCGGTGTCGTCGTACAGGTCGACCTCGACGACCGGGTCCCGGTCCCACCAGGTCGGCCCGTCGGCATCGCTGAAGTTCGAGAGGTCAAGCCCGACGGCGGTGACCTGCTGGCCCAGGCCGCTCGCTCGGCCGAGGGCCGCGGCGACGCCCTCCCAGTCGGCGATCTGCACCCCCGCGGCCGACAGGCCCCGGCACGCCGTCGCGACCGGGCCGGGGTGGGCCGTCAGGAGGTGCACGAGCACCGCCTCAGCCTCGGCGTACTCACGCCGCCGGATCATCCCGGACACCTCGTCGCCCATGGCGCGCGAGGGCACGCGGAGCTCAGCGGTCATGGCCGGAATGTAGAGGAGTCAGGGGCAGATCGGCGGAGGATCGCCGCGAGATCATCCGTTCGGAGGAACCCAGTGGTCCCAAGGGGCCCACCACCGCTCGTCGCGGTCTAGCCGGGCCGTCACGTCGGCGGCGGCGTGCAGCACCCCGAGGACCGCCTCGCCGGTCATCCGGCCCGACGTCACCAGCTCGGAGAGGTGGTCCACGTCCTTCCACTCCCGACGTCCGTCGGGGTGCACGATCAGGTCGAGCCCGTGGTCGTCGGTGTCGAACGCGTCGTCGTGCCGCACGACGGGCTCCTCGAAGTTGACGTACCACCGGGTGAAGACGCCGCCCTCGAAGAACTTCCAGACGCCGTACGCGTCCCCCTCCCGGTGGAGCTGCAGCACCGTCGTGCCGCCCCAGGCCTCGTACGCCGACCAGGGGTGCGGCCCGAACGGGTGCTCATGGAAGCGGAACCGCGACCCCGGCTCGAGCAGCACCGCCAGGACGTCACCGTCGTCGGCCACGACCGTGACGGGGTGGTCGAGCCAGAGGCGTCCGTGCAGGACCTCACGGCGGGTGATCTCGGTCCCCGGTCGGAATGCCACGAGCGTCGACCCTAGTCGTGCACGGCACTAGCCTGACCGGATGGCGGCCCCCCACGCACTGCGGATCGTCGCCAGCCGGCCCGACCCCGCGATCGTCACCCTGCCCTGGCACCTGCCGCTCGACGAGTGGACCGAGCACGTCGTCCCGCTCCCCCGCGGCCTCTCGCGGCACGTGGTCCGGATCGTCCGCCTCGGAGCCCGGACCTACGCCGTCAAGGAGACGGTCGAGCACATGGCGTTCCGGGAGTACCGCCTGCTGCGCGACCTCCAGCGGATCCCGCTGCCGACCGTCGTGGCCCAGGGCGTGGTGACGGGGCGCGTCGACGCCGACGGCGAGCCGCTGCCGGCGGCCCTGCTCACCGAGCACCTGACGTTCTCGCTGCCCTACCGCAGCCTGTTCCAGCACGGGCTGTCGGCCGACAACCTCCCGTCGCTCGTGGACGCCCTCGTGGTGCTGCTCGTCCGGCTGCACCTCGGCGGCTTCTACTGGGGCGACGTGTCGCTCTCGAACGTGCTGTTCCGCCGCGCGGCCGGCGGCTTCGCGGCGTACCTCGTCGACGCCGAGACGGGCGAGATCCGCGACAACCTGTCGGCGCCGATGCGCGAGTACGACGTCCGGGTCGGTTGCGAGAACGTCTACGCCGAGCTGCTCGACCTCCAGGCCAGCAACTCGCTCAACCCGGAGGTCGAGGCCGAGGCCATCGCCGACCTCATCAACGAGCGCTACCACGCGCTGTGGAACGAGCTCACCAGCGAGGAGGAGTTCCGCCTCGAGGAGATGTGGCGGATCCAGAGCCGCATCGAGCGCCTCAACGACCTCGGCTTCGACGTCGACGAGCTCGACATCGTCACCGACTTCGACGGCGACCGGGTGCGGATCCAGCCGAAGGTCGTCGAGCTGGGCCACCACCAGCGTGAGCTGCAGGCGCTCACCGGGCTGCACGTCGAGGACGCCCAGGCGCGCCGTCTGCTCAACGACATCGCGGCCTACACGGCGCACTTCGACCTCGGACGCGAGTCGCGCGAGGTGATCGCCGGACGCTGGCTGGGCGAGATCTTCGAGCCGATCATGGCCATGATCCCGGCGGAGGCGCGCGGCAAGCTCGAGCCGGCCGAGGTCTACCACGAGGTGCTCGTGCACCGCTGGTACCTCTCGGAGCGCGCCGGCCGAGAGGTCTCCATCTTCGAGACGGCGCGCGACTACATCGACAACGTCCTCAAGCACAAGCCGGACGAGCTCGTCACCCCCATGGCCGGCGCTGCCCCGGACACCTCTGAGATCGCTGCCATCGACGACGACTTCGAGCCGATCGACGACGACGACCTGCCACCGATCGGGGGCTAGGGCCGGCTCGCGAACCGCGGGTCGAAGCCGAACGGGAGCTCCAGCCGGTGCGCCTTCATCAGCGCCTCGTCCCCCAGGATGTCTGCCGTCGGGCCGTCGGCGGCGACGACGCCGTCGGAGAGGATCACCGACCGGGGGCACAGCTCGAGGGCGTACGGCAGGTCGTGGGTGACGAGGAGGACGGTGACGTCCAGGGACCGCAGGATGTCGGCGAGCTCGCGGCGCGAGGCCGGGTCGAGGTTGGACGAGGGCTCGTCGAGCACCAGGACCTCCGGTTGCATGGCCAGCACCGTGGCGACGGCCACCCGGCGGCGCTGGCCGAAGGAGAGGTGGTGCGGGGGGCGGTCGGCGTACTCGGCCATCCCGACCGCCTCGAGCGCCTCCAGCACCCGGCGCTCGAGCTCGGGGCCGCGCAGGCCGAGGTTCTTGGGCCCGAAGGCGACGTCCTCGCGGACCGTGCCCATGAACAGCTGGTCGTCGGGGTCCTGGAACACGATGCCGACGCGACGCCGGACCTCGAGGAGGTTCTCCTTGGTCACCGGCAGTCCCGACACCGAGACGCTGCCCAGGCCGGGCATCAGGATGCCGTTGAGGTGGAGCACGAGCGTGGTCTTGCCCGCGCCGTTCGGGCCGAGCAGCGCGACGCGCTCGCCCTGGTGGACGTGCAGGTCGACACCGTGCAGCGCCTGGTGACCGTCGGGGTACGCGAAGGCGACGCCCTGGAGGTCGAGGACGGGGACGCTCATGCCCGGGGTCCCCTCGGGATCGTGAGGTGGAGGAGCGAAGCGGGGGAGCCGATCGACCTCGTGGGGTGACTCATCGGGGCATCCTTCCGTCGTAGCCGCGCGACAGCATCGCCAGGTGCACGCGCTCGCCCCGCTCGTAGGAGCGGATGAACAGCACGCCCGCGGACTTCGCGATCACCGGCCACTGGCGCGGGTCGCGGGCGCTGAAGCCGCGGGACTCGCGGGCCACGTGCATCCGCCGCAGCTCGTCGGTGACGACGTCGAGGTAGCGGATCATGAAGCCCATGATCTGCACGAGCAGCGGCGGCATGCGCAGCCGCTCGAGCCCGGCGAGCAGCGCCCCCGGCTCGGTGGTCGCGGCGAGCAGCAGGCTGGCCAGCACGCCGAGGGTGCCCTTGACCAGCAGCCCCCACGCGCCCAGCAGCCCCTGTTCGCTCAGCGAGAGCCCGAGCACCTCGACCTGAGGTCCGGTGGCCACGAACGGCAGCAGCGCGGCGAACACCACGAACGGCACCTCGACGACCATCCGCTTCGCGAGATATGTGGGCGGCACGTGCGAGATCGCTACCAGGGCGACGAGCATCAGGAAGTAACCGGCGAAGACCGGGTACCAGTCCCGGGGCGTCGCGACCACCGTCAGCATGAACGCCACCAGGGCGACCAGCTTGACGTGGGCCGGCAGCCGGTGCAGCCACGAGTGCCCGTGGAAGTGCAGCTTGTGGCCGTGCGGCGCGCCCATGGTCACGCCTCCGCGGAGGTACGCCGCCGGCGGACGACGAGCGCGCCGCCTCCGGCGATCGTGAGCACGACGAGGGAGCCGAGCACGCCGGCGAGACCACCGGAGAGACGGCCGTCGGCGATGCCCCGGGTCTCGTAGCCCGCGAGCGGGCCGTCGCCCGCCTGGTGCTCCTTCTCGGTCTGGGCGAAGCCCCGGTCCTCGGAGACCTTGGTCAGGCCGTCCGGGTCGCCGGAGGCGTAGAAGCTGGCCACACCGGCCAGCAGCAGCGCGACCAGCACACCGGCGACCACGAGGAGCCGCGTGGAGACCGGGCGCTTCACCGGCCGGCCGTCCGCAGCACCAGCGACCGGGTCGCCAGCACCCGCCGGGCGCCGTACACGAGGTCGGGCCGGACCGCGACGATGCTGCCGACGGCGAGGAACGTGATCGCGGCCTCGCCCAGCCCGATCAGCGCGTGCACGCTCAGCATGGCGGCGGTCAGGCCGGCCAGCGGGATGTCGACGGTGCCGCCGACGGCGTACAGGCCGACGAACGCGAGCGCCGCGACCGGCACCGACACCAGCGCGGCCCCCGCTGCGGCGGCGGGTACGGACGAGACGCGCTGGGGCAGCACCATCTGCAGGCCACGGAAGACCGCCCAGCCGACCACGACGGTGACGATGCCCATCAGGAAGATGTTGGTGCCGAGCGCCGTGATGCCGCCGTCGGCGAAGAGCAGGCACTGCACGAGGAACACCACGCTCATGCACAGCAGAGCCGTGGCCGGCCCGACGAGGACGGCAGCCAGGGCGCCGCCGATCAGGTGCCCACTGGTGCCGGCGCCTATCGGGAAGTTCAGCATCTGGGTCGCGAAGATGAACGTCGCGACCAGCCCGGCGAGCGGGGCAGTGCGGTCGTCGAGCTCACGCCGGGCGCCTCGCAGCGCGAGGCCGATGCCCACCGCGGCGACGACACCCGTGGCGACGGACGTCGGCGCGTCCAGGAAACCGTCGGGCACGTGCATGGCTGATCCCTCCCGAACATTGGCTCGTCCTCGACCCTAGGGACGAGAAGGTTGTTGTTGCAAGTCGTTCGCAACAAGGATTCGGAGTCAACGCCGGATCGGATGGGTCCGGCCCGCATCCGGGTCGTGTGCCTGAGTCAGTGCCCTGGCGCGGCCTCGCGCACACGACCCGTTACCTGAGGAGGTCGCGGCCGATGACCATGCGCTGGATCTGGTTGGTGCCCTCGAAGATCTGGGTCACCTTGGCGTCGCGGAAGAACCGCTCGACGGGGTAGTCGCGGGTGTAGCCGTTGCCGCCGAGCACCTGGACCGCGTCGGTGGAGACGCGCATGGCGGCGTCGGTGGCGGTCAGCTTGGCGATGCTGGCCTGGCGGGAGAACGGCCGGCCGGCGTCCTTGAGGCGGGCCGCGTGGAGGTACGTCGCCCGGGCGCGCTCCGTCTCGGCCCCGAGCTCGGCGAGGAGGAACTGCAGGCCCTGGAACTCGCCGATGGTCTTCCCGAACTGACGGCGCTCGCGCGCGTAGTCGACCGCGTGCGCCATGGCTCCCTGGGCGATGCCGGTGCCGACGGCAGCGATGCCGAGCCGGCCGGAGTCGAGCGCGGAGAGCGCGACTTTCATCCCGTGCCCCTCCGGCCCGATGCGCTGGTCGGCCGGGATCCGCGCCCCGTCGAAGAGCACCTGCGTCGTCACGTCGCAGGCCAGGCCCATCTTCTTCTCGGGGGCCCCGAAGCTCATGCCGGGCGTGTCCGCGGGGACGATGAACGCGCTCAGGCCCTTGGTCGGGTGCTCGTCGGTGCGGGCGAAGAGGATGTAGTAGTCGGCGCACGAGCCGTTGCTGATCCACTGCTTCGTGCCCGAGACCACGTACGCGTCGCCGTCGAGGGTCGCACGGGTCTTGATCGCGCTGACGTCGGAGCCTGCCTGCGGCTCGGACAGGCAGTAGGCGCCGAGCCACTCTCCGCCGAGCATCCGCGGCAACCAGGTCGCGCACTGCTCCTCGGTCGCGTTGGCCGCGACCACCGAGGCGGTCAGCGAGTGCACGCTCAGGCCGACGGCCACGCTCGGCCAGACCGCCGCGATCTCCTCGACGACCTGCAGGTAGACCTCGTACGGCTGGCCGCCCCCGCCCACCTCCTCGGCGAACGGCAGGCTCATCAGCCCCGACTTGCCCAGCAGGGCGTACGCCGCCGCCGGGAACTCGCCCTTCTCCTCCGCGTCGTGGACCCGTGGGGCCAGCTCCTTGGTCGCGAGCTCGCGGGTCAGCTCGAGGAGCGCCTCGGCCTCCTCGGTCGGGAGGAGTCGGTCGACGGTGGTGGGCATCCCTCGATCGTAGGGCTCCCTACGACCCTGGCGAACTCAGCCACCGACGCCCGGGCGCACCACCGACGTCTCCGCCTGCTCCGGCGGGGCGACGGGGGCGAGAGAGACGAAGTCGCCGACCTCGAAGGCGCCGGTGCTCTGGAGGGTGACGGCCTGGATGCCGACGGGCCGGCCGTCGCGGTAGGTGATCAGGGACATGCCGGCCGGTCGGCGGGGCTTGCTGCCGAGGGCGAACGCGTACGCGGCCCCGCCCGCCGTCCCCGTCGTGTAGGTGTAGCCGGTCGCGCCCCGCTCGCCCTCGACGCGGGTCGGGCCGTCCTGCACGTGCGTGTGCCCGCCGACCACCAGGTCGGCGCACCCGCGCGCCAGCGCGGCGGCA
>JAICRP010000239.1 GCA_025966445.1 Nocardioides sp.
GATCCTCGACGACGCCTACGGAGGCCCACAGTGACATCGACCGGGACCCGCTCCTTCCTCGCGGACGACGACCTCACCCCGGCCGAGCAGGCCGCGGTCCTGGACCTGGCCGCCGAGCTGAAGCAGGCGCCGTACGCCGCGAAGCCGCTCGCCGGACCGCTCAGCGTCGCCACGATCTACGACAAGCCGACCCTGCGGACGCAGGTCTCCTTCGCCGCCGGCATCGCCGAGCTGGGCGGGCACGCGATGCTCGTCGACGGCACGCTCGCGGGCATCGGCAAGCGCGAGTCGGTGGCCGACGTGGCGCGGGTGCTCGGCCGGCAGGCTGCCGCGATCGTCTGGCGGACCTACGGGCAGGACGCGATCGAGGAGATGGCGGCGTACTCCGGGGTGCCGGTCGTCAACGCGCTCACCGACGAGTACCACCCGTGCCAGCTGCTCGCCGACCTGTTGACGGTGAAGGAGCACAAGGGCGCCCTCGCCGGGCTGACGGTCGCGTTCGTCGGCGACGGCGCCTGCAACATGGGCAACTCCTGGCTGCTGGCCGGCGCCACCGCGGGGATGCACGTGCGCGTCAGTGCGCCCGACGGCCAGGAGCCCGAGCAGCCGATGGTCGACCGGGCGAACGCGATCGGGAGAGCCAGCGGCGGTTCCGCGCTGCTCGAGCGCGACCCGGTCAAGGCCGTCGACGGCGCCGACGTCGTCGTCACCGACACCTGGGTGTCGATGGGCAAGGAGAGCGAGGCCGACCAGCGGCTGCTGAAGTTCGCGGACTACACGGTCACGGCCGCGCTGATGGCGCACGCCGCACCGGACGCGATCGTGATGCACTGCCTGCCGGCGTACCGCGGCAAGGAGATCGACGCCGAGGTGCTCGACGGCCCGCAGAGCGTGGTCTGGGACGAGGCCGAGAACCGGCGGCACGCCCAGAAGGCCATCATCACCTGGCTCCTGGAGCAGACGTGAACAAGTCCGCCCTGAGGCCCGCGACCAAGAGCGCGCGGCACCAGCAGATCATCGACCTCGTCGGCGCCCACGAGGTGCGCTCGCAGGCCGAGCTGGCCGAGCTGCTCGCCGCCACCGGCGTACACGTCACCCAGGGGACGTTGTCGCGCGACCTGGTGGAGCTCGACGCCGTCCGCGTCCGCTCGGCGTCCGGTGCCCTCGTGTACGCCGTGCCGGGCGAGGGCGGTGACCGACGACCCGCGGCGCCGGGGGAGAGCGCCGCCTCCTCGCACCGGCTGGCCCGCCTCTGCGCCGAGCTCCTGGTGAGCGCCGAGGCGAGCGCCAACCTGGTCGTGCTGCGGACCCCGCCCGGTGCCGCCCAGTTCTTCGCCAGCGCCGTCGACAAGGCCGAGCTCGAGTCCGTGCTCGGGACCATCGCCGGCGACGACACCGTGCTCGTCATGACCCGCGACCCCAAGGGCGGCGACGCCGTCGCCCGGCGTTTCCTCGCCCTCGCGGAGGAGCACGCCCAGACCCACGAACCGACCCCCGACGAAAGCGACCGATGAGCAAGGTCCTCACCTCCCTGCCGAAGGGCGAACGCGTGGGCATCGCGTTCTCCGGCGGCCTCGACACCTCCGTCGCCGTCGCGTGGATGCGCGACAAGGGCGCGATCCCCTGCACGTACACCGCCGACCTGGGCCAGTACGACGAGCCGGACATCGCCAGCGTCCCGGACCGCGCCGTCCTCTACGGCGCCGAGATCGCCCGGGCCGTCGACTGCCGCGGACCCCTCGTCGAGGAGGGGCTCGCCGCCCTCGCCTGCGGCGCCTTCCACGTGCGCTCGGCCGGCCGCGCGTACTTCAACACCACACCGCTCGGCCGTGCCGTCACGGGCACGATGCTCGTCCGCGCCATGCACGACGACGGCGTCGACATCTGGGGCGACGGCTCGACCTTCAAGGGCAACGACATCGAGCGGTTCTACCGCTACGGACTGCTGACCAACCCCGACCTCCGGATCTACAAGCCCTGGCTGGACGCGGACTTCGTCCACGAGCTCGGCGGCCGGCACGAGATGAGCCAGTGGCTCGTCGCGCACGACCTGCCGTACCGCGACAGCACCGAGAAGGCGTACTCGACCGACGCCAACATCTGGGGCGCCACCCACGAGGCCAAGACGCTCGAGCACCTGGACGTCTCGCTGGAGGCCGTGCAGCCGATCATGGGCGTGCGCCACTGGGACCCCGACGTGGCGATCGAGCCCGAGGACGTCACCGTCCGGTTCCACAAGGGCCGGCCCGTGGCCGTGAACGGCACGACGTACGCCGACCCGGTCGCGCTGGTCCTGGCGGTCAACGAGATCGGCGGGCGGCACGGCCTGGGCATGTCCGACCAGATCGAGAACCGGATCATCGAGGCCAAGTCGCGCGGCATCTACGAGGCGCCGGGCATGGCGCTGCTGTGGGTCGTCTACGAGCGGCTCCTCAACGCGATCCACAACGAGGACACCCTCGCGACGTACTACGACCACGGTCGCCGGCTCGGCCGGATGCTCTACGAGGGCCGCTGGCTCGACCCGCAGGCCCTGATGCTGCGCGAGTCGGTGCAGCGGTGGATCGCCTCGCTGGTCACCGGCGAGGTCACGCTCCGACTGCGGCGCGGCGAGGACTACACCGTCGTACGCACCGACGGGCCGTCGTTCTCCTACCACCCGGACAAGCTCTCGATGGAGCGCGTGGAGTCCGCCGCGTTCGGGCCGACCGACCGGATCGGCCAGCTGACGATGCGCAACCTCGACATCGCCGACTCCCGGTCCAAGCTCGAGCTCTACGCCACCCAGCCGCTCGACGAGGGCCAGGTGCTGGTCGAGCACGGCCACCTGCTCGGCGCGCTGCCGGCCGGCGGCGCCGAGCGCATCGCCTCGAACCCGGCGTACGACGGCGACACCAGCGACGACGCCCTGGACAATGCCGCCATGGAGGTGGGCACGGACTGATGGAGCCGATCCCGCGCGTCACGGCTCGCGTCCTGCCCGTCAACCCGGACGGCGAGGTGCTGCTCCTGCAGGACGTCGATCCGGCGCTGCCCGGCGTCCTGCGCTGGGGCACGATCGGCGGCGCCCTCGACCCGGGGGAGTCGCACCACGAGGCGGCCGTCCGGGAGATGTTCGAGGAGACCGGCCTCCTCATCGACCCGTCCGCGCTCACCCCGCCGGTGCACCGGAGCACCCGCGAGTTCAGCTGGGCCGGCGTGCACTACCGCAGCGAGAACACGTTCTTCGCCCTGCCGATGGCCGCCGACGTGGAGGTCTCCTTCGACCACCTGGTGCCGGAGGAGGTCGGGTCCGTGCTGGCCTGGGGCTGGTGGACACCCTCCGCCCTCGCGGCCGACGGAGGAGCCGTGGCCGAGGACCTCCCGGACATCCTGACCCGGGGTGTCGAGGCGGTGCTGGGCCGATGAGCGGCACCAACGAGGGCACCCTCTGGGGCGGCCGATTCGCCTCGGGCCCCTCGCCCGAGCTCGAGGCGCTGTCGCGCTCCACGCACTTCGACTGGCGGCTGACGCCGTACGACCTGGCCGGCTCGCGCGCCCATGCCAACGCCCTGCACGCCGCCGGGCTCCTCACCGACGACGACCACGAGTCCCTGCTGGCCGGGCTGCGGTTGTTGGGGGAGAGGTACGCCGACGGCTCGCTGCAGCCGGACCCGTCCGACGAGGACGTGCACGGCGCCCTCGAGCGGTTGCTGATCGCCGAGGTGGGCGAGGACGTCGGCGGCCGGCTCCGGGCCGGTCGCAGCCGCAACGACCAGGTCGCGACGCTGTTCAAGATGTTCTTGCGCGACCACGCGCACGCCATCAGCGCCCTGCTCGTCGGCCTCGTCGACGCGCTCGCCGACCAGGCGCGCGGCCATCTCGACGTGGTGATGCCGGGACGCACTCACCTGCAGCACGCCCAGCCCGTGCTGCTGTCCCACCACCTGCTGGCCCACGCGTGGCCGCTGCTGCGCGACGTCGAGCGCCTGCGCGACTGGGACCGTCGTGTCGCGGCCGACTCGCCGTACGGTTCCGGTGCCCTGGCCGGCTCCAGCCTCGGCCTGGACCCGCACACCGTCGCCCGCGAGCTCGGCTTCGACGGCGCGACGCCCAACTCGATCGACGGCACGGCGTCGCGGGACTTCGTGGCGGAGCTGGCCTTCGTGGCGGCCCAGGTCGGCGTGGACCTCAGCCGGCTGGCGGAGGAGATCATCCTGTGGTCGACCAAGGAGTTCGGGTTCGTGACGCTGCACGACTCGTGGTCGACCGGGTCGAGCATCATGCCGCAGAAGAAGAACCCCGACATCGCCGAGCTGGCGCGCGGCAAGGCCGGGCGGCTGATCGGCAACCTGACGGGGCTGCTGGCCACCCTGAAGGCGCTGCCGCTGGCGTACAACCGCGACCTCCAGGAGGACAAGGAGCC
>JAICRP010000259.1 GCA_025966445.1 Nocardioides sp.
CAGCGACCAGCGGCGCTGGGCGAGCAGCGCGCCCGCGAGCGCGAGCGACCATGGTGCGACGACCAGGGGCGCGACGGCATCCCCGTGCCGGGCCGCGAGGTCCGCGGCCGACGTGCCGTAGAAGGCCTTGCGTCTCATCCACTCCGTCGGTCGGGTCCGGTGGTCGTGCCGCACCTGCGCCTCGGGCGCGTACCGCACCGTCCACCCGTCGCGACCCAGCCGCCACACGAGGTCGACGTCCTCGCCCGCCCGCATGGCCGCGTCGAACCCCTCCCCGAGCGCATCGACGCGGCCGAGCAGGCAGGCGCCGGGCACGTACGACACCGGGCCGTGGACCCGCACCACCGCCGGGTCGGCGCCGAGGTCGAGGGACGACCTGGCCTGCTCGTACCTCTCCAGCCACGAGTCCCCCACCCGCTCCTCGCGCCCGAGGACCCGCGGCGCGACCAGCGCGACCGCCGGGTCGTCGAGGTGCCGGCGCAGGAGGCCCAGCCAGCCGGGCACGGGCTCGACGTCGGAGTCGACGAAGGCGACGCACGGCGTCCGCACCCGCGCCAGACCGGCGTTGCGGGCCGCGGCCGGGCCGGCGTTGCGGTCCAGCCGGACGACCTCCGCGCGGGCCGTGTGCACCGGTTCTGTCGACGCGTCGTCGACCACGATCACGGGGATGCCGGTCGGCAGCGACCGCAGCAGCCGGGCCAGCCCCAGCGGTCGGTCCCGCACCGGGACGACGACCGTCACGTCGGCAACCGTGTCGTCGGCCGGCGGCGGGCCGGGCCAGCACGGCTCGGCGAGACCGCGGTCGAGAAGCTCCCGGGCGACCCGGGCCTCGGTGGGGTCGCCGGTGAGCACGAGGGGCAGCCGCGCCACCACCTCGCGAGCCGGAGCCGAGAGGAACAGAACCGACCCGGACCGGCCGGTCAGCATGGCGCCGCCGTCACGGACCTCTGTCCGTCGCGACAGCCGGACGCCGAAGCCCGGCGGGGGCAGCCGCTCGGGGATCATCCGCCGACCTCGGCCACCACCCGGTCGACCATCAGGCCCAGCACCCGCCGGCCCTCCTCGGCCGAGGCGCCGGTGGGGTCCCCCAGCACGCCGTTCGCCGACGCGGCGCGGACGCCGTCGCTGCGCAGCGCGGGCATGAGGTCGGCGACCGGCCGGGTGTCGCCCGGCTCGAGCAGGTCGACCCGGACGGTCTCGGGCGCGAGGTGCAGCAGCAGCGAGGTCTCGGTGAGCCCGGCGTGGGCGTCGGAACCCGGTGCGGCGCACGCCGCCCAGGACGCGGCGCGACTCTCGGCTCGCAGGAGGTCGACCGCCGACGCGACGGTCGGCGCGTTGCCGCCGTGACCGTTGACGAACACCACGCCCGACGCCCACCGCGAGGCCGACCGGCCGAGCTCCACGAGCACCGCACCGAGGGCCTGGTGGCCGATCGAGACCGTACCGGGGAAGTCCTCGTGCTCGCCGCTGGCACCGTACGCGACCGCGGGAGCCACCAGCACGGAGCGGCCAGTCGACCGCAGCCGGTCCGCTGCCTCGCGGGTCACCGCCTCGGCGACGATCGTGTCCGTCGTCAGCGGCAGCGCCGGGCCGTGCTGCTCGACGCTGCCGACGGGGACGAGCAGCAACGGCCGCCCGCCGCTCTCCGGCCAGGTGGTCCGGCCGAGGTCGTCGGTCATCCCGCCACGAGAGGGCTCTCGTCGCAGGCACTGACCGGCCGGGTCCGGAGCAACGTGAGCGGCACCGGCGCGTTCCTCACCGTCCCAGTGTGCGAGTGGTCCTGCGAGGAGCCGGGCCGTTCGGGATCACGGGCCAGAGTCCCCTCACTGTTGCCCTTCACGCACTCCGGGTCGGGTCCGTCGAGCGGGAGGCCGGTGAAGAACTTGGCGGCCATGCAGCCACCGCGGCAGGAGTCGTACGCCGAACAGCTGGTGCACGCGCCGCCGGTCTGGGGTGAGCGCAGGTCGAGGAACAGGGGCGCGGTCTTCCAGATGGTGTCGAAGCCGCCGTCCTCGCGCAGGTTGCCGGCGAGGAACTGGTCGTGGATCGCGAACGGGCACGCGTACACGTCGCCCACCGGGTCGACCAGGCAGACGACCCGGCCCGCGCCGCACAGGTTGAGCCCCGGCAGCGCCCCACTTCCATCTGCCGGGCCGTACGCCGACAGGTGGAAGAACGAGTCGCCGGTGAGCACCTGGTCGCCGTTGGCGACCAGCCAGTCGTAGAGCTCGCGCTGCTGGTGCGGCAGCGGGTGCAGCTCGTCCCACACGTCGGCGCCGCGGCCCGACGGGCGCAGCCGGGTCAGCCGCAGCTGGGCGCCGTAGGTGTCCGCGATGGCCTTGAACTCGTCGAGCTGGCCGATGTTGTGGCGGGTACAGACGACCGACAGCTTGAAGTCCTTCATCCCGGCGGCCCGGAGGTTGGCCATGGCGCGCAGGGCGGCGTCGTACGTGCCCTGGCCCCGCACCGCGTCGTTGACGGCGGCGGTCGCGCCGTCGAGCGAGATCTGGACGTCGACGTAGTCCGTGGCCGCGAGCCGCTCGGCGCGTTCGGGAGTGATGCGGAAGCCGTTGGTCGAGAACTTCACGCCCACGTGGTGCGCGACGGCGTAGTCGAGCAGCTCCCAGAAGTCGGGGCGCACGGTCGGCTCGCCGCCGCCGATGTTGACGTAGAAGACCTGCATCCGCTCGAACTCGTCGACGAGCGCCTTGCACTCGTCGGTCGAGAGCTCGCGCGGGTCACGACGCCCCGACGACGAGAGGCAGTGCACGCAGGCCAGGTTGCAGGCGTACGTGAGCTCCCACGTCAGGCAGATGGGCGCGTCGAGGCCGTACTCGAACTGGTCGACGAGCCGGCCGCCCTGGGGTCGCTCCACCCCGATCGTCATGCCGCCTGCCTCTCGCGGATGATGCCGCTGGCGGCGAGGGTGCCGAGGGCGGCGACGTACCGGTCGCGCTCGGCCGCGGGCACCCCGGCGCCGAGCAGGGCGTCCTCGACGTCGGCGGCGTCGCCCAGGCGTCGGACGACGTCCACCAGGGTCGGCGACTTGAGGAAGCTGAGCTTGCGCGTCACGAAGTCGTAGGCGAGCGCCCCGAAGGGCTCGGGTCGCAGCGACACCGACGGGCTCAGCTCCCAGGCAGCGCCCGGGAGGACGGGCATCAGTACACGCCGCACATGCCGTCGATGGAGATCTCCTCGACGAGGGCGTCCTCCACGAGCACCTCCTGCTCGACGTCCTCGCTCTGCTGCGGGGTGGTCGTCTCGGGTCCGGTCATGGCGTTCTCCTCCGGTCAGGGCTGGTGGGGCCACGTTAGAGCGAAAAGGTTGCCTCGTGGTCGGGGGGGGGGGGGCCCGACGCGGCCCCGGGCGGCCCGCCGCCCCCCGCCCCCCAGACAAAGGGGAACACCCCCCGCCACCC
>JAICRP010000112.1 GCA_025966445.1 Nocardioides sp.
CAGAGAGACGCGGTGGACCACTGCTCGGGCTCGAGGCCGTCCAGGATGTCGGCGATCACGACGCGGCGATCGTCGACGACCCGCCAGCCTGCGCCCTTGTCCACCGCACCACCTCCGGAGTAGTCAGCCTCAACGACAGCCTGCACCAGCAACCACCTGGGCGAGCGCGGCACCGCCAGCTCGAGCGGCGGCTGGTCCGGCTCCGCGAGATCACCAACCCGTACGCACCGAAATGATCCGTGGACCTGTCGGATGCCGCCCTCGGCGTTCGTGGCAAGGTCACACCGCCCGCCACGAAAGGACACCGACATGACCGCCACCATCGCCGTGCACGAGTTCATCTCCGCCGACGGAGTCTTCGAGTCGCCCAGCTGGACGTTCGAGTTCGGCTTCGACCCGAAGATGGGCGAGACCCTCGCCGCGATCACCGGGAACGCGAGCACGATCCTGCTCGGCCGCCGTACGCACGAGATGTTCGCGCCCGCGTGGCGCGACCGGACCGCCGAGGACGACCCGGGTGCGCCGTTCTTCAACGAGACCGAGAAGCTCGTCGTCGGAGCGAACGAACCGGCCGAGGAGTGGGCCCACACGACCCGGATCGGCGCGTACGACCCCGACGCGATCCGCCGCCTCAAGGAGGAGCGCGACGGCGTCATCTACATCTCCGGCAGCGGCCAGCTGGTCCGCGGCCTGATCCGCGACGGGCTCGTCGACGAGGTCCACCTGTTCGTCTACCCGATCTCGCTCGGCGAGGGTGAGCGGTTCTGGGCCGAGGGCGAGCAGAACAAGCTCGTGCTCTTGGCTCACGACGTCTACGACAACGGCGTCGTGCACCTGAGCTACGGGATCGCCTGAGGTCCCGGCGCCGTACGCTGGGCCCGTGGAGGTCCGATTCCTCGACGGGCACGGTGTGCGGCGCTGCGACCCGGATGACGTCGTCGAGCTGTTCTCCCACGAGGACGGGTTCTACTGGATCGACATCCCCGTCTGGGACGCCGAGGCCGAGTCGCTGCTCGCCGGCATCGGGTGCCATCCGCTGGTGATCGAGAGCTGCCAGCAGCGCAACTACGTCCCCACGGTCCACGGCTATGAGGACCACGTCTTCGTCACCACGCAGTCCCCGTACCTCGGTCGCGCCGGCCACGTGCACCTGCTCGAGCTCGACCAGATCGTCGGCCACCACTTCCTCGTCACGGTGCACGGGCCGATCAACCCGGTCCTCGACATCTCGGTCGCGCTCGTCGAGACGGCGGGCGTGCTGGCCCGCCTCGAGAGCGGCCGGTTCCACCCGAAGACGCCGGCCGAGCTCTCGTACGCCGTGACCTCGGCCGTCGCGCGCCGGCAGCGGGCAGCGATCGGCGAGGTCTCGATGAAGCTGCCGGGGTTGGAGCAGGAGGTGATGTCCTCCAAGCTGACCGACCCCGAGGTGCTGCTGGAGACCATGTTCCTGATCCGCCACGAGCTGATCACGACCCGGACCATGGCGGCGCAGTGCCACGACGTGTGGATGCGGCTGGCCGGGATCAACCGGATGGCCGACGACGTCGACGGCGCCCATGCCCGCGACCTCGCCGACCAGTTCGACCGCGTGCGATCGTTGGCCGACGGGGAGTCGCAGTTCCTGTTCGGCATCATCGAGCTCTACCAGACCAAGGTGCACACCAAGATGACCGTCGCCATGGAGCGGCTGGCCGTGATCGCCGCCGTCACCCTGCCGGTGACCGCGTTGGCCTCGGTCTACGGCATGAACGTGATCGTCAACGAGAGCACGCACTGGACCCAGCTGACGTTCATCCTGATCGTGATGCTGTCGATCAGCTCGGCGCTGCTGGTCTGGGCGCGTCGCCAGGGCTGGTGGTGAGCGACCCGTCACGACGACGACCACGACGACCCAGGGGCCGCCTGTCACGATGGGCACGTGCGCGTGATCCTGAACATCCTCTGGCTGGTGCTCTGTGGCTTCTGGATGGCGATCGGCTACGCCATCGCCGGCGTGATCTGCTGCATCCTGATCATCACCATCCCGTTCGGCATTGCGTCGTTCCGGATCGCCAACTACGCGCTCTGGCCCTTCGGCCGCACGATCGAGCGCCAGCCGACCGCCGGTGTCGCGTCGACCATCGGCAACGTCATCTGGTTCATCTTCGCCGGCCTGTGGCTGGCCATCGGCCACCTGCTCACCGGGTTCGCCCTGTGCATCACGATCATCGGCATCCCGCTCGGCCTGGCGAGCTTCAAGATGATCCCGATCTCGCTGACCCCGCTCGGCTACCGGATCGTCGACGTCGACAGCCGGGCGGCGGCCTGGTGACCGACCTGGCGTCGCGGTGGCCACTCGGCGCGGACCTGGTCGAGGTCCGCGACGCGCTGCTGGCGGCGTACGCCACCGACCGCGGCTACCACGACACCCGCCACCTGACCGAGGTCCTGGACCGCGTGGACGAGCTGGCGGCCGGCGGTGAGGACTTCGACCGGCTCGCGGTGGAGCTGGCCGCGTGGTTCCACGACGCCGTGTACGACGGTCGCGACGGCGCCGAGGACCGCTCCGCGCTGTGGGCCGTCGACGCGCTCGCGGGCCTGCCTGTCGCGGAGGAGGTGGCCCGGCTGGTCCGCCTGACCGAGCGGCACGCGCCCGCCGAGGACGACGCGAACGGCTGCGCTCTCTCCGACGCCGACCTGGCGATCCTGGCGGCCAGTCCCGACCGCTACGCGGAGTACGCCGCCGACGTCCGTCGGGAGTACGCCGACGTCCCCGACGAGCTCTTCCGTGCCGGGCGGGCGGCGGTGCTGAGCGACCTGCTGGCGAAGCCGACGCTGTTCCACACCGCCCACGCCCGCCGCGAGTGGGAAACGCGAGCCCGCACCAACGTCGAGGCGGAGCTGGCTCAGTCGTAGAGGCAGAACGGGTGGCCGGCGGGGTCGAGCAGCACCCGGACGTCGTCCTGGGGCTGGTGCTCCGCGAGCGTCGCCCCGAGCTCGATCGCGTGCTCGGTGGCGGCGGCCAGGTCGGCGACCTCGAAGTCCAGGTGCAGCTGCATGCCCTGTTTCCCCGCTGCGGGCGGCCAGACCGGAGGCTCGTAGACCTCCGCCCGCTGGATGGCCAGGTAGGCCACCCCTTGGCCGAAGTCGAGCGCGCCGCCGTCCTCGGACTCCTTGTAGATCGGGACGTCCAGCAGCTCGCTGTAGAAGTGCAGCAGCCGACCGGGGTCCGGCGCCTCGAGGACGACGCCCCACCAGTCCTTGCGCTCCCACCGGTCGACCGTCTCCGGCTGGTTGTCGCGTCCGCGCATCAGTCCTCCTCTGTCGCGTCCTCGGGGACGGGGGCGTTCTTGCGGCGGCGCAGCCCGGCGCGCACGAGCATCACGACCAGGTCGCGCGAGCTGACCGGCACGGCGCCGGCGGCGACCGCCGCGTCGTAGTACTCCGACGGTACGTCGTAGTGGTCGCGGTCGAACCCGCGCGGGGGAATACCGAGATCGGCGGCGAAGACGTGCAGCTCGTCGTACGACGTGTCGCTGGCGAGGTGCGACCACGTCCGGCCGTAGCGGGGCACGGCAGGCGGGTCGATGACGATCACAGGCGCTCCATCGCGTCGTCGAGCAGGGTCCGCCAGGAGCGGACGTAGCCGGCGTCGACGTACGCCTTGCCGGACCCGCCCGGGCGCACCTGTGGGCCGACGTGGAAGGCGCGCACGCCCTGGCGCACCAGCCACGGCACGTGCTCGGCCGCCAGCCCCGCGCCGGGCATCAGCTTCGCCGCGATCAAGGGGTCGGACTCCGCCGTGGCCAGCAGGTCGTCGTACCCGATCTCCATCCCCCGCGGGGACCCCGCCGACCGGACGTGCACGAGACGGGGCAGGGTCAGCAGCCGACGCCACGAACGACGCGGGTCGAGGCTGGAGTCGACCGCTCGGGTGAACGTCCACGGCACCTCGGGCAACCGGTCGGCCAGGACGGTGCAGGTGTCGACGTCGATCTCGAGGTCGGCGTCCAGGAAGCCGAACGCGACGCCCGTCGCGCCGCAGGCGAGGTAGTCCTCGGCCAGGCCCACCAGTCGCTCGAGCTCGCCACCGGTCGTGGTCCAGGAGTCGTTGAGCCGCAGCAGCACGAACATCGGTACGCCGGCCTCGCGCCCGATCGAGGAGACGACGCTCGGCTCGGGCGACAGGGCGACGGGGTCGCCCGGCGCCACCACGTGCAACCGGTCGGCACCACCCTCGACGGCACCCGGCACGTCGCGCGGGTCGGTGACGACGACCTCAAGCAGCGGTCCCGCCACCCCACCCATGCCCTCACTGTAGAAGCAGGCCGGGTCAGGGTGTGCGAGGCAGAATCGGTCGGGTGGACGCATCGCTGATCTTTTCGGCACGAGCTCTCGTCCTCGCCGACCTGCAGGCCCGCCACCGGGCCACCGCCGAAGCCGTCTCCGTCCTCGAGGACGCGATGTCGCAACGGACGTGGTGGGCCGAGCAGTGGCCGGAGGGTGAGCAGTACGTCGCCGGCCTGGTCGCCCAGGACGTGCAGGACGCGCTGTTCGAGTCCGTCGGCCGCTGGCCCGTCTGCGTCAGCTGCGACGGCCCCGAGCACTCGCTCTACATCCAGCCCGACCTCGGCGGCCCCGACCCGATGTGGGTGTGCGAGGAGTCCGGCCAGGCCGTGGCTCCCCTGGGGCACCTGTAGGGCCACCGGAGGTCGAGCCTGCTCAGGCCTCGGAGCCGAGCTGCACGCGCAGCGTGTACTTGTCGGAGCGGTAGCACGAACGGGAGACCTCGACGACCGCGTCGCCGGCGAGGGCACGGCGCGTCTGGCGCAGGACGGCCGAGCCGGCGGGAACGCCGAGCAGGTCGGCCTCGTCCGGGGTGGCCACGTCCGCCGTCACGGTGTCCTCGGCCCAGGTGGGACGCAGCCCGCGCGCGGCGAGCTCGTCGTACAGGCTCGCGGGCAGCGGCGCCTGCAGGAATCCGGGCAGCAGGATCTCGTTGAGGTAGGCGTCCTCGATGGCGACGACCTCACCGTCGGAGCAGCGCAGCCGCTTCCAGTGGATGACCGCGTCGCCCGCGGTGATGCCGAGCGCACGCGCCACGCCGGGGCCGGCCTGGCCCAGACGGGCGTGCAGGGTCTGGTTCTCCGACGTGAGGCCGACGCGGCCCATCTCCTCGGAGAAGCTGTTGAGCCGGCCGACGCCGCGGCGGGGTCGGGCGACGAACGTGCCGCGTCCCGGGATCCGCTCGAGGAGGCCCTCGGTGACCAGCGCGTCCATGGCCTGGCGCACCGTCATCCGGGCCACGCCGAACTGCTGGACGAGCTCTCGCTCGGAGGGGGCAGGGGCGCCAGGTTCGGCGTCACGCACGAGGGCGCGGACGTACTCACGCACCTGTACGTGCTTGAGGGCGCCGCTTCCCGCGGCGTGGAGCAGTTGTTCCACAATCACGAACGATAGGGCGGCGGAGCGTCGGCGTCACAACTTCGTGGACACATGGCCCACTTGGACTATGTCGAGGGGGTACGGCTCCTCACCCCTCGCACTACTCCGTCGCGATCGCCCGGAGCACGTCGAGACGGCCCGCGCGCCGCGACGGGAACACCGCCGCGAGCACCCCGACGACCACCGACGCGGCCAGGAAGACGGCCAGCTGGGCCCACGGCAGGCTGATCACCTCGAGGCCCTCGTCGCGGACGGCGTACATCATCGCGATCCCGAAGCAGATGCCCAGCACCACGCCCAGCACGGCCCCGAGGACCGCGATCACCACCGACTCGAGGGTGATCATCAGCCGCAGCTGTCCACGGCTCAGGCCGATGGCGCGCAGCAGGCCCACCTCGCGCGTGCGCTCGATCACCGACAGCGCGAGGGTGTTGACGATGCCGAGCACGGCGATGACCAGGGCGAGGCCGAGCAGGGCGAAGATCATCAGGACCAGCTGGTCGATGGGGGCCCGCTGCTCGTCGGCGAACGCGGCCTGGTCCTTGACGGTGACGATCGGCAGGTCCTTCACCACCGCGTCGAGGCGGCCCTGCAGGCCGACCGTGTCCGGGCCGGCGTCGAGGATGAGCGCGTTGTCCGACGTCGGGTAGCCCTGCTGCTTCAGGGTCTCGAGGGTGGTGACGGTCGGGAAGAAGATGACCGGGTTCTCGGCGTAGATGCCGGCCACCCGCAGCTCGAGCTCGCCCTTCGGTGTCTTCTCCACCGTGTAGGTGTCTCCGACGGAGAGGCCCTCGTCCTCGGCCCAGCCCTCGTCGACGAGCACCGACCCGTCGGTGAAGTCGGCCAGCGTCCCCTGCACCATCCGGATCCCGAGGAACTCGGTGTCGGCCGGGTCGATGCCGGCGATGCCGAAGAAGTCGCCGTCGCGCTCGGCCTGGGCCCAGCGCTGCCGGACGACCCGGTCGATTCCCTCGACCTCCGCCATCTTCGTGGCGATGGTCGGCGAGAACGGCTCACCGAACACGCTGCTGACGACGTAGTCGCCGACGAAGTTCTCCTCGACCGCCTCGTCGACGCTCGCCTTCGCCGAGTCGCCGAGGATCGCCATCGTGCACGCCAGCGCGAGCCCGATCATCAGGGCCGACGCGGTCGCGGTCGTCCGGCGGGGGTTGCGCAGGGAGTTCTGGCCGGCGAGGTTCCCGACGGTGCCGAACACGCGCCGGTACGTCCCCTGGGCCGCCGCGAGGAACGGTCGGCTGACCACGGGGCTGACCGCCGTCACCCCCAGCAGCACGACGAGGATCCCCAGGCCGAGCACCCAACCGCCGCGCGGGACGTCGGTGAAGAGCCCCGCACCCATCGCGGCCGCTCCCACCCCGATGCCCACCAGCCCGAGCAGCAGCCGGCGGTGGATCGAGGTCTCGGGCAGCGCGATGTCGTCGCGCAGCGCCTGCACGGGCGCGATCCGCGTCGTCCGGCGGGCCGGGAGCCACGCTGCCGCCATCGTGACGAGGACGCCGACGACGTAGCAGGCCAGCACGGTCCGCGGGGCGAAGATCAGCGCCTGACCGGTGAGGTCGAGACCGAAGTTCGCGAAGAGCGCCCGGATGCCCATCGCCAGCAGCACGCCGAGGCCGAGCCCGAGCGTGGAGCCCACGACGCCGACCAGGAACGCCTCGACCAGCACCGAGCGCGTCACCTGCCGCTTCGACGCACCGAGGGCACGGAGCAGGGCGAGCTCGCGGCTGCGCTGGGCGACCAGGATCGAGAACGTGTTGACGATCAGGAACGCGCCGACGACCAGCGAGATGCCGGCGAAGATCAGCAGGAACGTCCGCAGGAAGCTGATCGCTTCGAGCAGGTCGGAGGCCGCCTCGTCGGCCGCAGTGTCGCCGGTGACGGCCTCGGTGCCGTCGGGGAGCCGTTCGCTGACCGCATCCCTCAGCTCGGTCTGCGAGACGCCGTCGTCCGCGGTCACCCAGATGTCGGTGAAGGCGTCCTCGCCCTCGAGGAACAGGTCCTGAGCGGTCGAGGTGTCGAACGCCGCGAACGTGGCGCCGTTGAGAGAGCCGCCCTCCGGGAAGTCCAGGATGCCGACGAGCTTCGGAGTCAGCAGTGCCTGGTCCGAGGAGGTGACGATGTGCACCTTCTCGCCGATGAAGTAGCCCGAGCGCTGGGCGGTCTTCGCGTCGAAGACCACCTCGTCGGGACCGCGGGGCGGCCGACCCTCGGTCAGGGCCAGACCTGGGAGATCGTGACCCGCCGGTGCGTCGGAGTAGTTCCCGCCGATCGCCGGCGGGCCCTGGCCACCGACCACCTTGTTGTCCTTGTCGACGACGTAGACCCCGAACGCCGTCACGTTGCCGTCGACGCGCGCAGCCCCCGGCACCGACTCCAGGTCGTCGACAACGGACGCGGGGATCGTCACCGTCGAGGCGCCCAGGCCGGCTCCGGCACCCGCGGGCCGCACGACCACGTCGCCGACGGTGGAGGCGAACAGCGCGGTGAAGCTGCGCCCCAGGGTGTCGGAGAAGATCAGCGAGCCGCCGACGAACGCGACCCCGAGCACGATCGCGAACGTGCTCATCAGCAGGCGCAGCTTGCGCCCGAGCAGGCTCTTGATGGTGGCCTTGAGCATCGCCGTACCTCAGACGCCGTCGGCGACGGCGGTCATCCGCGCCATGATCTCGAGCACCTGGTCGCGGTCGGGGGCGCGGACCTCGTCGACGATCCGGCCGTCGGCGAGGAACACGACCCGGTCCGTGTAGGACGCGGCGACCGGGTCGTGGGTCACCATCACGACCGTCTGGCCGTGGTCGGAGACGCTCGACCGGAGCAGCTCGAGGACCTCGGCGCCCGACCGCGAGTCGAGGTTGCCGGTCGGCTCGTCGGCGAAGACGATCGTCGGGCGGCTGACCAGCGCCCGGGCCACGGCGACGCGCTGCTGCTGACCGCCGGAGAGCTCGTTGGGCTTGTGGGTGAGCCGGTCGCCGAGACCGACCGTCGCGATCACCTCGTCGTACCAGGCGGCGTCCGGCTTGCGGCCGGCGATCGCCAGCGGCAGCACGATGTTCTCCTGGGCGGTGAGCGTCGGGACGAGGTTGTAGGACTGGAAGACGAACCCGATCTGGTCACGCCGCAGACGGGTGAGCTCCTTGTCCTTGAGCTTCGTGAGGTCCTGGTCGCCGACGAACACCGAGCCCTCGTCGGCGGTGTCGAGAGCGGCGCAGCAGTGCATCAGCGTCGACTTGCCCGACCCGCTCGGCCCCATCACCGCGGTGAACTCCCCGGCCGCCAGCTCGAGGTCCACGTCGTCGAGGGCGACGATGCGAGCCTCGCCCGTGCCGTAGGTCTTGGTCAGGCCCACCACGCGCGCCGCCGGGTTGCTCATGCGCACAGCCTGGCAACGCGGCCCAACTCTCCGCCACCGGGATCTTCCCCGAGGTGCCCCTGACCTCTCGAACATCTGTTCGACTTCGGCGTACACTCCCTCCATGGACTTCCAGAGCAGCCTCTTCGGTGGGGCCGTCGCGACGTCGCCCGGGGTGCGGCCGCTCGACGGTGCCGAGCGCACCACCTTGACCCGCGGCGCGTGGGTCGACGTCCTCCGCAACTTCGTGGTCGGCGCCGACGACGTGCTGGCGCGGCTGGTCGCCGACGTGCCGTGGCGGGCCGAGCGCCGCCCGATGTACGACCGGATCGTCGACGTACCGCGCCTCATCCACACCTACGTCGTCGACGAGGAGCTGCCCCACCCGCTCCTGACGACCGCGCGCGACGCGCTGTCGGCGCACTACCTGCCCGAGCTCGGCGAGCCGTTCGTGACGGCCGGGTGCTGCTTCTACCGCGACGGTCGCGACTCCGTCGCCTGGCACGGCGACACCATCGGCCGCGGCAAGCACACCGACACCATGGTCGCGATCGTGTCGTTCGGCGACCCGCGCCGGTTGGCCCTGCGGCCCCGCGGCGGGGGCGACTCGATCGCCGTCGAGATGGGCCACGGAGACCTCGTGGTGATGGGCGGCTCGTGCCAGCGCACCTGGGAGCACGC
>JAICRP010000195.1 GCA_025966445.1 Nocardioides sp.
CGTTACAACGACGGCCTGCACCAGGCCATCGAGGCCAAGGAGGGCGCCCACATCCAGCCCGAGAACCAGACCCTGGCCTCGGTCACCATCCAGAACTACTTCCGCCTCTACGAGAAGCTCTCCGGCATGACGGGCACGGCCATGACCGAGGCCTCCGAGTTCGACAAGATCTACAGGCTCGGCGTGGTCCCCATCCCGACCAACCTGCCCATGGTGCGCAAGGACCAGCCCGACCTCGTCTACCGCACCGAGGAGGCCAAGTACGACGCCGTCGTCGAGGACATCGTCGAGCGGCACCAGAAAGGCCAGCCGATCCTTGTCGGCACCGTCTCGGTCGAGAAGTCCGAGCACCTGTCCGGGAAGCTGAAGAAGCGCGGTGTCGCGCACACCGTCCTCAACGCCAAGCAGCACGCCGGCGAGGCCCAGGTCGTGGCGATGGCCGGCCACAAGGGCGCCGTCACCGTGGCGACCAACATGGCGGGCCGCGGTACCGACATCATGCTCGGTGGTTCGGTCGACTTCCTCGCCGACGCCGAGCTTCGCAAGCAGGGCCTGGACCCCTTCGAGGACGGCGACGCCTACGAGACCGCGTGGCCCGCGATGGTCGAGAAGATCAAGGCGCAGGTCCGCAACGAGCACGACGAGGTCAAGGCGCTCGGCGGGCTGTACGTCGTCGGCACCGAGCGGCACGAGTCCCGCCGGATCGACAACCAGCTGCGCGGCCGGTCCGGCCGTCAGGGCGACCCGGGCGAGTCCCGGTTCTACCTGTCGTTGGAAGACGAGCTGATGCGGCTGTTCAAGTCCGACTGGGTCGACCGCGTGCTCCAGGTGCTGAAGATCCCCGACGACGTACCGATCGAGAACAAGCGCGTCACCGGCGCGATCGCCAACGCCCAGGGCCAGATCGAGTCGCAGAACTTCGAGTCCCGCAAGAACGTCCTGAAGTACGACGACGTGATGGACCGTCAGCGCCACGTCATCTACGACGAGCGTCGCCGGGTCCTCGAGGGCGCCGACCTCAAGGACCAGATCAGCACCTTCGTCGACGACGTGGTCACCGGTTTCGTCACCGGCGCGACCCAGGGCTTCGCCGAGGAGTGGGACCTCGACGGCCTCTGGACCGAGCTCAAGCAGCTCTGGCCGGTCGCAATCGACCTGGACGTGCTCGAGAAGCAGGCCGGCGGTCGGGCCAACATCGACCGCGACGAGCTGATCGAGGCCCTCAAGGCCGACGCGCACGAGGCGTATGCCCGTCGCGAGGACGAGGTCGGCGAGGAGGTCATGCGCGAGCTCGAGCGGCGCGTCATCCTCTCCGTGCTCGACCGCAAGTGGCGCGAGCACCTCTACGAGATGGACTACCTGCGCGAGGGCATCTACCTGCGTGCCTACTCCCAGCGCGACCCGCTCGTGGAGTACCAGCGCGAGGGCTACGACATGTTCGCCGCCGTCATGGACGGCATCAAGGCGGAGTCCGTCGGCTTCCTGTTCAACCTCGACGTCCAGGTCGAGGAGGACGACGACGAGGAGGTCGAGGAGGAGTTCGAGCCGATGCGCGCCGAGGTGCCTCGCGCCGGGGCACTGGTCGTCACGCCCGGGCAGGACGACGACGAGGTGGAGGAGGCTCCTGCCTCGGTCTTCGAGAAGCCGGGTCAGGCGGGCCGCGAGACGCCGAGGGTGCGGGCCAAGGGCCTCGACCGGCCGAAGCAGCCGCAGAACCTGTCGTACTCCGCGCCCTCCGAGCAGGGCGAGGCCGAGGTGGCCGCCTCGGCCGCGAGGGCGTCCGGCGACGAGTTCTCCGACGTGGGCCGCAACCAGCTGTGCCCGTGCGGGTCCGGCAAGAAGTACACGCGTTGCCACGGCGCACCCGGCGGCCCGACCGGGCTGACCGCGCGCGTCAGCTAACGCCCAGGATCTCGCAGGGGGCCACCGGGGCGGCCGTAGGCCTCGGCCACGATCTCGGCGACGACGGACAGGGCGATCTCGCCCGGTCCCTTGCCGCCGAGGTTGTGGCCCGCGGGCACGTGCAGCTTGTCGAGCCCCGGCACGCCCTCCGCGCCGAGGTCGGCCAGCAGGCCTTCGGCCCGTCGGCGGCTGGCCATCATCGCGACGTACGACGCTTCCGAGGCGAGCGCGTCCCGCAGCGCCGCAGGAGCGTCGGGGGCGTCGTGGTCGCACAGCACGACCGCGTCCCCTGCCCGCAGCCCGAGGCCGTCGAGCCCCGGACCGCCGTCGTCGTCGGCGATCACGACCACCTCGTGGCCGACGGTGCCGGCGATCGTCGCGATGGCCCGGGAGATCGGGTTGTCGGTGAGCAGGACGACCCGGCCCGGCTCCGTCTCGTCGTCGCGCCAGGGTTGCTCGCGGTCTCCAGGAGTCACCCGCCCAGTCTCACGCGAACTCGAGGGCGGCGCACACCCACCGGTCGCGGTGCCGCTCGAACCGTGCCGCCACGGCGCGCGAGCGGTGACCGTAGCGGACGTGGGCGCTGACCTCGGCGACGTCCGCCGACACGAAGCAGGTGTGCACCGCCACCACCTGCGGTCGGGTGCCGTGGATGCCGCCCTGTCCGGGTCGGCGACCGACGGCCTGGGCCACCAGCTGCGCGCGGCGGCCGAGGTCCTGGTGGACCGCCGGCGTCGTCCAGCGCAGCACCTGCGACACCGGCCGGTCGCCCCCCACGATCTCCACCACTGCCTGGATGATCCGCCCGGAGAACCGTTCGAACTCCCGGCGGGCGGCGCGGCCGATGTCCACCACGTCGCCGGCGGGGGAGGTGGCCCGGTGGGAGACATCAGGTGGGTCCTGGCGGGGAGTCAGGTCCAGGGCCAGCGTCCCCTGCACGCTGGCGACGCCGACCGGGCGTAGCGGTGAGGACAGCAGTGTCACGGTCCCCGTGCTCATCGCGCACCGCCGACGGACTCGGAGGGGAGCACCAGCCGCTGGCCCGGTGTGATCACGCCGGGGTCGGGACCGATGACGTCGCGGTTGAGGGCGTAGATCGCGGGCCACGAGGAGCCGGCACCGAGCCGGCGGGCGGCGATGTCCCAGAGCGTGTCGCCGGCGGCGACGCGGACCCGCGGAACGGCCGGGACGGCCGGCGCCGCGACTGCCACCGGTCCGACGGCGACGCGCTCCGGGAGCCGCAACCCGGCCAGCACCTGGGCGCCCGACGACCCCTGGCCCGCCGCCACGACCGGGGCGGCCAGCCCGCCGGCGATCACCGCCCCGCCGAGCACGAGGAGCGAGCTCCGGACCGCCGCGGGGATGCCCCGGCGAGGCGTGGCCAGCCCACGCAGCGCGTCGACGGTCACCACCGTGGTCACGACCCACAGCCAGCAGGTCACCGTGGCGACGGTGGCGGCGCAGCCACACACCAGGGCGGTGTCGAAGGACTCGCCGGGGCCGGCCAGCGCCACGGAGAGCGACCAGGTGACCAGCCCGGTCGCACCGACGGTGGCCGCACCCCAGACGGCCGCGCAGCGACCACGTGCCACGCGCATCCCGAGATCCATGGGCAAACCTTCCGTTTGCTTGTGTTTGCTTCAGTCAAGGGCACTTTGTCTGTGCTGGCAACTACTCCTCCACAGGTCTCGGGCATGACACCCTCGAGGCGTGGGTTGGGACGAGCGGCTCTTCGACCTCCTCGACGACCTCGAGGGACAGGCCGAGGCGATGTACGCGGCCGAGCGCGACGCCGAGCTGGCCGACCGCAGCCGGGCCGAGTACGCCGCGGTCACCCTGACCGGCCGGCTGATGGCCTCGGTGGGCCGCGAGGTCCTGCTCGACGTCGACGGCACCGGCCCCGTCCGCGGGGAGCTGCGCCGCGTCGGCACGGGCTGGTGCCTGGTAGCGGGCGACGTCGGCGACTGGCTGGTTCCCCTGGGCGCGATCCTGGCCGCGCAGGGAGTCTCGGACCGGGCCGTGCCGGAGGTGGCTTGGTCGGCCGTCTCGAAGCTGGGCCTGGGGTCTGCGCTGCGCCGGCTCGCCGACGAGGGTGCGGCCTGCGTGGTGGCCACGCGGGGCGGCGCCCGGCACGAGGTCGTGCTGAGCCGTGTGGGCAAGGACTTCGTCGAGGCGGAGACCGTGGCCGAGCCGGCCCAGCGGCTTCTGGTGGCGCTCGCGTCGATCGGTGCGGTGCAGAGCCGCGAGCCCGGCTGACTCAGGCGAGCACGGAGACCATGGCGAGCGCGACGTAGGCCAGTACCGCGACGAGGAAGCCGGTCGCGAGCCCCGTCAACGCCTGCACGTCCTCCTGGCGCAGGCGGGCCCACACCAGCACGCCGGCCAGCACCAGGCCCATGGCCAGGCCCAAGGGCGGCATCAGGACGACGAGCACGGCGCCGAGCACGAACCCGACGACGACCCGGCCCACGGTCACGGCGCTCACGTCACTGCCAGGGCGCATCGATGACGATGGCCGTGACGTGGAACAGCCCGTAGCACAGGACGCCCGTCAGGAACCCCGCCGCCGACGCGGTCATGGCGTCGTCTCCGTCGCGGGTGAGGCTGGCGTAGGCGAGGGCAAGTCCGAGCGTGAGGGCGATGACGAAGGCTGCGACGACCAGGTAGACCGCGACGGCGGCGCCGAGCGCGGCGCCGAGGGTGAACTGCCACCACCGAGAGATCGCCATCAGTTGCTCAGGTCGCGTCGAGGTCGTACGGCGGCGCCTCGCCTTCCCGCAGCGGGCGGGCCGACCGGGCCTTGGGCCGCGGCTCGTCGGGCTCGTTCATCGCCTCCATGATGTGCTTGCGCACGATGGTGCGCGGGTCGAGGTCGCGCAGCTGGAGGTCGGCGTACTCGGGGCCGAGCTCGGATCGGAGCTCGTCACGCGCGGAGTTCGCGAAGCCGCGCAGCTGGCGGGCCATCCGGCCGGCCTGGCGGGCGAGCTCGGGCAGCTTGTCGGGACCGAACACGAGCACCGCGACGAACGCGATGACCGTCAACTCCGGAAGCCCGACACCGAACACGGTTAGAACTTACTCGTCGGAGTGAGCCCCAATTGGAGTCCTGCCAAACCGCGACCCCGGCCGACTAGACGTTCGGCAACCTCCCGCAGCGCCACGGACGCGGGGTTGGTCGGGTCGGCGTCGACGATCGGCTTGCCGGCGTCGCCGCCCTCGCGCAGCGACGGCTCGAGCGGCACCCGCGCGAGCACGGGCACGTCGTAGCCGAAGCGCTCGGACAGGGTCGCCGCGACCCGGTCGCCACCGCCGGCGCCGAACACGTCGATCTGGTGCGACGGCCCGCAGTGCGGGCAGGTCAGCGAGCTCATGTTCTCGATGACGCCCACGACCCGCTGGTGCATCATCGAGGCCATCGTGCCGGCGCGCTCGGCCACCTCCGCCGCGGCCTCTTGCGGGGTCGTCACGACGACGACCTGGGCTCCCGGCAGGTGCTGGCCCAACGAGATCGCCACGTCACCCGTGCCCGGCGGGAGGTCGAGCAGGAGCACGTCGAGGTCGCCCCAGAACACGTCCGAGAGCATCTGTACCAGGGCCCGGTCGAGCATCGGACCTCGCCACGCCACGACCTGGTCGCGTCGGGGCTTCAGCATGCCGATGGAGATGACGCTGACCCCCGAGGCGGTCGGCACGGGCATGATCAGGTCCTCGACCTGGGTCGGCCGGGAGTCGGCGACGCCGAGCATCGCGGGGATCGAGTGGCCGTAGACGTCGGCGTCCACGATGCCCACCCGCCGGCCCTCGGCGGCCATCGCGAGGGCGAGGTTCACGGTCACCGAGGACTTGCCGACGCCGCCCTTGCCGCTCGCGATCGCGAACACCTGGGTCAGGGAGCCGGGCTGGGCGAACGGGATCTCGCGCTGGGCCTGCCCACCGCGGAGCGTCTCCTGGAGACCGGCGCGCTGCTCGCCCGACATCACCCCGAGCGTCAGGTCGACGTCGGTGACCCCCGCCACGGCGCGCAGCGCCGCGTTGACGTCGCGGGTGATGGTGTCCTTCATGGGGCAGCCGGCGACGGTCAGCAGCACGGTCAGACGGACCAGCCCGCCCTCGATCTGCACGGCCTCGACCATGCCGAGATCGGTGATCGGGCGCTTGATCTCGGGGTCGATGACCCGGGTCAGGGCGGCGTCGACGGCGTCCCTCGTGGGGTCGGACGGGCCGGACAAGGGAGTGCTCATGGTGCCCCGAGTCTAGGCGGTGCACCATGGCGGTCGGTCCCGGGTTCCCCGGTCGAGCGCGCGGTGACGGTGAGGCGATCTCTTCATTCGCGTCCGAATAAGGTATTCTCTTCATATGGTGCGGAAGAAGAGATTGGCTTCATCAGATGGCGACCCCGTGGCCGCCGTCATCGGGGACGTGGTGGGCTCGCGCGACCACGCGGACCGACCCGACCTCCACGTCCGGCTGGTCGGTCGGCTGGCCGAGCTGGAGGAGCTGCTCCGGGCCGAGGAAC
>JAICRP010000252.1 GCA_025966445.1 Nocardioides sp.
AGGGCGGCCAGGGTGTGTTCGGCATCGCCATCGGCGGCGTCTGGCGCGAGATCGAGGGCACCCTCGCCGAGCTGCCCAGCGAGCGCACCATCGACGACCAGGCCACCGAGCCTTCCGCGGGCGACGAGCTGGCGGCGCGACGCGCCCGTCGTTTCGCCTGACCCGTACGACTGCCTGGGCGGCCCGCGTCGGACGACGCGGGCCGCTTGGCGTGCTGGTAGTTTGGCGGCGCAGAACGCGCCCGTGATCCCGTGCGGGAGAGTCTGGACACCAGCGCCGAAGGGGCAATTCCTCCCCGGAACCTCTCAGGCACCCGGACCGCACGGACCAGGCAGCTCTGGAGCAGCCCGTCGACACAGATCACGAGTCTGGGTCGCCGGAGGTGACAGAGGGGGAGGCCACCTAGACCCGACCGTCGAGGAGCCACCCCCGTGACCGACCCCACGCTGCACAGCCTGGACGCCCACACGCCGTTCGCCGACCGTCACATCGGGCTCCGCGCCGACGACGTGGCCATCATGCTCGAGCGGATCGGGTACGTCTCGGTCGAGGACCTGATGGCCGCGGCCGTGCCCTCCGCGATCCGGTCGGGGGTCCTGGACCTCCCCGCTGCCGTCTCCGAGCAGGGTGCCGCGGCCGAGCTGCGCAGCCTGGCGGCCCGCAACCGGCCGGCCGAGCCGATGATCGGCCTGGGCTACCACGGCACGATCACCCCGCCGGTGATCCGCCGCAACGTGCTGGAGGACCCGAGCTGGTACACCGCCTACACGCCGTACCAGCCGGAGATCTCCCAGGGCCGGCTCGAGGCGCTGCTCAACTTCCAGACCGTCGTCGCCGACCTGGCGGGCCTGCCCACCGCCAACGCGTCGCTGCTCGACGAGGCCACGGCGGCGGCGGAGGCGATGACGCTCGTCCGCCGCGCCAACCGCAGGGCGACCGGGCCCTTCGTCGTCGACGCCGACACCCTGCCCCAGACGATCGAGGTCGTCCGTACCCGCGCGGAGGCGATGGGCATCGACGTCGTGGTCGCCGACCTCGACCAGGGTCTGCCCGACGGCGAGCTGTCCGGGCTGCTGGTGTCGTACCCGGGCGCGTCCGGCCGGGTCGTCGACCCGCGCCCGCTCGTCGATGCCGCCCACGAGCGCGACGCGCTCGTCGTGGTCGCCGCCGACCTGCTGGCGCTGACGCTGCTGGAGGCGCCGGGCGCCCTCGGTGCGGACGTGGTCATCGGTTCCTCGCAGCGCTTCGGCGTCCCCCTGTTCTACGGCGGTCCGCACGCCGGCTTCATGGCGGTCGGCGATGGTCTCGAGAGACACCTCCCCGGACGCCTGGTCGGCGTCTCGGTCGACGTCGAGGGCCGGCCGGCCTACCGCCTGGCCCTCCAGACCCGCGAGCAGCACATCCGCCGCGACAAGGCGACCTCCAACATCTGCACCGCCCAGGTGCTGCTGGCCGTGGTGGCCTCGATGTACGCCGTCTACCACGGCCCCGAAGGCCTGCGGGCCATCGCGACCCGCGCCCACCGCTACGCCGCGGTCATCGCCGCCGCCCTGCGCGCGGGCGGGCACGAGGTCGAGCACGCCGCGTTCTTCGACACCCTGACCGTGCGGGTGCCGGGCGAGGCCGAGCGCGTCGTCTCCGCCGCCCGCACCCTCGGGCTGCACCTGCGGCTGGTCGACGCCGACCGGGTCGGGCTCTCGACGTCGGAGACCACGACGCAGGCCGTCGCGGCGAGCGTCCTCGAGGCCTTCGGCGTGACCGCGGACCTCGACGCCCTCGACGCCGCCACCGGTGACGCCCTGCCGGAGGGCCTGCGCCGCGAGACGCCGTACCTGACCCACGAGGTCTTCTCGAGCCATCGCACCGAGACGCAGATGCTGCGCTACCTGCGGCGGCTCAGCGCGCGGGACTACGCGCTCGACCGCGGCATGATCCCGCTCGGTTCGTGCACCATGAAGCTCAACGCCACCACCGAGATGGAGCCGGTGTCGCTGCCGGGGTTCGCCGACCTGCACCCGTTCGCGCCGGCCGAGGACACGCTGGGGTACCAGCAGCTCGTCGGCGACCTCGAGGGATGGCTGGCCGAGGTGACGGGCTACGACCGGGTCTCGATCCAGCCGAACGCCGGCTCGCAGGGCGAGCTGGCCGGGCTGCTGGCGATCCGGGGCTACCACCGGGCCAACGGTGGCGAGGCCCGCAACGTCTGCCTGATCCCGTCGTCGGCGCACGGCACGAACGCCGCGTCTGCGGTGATGGCCGGCATGAAGGTCGTCGTGGTCAAGGCGGCCGCGGACGGCTCGGTCGACCTCGAGGACCTGCGCGCCCAGTGCGAGACGCACCGCGACGACCTGGCCGCGATCATGGTGACGTACCCCTCGACGCACGGCGTCTACGAGGACACCATCTCCGAGCTGTGCGAGATCGTGCACGAGCACGGCGGCCAGGTCTACGTCGACGGCGCCAACCTCAACGCGCTGCTCGGCTACGCGCGGCCCGGCAAGTTCGGTGGCGACGTGTCGCACCTCAACCTGCACAAGACGTTCTGCATCCCGCACGGTGGCGGTGGCCCGGGTGTCGGCCCGGTGGGCGTGCGCGAGCACCTCGCGCCGTACCTGCCCTCGCACCCGATGCACCCCGAGCCGGCCAAGCGCGAGGGGATCGGCCCGATCAGCGCGGCGCCGTACGGCTCGGCGGGCATCCTGCCGATCTCGTGGGCGTACGTCCGGCTGATGGGCGCCGAGGGACTGACCCGGGCCACGGCCAGCGCGGTGCTCGCGGCCAACTACGTGGCCGCCCGGCTGGGCGAGCACTACCCCGTGCTCTACCAGGGCCAGGACGGTCTCGTCGCCCACGAGTGCATCCTCGACGTCCGCGGCCTCACCAAGGACACGGGCGTCAGCGTGGACGACGTCGCGAAGCGGCTCGTCGACTACGGCTTCCACGCGCCGACCATGTCGTTCCCGGTCGCGGGCACGCTGATGGTCGAGCCGACCGAGTCCGAGGACCTGGGCGAGATCGACCGCTTCTGCGACGCGATGATCGCGATCAAGGCGGAGATCGACCGGGTAGGTGCGGGGGAGTGGAGCCCCGAGGACTCCCCGCTGCGCAACGCCCCGCACACCACGCGTGCCCTCGTCGAGAAGTGGGAGCGGCCTTACGAGCGCGAGCTCGGCGTGTTCCCGGCCGGCCAGGACCCCGACAAGTACTGGCCGCCCGTCGCCCGCATCGACCAGGCGTACGGCGACCGCAACCTCGTCTGCTCGTGCCCGCCGATCGAGGCGTTCGCTGAATGAGCGACCTGCAGACCCGTCTGGAGCGCATCCAGGGCCACGCCCGGCTCCCGTCGATCGTGGCCGGCGTCTCCACCGCGGGCAGCGATTCGTGGGTGGGCGGCGCCGGCGACGTCCCCGGGGATCCCGCGGACACGCAGTACCGGATCGGCTCGATCACGAAGACACTCGTCGCCGTGCTCGTGATGCGGGTGCGCGACGAGGGGTTGCTGTCGCTCGACGACCCGATCGGGAGGTTCCTCCCCGAGTCCGGGTACGCCGAGGCGACCATCGGCTCCCTGCTCGCGCACTCCTCCGGGATGCAGAGCGAACCGGTCGGCTCGTGGTGGGAACGCTCACCCGGCGTGGCCGTGGACGCGTTGCTCTCCGCCAACGACGGCACCGGCCGGGTGGCCGGCGCGGGCGAGTACTACCACTACAGCAACCTGGGTTTCGCGATGCTCGGTGAGGCGGTGGCCCGGCTCCGCGGCGCACCGTGGTGGGACGTCGTGGTCGGGGAGCTGCTGGAGCCGCTCGGCATGACCCGCACGTCGTACCTCCCGGAGGCGCCGCACGCGCAGGGGCACAGCGTCGTGCACTTCACCGGCGAGCTCGCCGACGAGCCCCACCAGGACACCGTCGCGATGGCCCCGGCCGGCCAGGCCTGGAGCACGGTC
>JAICRP010000268.1 GCA_025966445.1 Nocardioides sp.
CTCAACTCGCTGGTGCGGGAGGGGCGGCTCACGCCGGTGGCCCCCAGCGACGGCCCGAAGCGGACGCTGACCTACCACGACCCCTGCTACGTGGGTCGCCACAACCAGGTCTACACGCCGCCACGCGAGCTGCTCTCGGTCATCCCCTCCACCGAGTTCAAGGAGATGGAGCGCAACAGCGAGCGCTCCTTCTGCTGCGGCGCCGGCGGTGCCCGCATGTGGATGGAGGAGAACATCGGTGAGCGCATCAACGTCAACCGCACGACCGAGGCGGTGGGCACGGGCGCGGAGCAGATCGCGGTCGGCTGCCCCTTCTGCCGGGTGATGCTCTCCGACGGCCTCACCGCCGCGCAGTCCGCCGGGCAGGCGCGCGACATCGGGGTCAGCAACTTCTCGCTCGGCCAGGTCGACCGGGTCCACGAGGCCACGGGCGTGCTGCCCGCGGTCAACCAGATCGAGTGGCGTCCGTCCCTGTACGACGCCCGGGTCGCCGACGGCCACGCCTCGCGCGGCGTGGTCCTCGAGGGGTACAGCGCGCTCAAGGGCGGCTCGCTGCGGGACCCCGTCGTCACCCGGGTCGCCGACGAGGTCGGCCGGACCCCCGCCCAGGTGCTGGTCCGCTGGCACGTCCAGCACGACGTCGTCGTCATCCCCCGCTCCTCGAAGGCCGACCGGGTGCGGTCCAACGCCGACGTCGGTGGCTTCGAGCTCTCCCCCGATCAGATGGCCGCCCTCGACGCTCTCGGCCGCGGCTGACACCGATTCGTCTGCGAATCGCTGCGACTTTCCTCGCTGGCGCCCGCAGACGAATCGGTGTTGGCTCGGATCATGGACGCGGTGGCCGCGGCCTTCGACGCCATCCCACGGGAGGGCTTCCTCCGGCGAGGCGAACGACGGCGGGCGACGTACGACGGTCCGCTCCCGATCGGCGAGGGACAGACCAACTCGCAGCCCCGCACCGTGGCCAACATGCTGCGTCTGCTGGACGTCGCGCCCGGACAGTCCGTGCTGGACGTCGGGTCGGGCTCCGGCTGGACCACCGCCCTGCTGGCCCACCTGGTCGGGCCGACCGGGTCGGTGCTCGGGGTCGAGCTCGAGCCGTCGCTGGTGAGGTTCGGGTCCGAGAACCTGGCGAGGACCGGTCAGCCCTGGGCCACGATCCGGGCCGCGACTCCGGGTGTGCTCGGGGTGCCGGACCACGCGCCGTACGACCGGATCCTGGTCTCGGCCGAGCCGGCCACCCTGCCGCAGCAGCTGGTCGACCAGCTCGGCGACGGGGGTCGCCTGGTGATCCCGGTCCGGGGCACGATGACCCTCGTGACGCGAGACGGCGACGAGACGACCGAGACCCACCACGGTTCCTACCGCTTCGTGCCGCTGCGATGAGGACGGTCGGCAGCGGCGGCCACCCGGGCGCGGGTGTTCGCCGAGGCACGGAGGCGAGGCGCCGATCTGGCGGCCGCGCACCTGACGGAGCCGTTCGTCCCGCGGCCCTCAGTAGGACTTGGGCAGGCCGAGGGAGTGCATGGCGACGAAGTTGAGGATCATCTCGCGACTGACAGGGGCGATCCGGCCGGCGCGGGTGGCGACGAGGAGGCCGGCCATGCCGTACTCCTGGGTGATGCCGTTGCCGCCGTGGGTCTGCACCGCGCGGTCGGCGGCGTCGCAGGCGGCCTCCGCCGCGGCGTACTTGGCCATGTTGGCCGCCTCGCCCGCACCCATGTCGTCGCCGGCGTCGTACAGCGCGGCGGCCTTCTGGGTCATCAACCGGGCCATCTCGATCTCGATGTGGGACATCGCCAGTGGGTGGGCGATGGCCTGGTGACCGCCGATCGGTCCCTGGAACACGGTGCGTTCCTTGGCGTACGCCGCCGCCTTGCCGAGGGCGAACCGCGCCAGGCCGGTGGAGAACGACGCCGCCATGATCCGTTCGGGGTTGAGACCCGCGAAGAGCTGCACGAGCCCGGCGTCCTCGTCGCCGACGAGCGAGTCCGAGGGCAGGCGCAGGTCGTCGATGAACACCTGGAACTGCTGCTCGGGGCTGACGATCTCCATCGCGATCGGCCGCGCCTCGAAGCCTGCCGCGTCCGTCGGCACCACGAACAGGCAGGGCTTGAGCTTGCCCGTCCTGGCGTCTTCAGTCCGGGCCACCACGAGGACGTTGTCGGCCTCGTCGACCCCGGAGATGTAGATCTTGCGCCCGTCGA
>JAICRP010000070.1 GCA_025966445.1 Nocardioides sp.
AGGGTGTCGCGGCGCTGCTCGCGGGGGCGGTCGACGGTGCCGATCGGCATCACCAGCCCGCCGAGCCGGCGCCACTCCGGCGAGACCAGGCCGAGCTCGGGGTCCTCGACGAGGTCGGGCATCAGGACGTCGAGGGTGTCGGGCACGTCCAGCGGCGGCAGCCAGACCTGGTGCGCCGCCGGTCCATGGCCCTCCATGCGGTCGACGGCGACGTCGAGCAGCGAGTCCTGCTCACCCTGCGGGGGCTCGGCGACGGGCACGGGTTCCTCGTCCGTCCGCGGCGGCTCGAGCGTCAGCACCTCGGAGATGGTGAACGGCAGGATGCCGCGCAGCACGCCGCCCTCCTCGCGGCGTACGGGCGTCCGTGGGGTCGGCGGCCCGGAGACGTAGGCCGCCTTGAAGCGCAGGAGCGTCGACTGGTCGGGCTTGAGGAAACCCAGACCGGGAACGGGCGGCAGCTCGTAGGCGTCCGGCACGCCGAGCACGCCGCGTGACTCGGCGGCGCTGAACGTACGCAGGCCGACGCGGTAGGACAGGTGCGACTCCAGGCCGCGCAGCCGGCCCTCCTCGAGCCGTTGCGAGGCGAGCAGCAGGTGCAGACCGAGCGACCGGCCGAGCCGGCCGATCGCGACGAAGAGGTCGATGAACTCCGGCTTGGCCGACAGCATCTCGGAGAACTCGTCGACCACGATGAACAGCGACGGCAGCGGCTCGAGCGCCTCGCCGGCCGCCCGGGCCTTCTCGTAGTCGCGGATCGACGCGTAGTTGCCGGCGTCGCGGAGCAGCTCCTGGCGGCGGACCATCTCGCCAGAGAGGGCGTCCTGCATGCGGTCGACGAGGGTGAGCTCCTGGGCCAGGTTGGTGATCACCGCGGAGACGTGCGGCATCTGCGACATCCCGGCGAACGTCGCGCCGCCCTTGAAGTCGACCAGCACCATGTTGAGCTGCTCGGGGGAGTGGGTCAGGGCGAGGCCGAGCACCAGCGTGCGCAGGAACTCCGACTTCCCGGACCCGGTCGCGCCGATGACCAGCCCGTGCGGGCCCATGCCCTGCTGGGCGGACTCCTTGATGTCGAGGTTGATGACGTTGCCGCCGTCGCCGAGCCCGATGGGGACACGCAGCCGGTCGCGGGCAGGGCGCTGGCGCCAGGCCAGCGCGGGGTCGAAGCCGTGCACGTCGCCGAGGCCGAGCAGGTCCATGAAGTCCATCGGTCCGGCGATCTCGCCGCTCGCGGTGTCGGTGACGCCCGCGGTGACGGTGTGCAGCGGGGTCAGCCGGCGGGCGAACGCCTCGGCCGTCGCCGGGTCGCACTGGTCGGCAAGCGCGCGTACGGGGTGCTCGCGCAGGCGCAGCGCGCTCAGCGGGAAGCGCCCCTCCTCCACCGGCTCGTCGGACTCGAACAGCAGCCGCAGGCACGACGCGTCGTCCATCTCGTCCCAGCGCGCCGGCAGGTCGAGCACCGTGACGCCGTGGAGGCCGTCGGGAGGGACGACGTGGTTGCCGGGAGGCAGGAGGCCGCCGTCGACCACGAACAGCAGGTGCGGCGTGGCCGGCCGCTCGTCCGCGCCGAAGCGCGGCCGCTCGCTGAGGTCGGGCGGCAGCAGCGCGGCCAGGTCGGTGAGCGACGTCGACACCATGCGCATCGGCCCGACGGCGTCGGACTGCTGCGTGGACAGCGAGTGCGGCAACCACTTCATCCAGTCCCAGTGGGCGAGGTTCTGCTCCGAGGCCAGCACGGCGATCTCGAGGTTCTCGGGCGACTGGAACGCCGCCGCGCTGCAGATCATCGCTCGCGCGAGCGAGCGCGCCTCCTCCTCCGGTCCGCAGACCTCGATCCGGTCGAACGCCCGCATGTCGATCGACGCGGGCAGGTTCGGCAGCAGCCGGTGCACGACCAGCAGCCGGTGCAGGGCCGAGGCGGCGGCCGGGTCGACCTGGTCGACGACGGTCGTCTCGGGAGCGACCAGGTCGAGCGCGAGCGGCTGCGCGCAGAGGCCGTACCGGACGTGCAGGAAGTGCGGGTCCGAGGAGTGGTGCTCCCAGACGCGGGACCGCTCCTCGGCCAGCGACGGCAGGGCCGACGGCGCCGGGTGCTGCCAGGTCAGGGCGCGGCGCTGCTGGTCGGCGGCCTCGCGGGCGACCTTCCGGACGTTGGCGAGGTACCGCAGGTACTCGGTGCGCGACCCCGTCACCTGCTGCGCGCGCTGCTTCCGCTGCCGGTCGATCTGCACGACGATGAACCCGACCGTGGCGAACCGGACCATGCCGCCGGCGAGGTAGCTGCGGCCACCTCCGGCCGCGCCTCCGATGCTGGCGACCAGCACGATCGAGCCGAGACTGCCGAGCATCGGGATGGCGTTCATCAGGACGCCGCTGGCGCCCTCGTGCTGCTCGAGCTGGGGTGGCGCCTGGAGCACGATCTCGCCGGTGGGCATCTCCGGCCGGTCCAGCCGCCCACCACGAAGCGTCGTGCTCACGGAGCCCCCTTGCCCAAGAGTCGGTGACCGGATGGTGCCCGCGCGGCCGGCTGCTCAACCGTCGTGCGCGTCGCTCGATGATAGAGAGCGACTAGCCTGCCCGACATGGCGAGGCGCGTCGGGAGCCGAGGCAGGGAGGGTCACCACCTCGCGCTGACCGTGCACGGTCCTCTCGGCTCGATCGACCTGCTCGTCCCGCCCGGCGCCGCCGCCACGGACGTCGCGCGCGAGTACGCCGCCCAGGCGGGCCTCGGTTCGATCCCGCTCATCTCCACCCAGCTGGGCCAGCCGCTGGCCGCCGACCTCCCGCTCGTCGACGGCGGCGTCGACAGCGGCGACGTCCTCGTCGCCAGCACGACCCTGCACCGGTCACCCACCGACTCGTCAGCGAGGTCCCGGTGGCGCGGACCCTCGGCACCGCTGACGAACCGGGGTGGGGGACCGGTCTCGGGGCTGGTGCTGGGAGTGGCGTCGGGGATGGCGGTGCTGGCCGGCTGGTGCGCGGCCGTCACCGACTCCTCACGCTGGCACTCGGTGACCGTCGACCTGTTGCTGCTCGGAGCCGTCGTGGGCGTGCTGCCGATCGGTGTCCAACGCCACGTGCGCGCGTTGACGGCACCGGCGTTCGCAGGGGCGGCCGCCTTCGCGCTCGTCGGGGAGGCCGACCAGGAGAAGCTCCCGGTCGTGCTCGGCATCGCCGGGCTCGCTGCGGCCGTCACGGCGGCCGTCGCGCGGGCGCTCGACAGCGGAACGGACGCGGCGGCCCGGGTCTGGATCGTCACGGGTGCCGGGCTGTTCGTGCTGACCGGGCTGGCCACCCTGGCCGACCTGCCGCCGCGGGCGACCTGGTCGGTGCTGCTCGTGCTGGCGATGCTGGCCGCGCGCGTCGTGCCGGCCATCGCCATCGACGTGCCCGACAACTACCTCATCGACATGGACCGCCTGGCCATCACGGCGTGGTCCGCACGCGACCGGCCGCGCAGCCGACGCGGCCGGGTCGTCGTGCCCGAGGCCGCCGTCGTCGCCGTGGCGACCCGGGGGTCGACGATCGTCACGGCGGCGGCGGCCGCGATCCTCGCCGTTGCGAGCGTGTCGGCACCGTTGCTGCTGGTCTCGGCGGACCTGCCCATCGACCGCCTCGGCGCGCGGGCGCTGGTCTTCCTCGCCGGTGGGGGGCTGCTCCTCGGTGCCCGCAGCTATCGGCACGCGGCCGCCCGACAGCTGCTGCGGCTGGCGGGGCTGGCGTGCTGGGTCGTCCTGACCTGGGCGCTGGTACCGGTGCTGAGCGACGGGCAGTGGCTGGGGGTGGCCGTCGTCGCCGTCGCGCTGGCCGGCGTGATGGTGGCGGTCGCCGTCGCGACCGGTCGGGGTTGGCGCTCGGCCTGGTGGTCGCGGCGGGCCGAGGTGGCCGAGGGCCTCTGCTTCTCGTTCGCGCTGGCCGCGGTCGTCGTCTCCTCCGGCGTCTTCCGCATCCTGTGGGAATCGACTTCGTGATGTTTAGCCGCGAGCGCCCAGGGTAGACAGCGGATGTCCCGATCGAACTGGTCCGCACTCGGATGGCGAAAGGGATCGGGAACCACTGACAGCGGCACAACTCGGGGACCTCACCGGTCGCTCGGGCGGATCAAGAGGAGGAGTCCCATGGCAGCCGAAGACCCGAACGTGATGGACATCGATCGCGATGGCGTCATCCGCATCGGCGAGCGGATCAACTTCGCGCAGAGCGAGTTCAAGAAGAAGTCCAAGGAGCTGGAGACCCAGCTCGCGAACATGAACAGGGACTGGATGGGCGAGGGCGGCGCGGCCTTCGGCAAGCTGATGATCGAGTGGCAGGGCCGCCAGGAGAAGATCGCCGGTCTCCTGCAGTCGTTCGAGGACTCCCTCACGCAGACGCAGAAGACCTCGACGGAACAGGACTCCACGCAGGCCGCCAACATGTTCGCGATGAACAAGAACCTCAACCAGTAGCCACCGGTCAGCAGACCAGACCCGAGAAAGAGAGACCTTCGACATGATTTCCGTCAACCACAAGGCCCTCGAGCTGGCCGCCCAGGACATGGTGGCCAAGGCCAAGGAGATCAAGGGCGTCCTCGACGCCCTCGACCAGGACATCCACAACGACGTGATGCAGTGGGGCGGCCAGGCCAAGGCGTCCTACGTGCCGGCCAAGCAGCAGTGGGACAACTCGCTCTTCGCGATGATCCAGCACCTGCAGGACGCCGCGACCGGGGTCGGCAACGCCAACGCCGAGTACCACAAGACCGACCTCAACAACGCCGGCCTCTTCCAGGGCATCCCCAAGGCCTGAGACACCGTGGGAGGCGTCACCGCCAGCTGAGCACCTGGGACCGGCAGAACGCTGCCGGTCCCAGTCGGCACGACCACCCCAGCCACCCTGGACATCGACGAGCATCGCAAGGGAGCACCCGATGGCTTTCCTGGACTTCAGTGCCCTGATCACCAAGCTCGCGGCGGCTGCGAAGACCGAGGGAATCGAGCTGTCCCAGGACGAGATCGACAAGGCGGTCAAGAAGCTGGCCGCGGCGCAAGACTTCCTCGACGAGCACGGCCTCCAGGAGGACCAGCAGGCGGAGGGACGTTTCGGCACCTCGCCGCTCGGCCAGACGATGAGCCAGCAGCACCGCCGGGTCTACGGCATCATGGCGCGCTCGCTCGACAACGTGGCCGCCGATCTCGGCCAGTTCGCCAGCGGCATCGACGCGGCGGCGAAGTCGGTGACCACGACCGACGACGACATCGGCGGCGAGCTGCTGCTGCGGGCCCTGACGCTCCAGGCCAGCAACACCGACCTCAACGACTACGACCCCCACCTGGGTCACGGGGGCAAGCACCACGGGGGTGAGTCCTATGGCGGGTAGCCAGGAGCTCCGGCTGCGGAACCTGATCGCCGGCGCCCAGCTCGAGGCCGCGATCGACAGGGAGCTCCAGCAGTGGACCGACGCCCGCGACCGCTTGCACGACGTGGGGGCCGCGCTGATCGCCGTGTCGACGCCGGTCAGCGAGAACCTCGGCCAGGAGACGGTCGCGAGTGCCCTCGCGGCCTTCAAGGCAGTCGGCGAGAAGGTCAACGAGCGCGCCGACGACATCCAGGAGATCCACCGGGCCCTGCGGCACGCCGTGCTGGTCACCCGCCAGGCGCAGGCCGCGGTCGCCGAGATGGACGGCGACCAGCGCGACAAGCCGGAGTTCGGCAACGGTGAGCCGCCGACCGACGAGGCCGACGAGATGCACGACCTGAAGGTCTACGTCGGTCAGATGAAGCTGTACAACTCGTGGGCCGACGCCCGCGAGACGAAGTCGCAGGAGCACGCCGACAAGGTCGAGACCGCGTGGCAGGACGCCATCGCCGTGATGGAGAAGATCCCGGACGACCAGACCTCGGGCGGCGGTGGCGGCGGTGGAGGCGGCGGGGGTGGCACCGGCCCGATCATGCCGACCGCGCCCATGGTGGCCACCACCACACCCACCGACCCCACGGTCCCCGACATCACCTGGGTGGACGAGTGGCCTGACGACCCGACACCGACGCCCACGATCCCCACGCCCACGCCGACCCCGACGCCGACCCCGGTGCCGCCGGGTCCGCACATCCCGACCCCCGAGCCGGTCCCGCCGGGCGGTGGCTACCACCCGACGCCGTTCCACCCGGGCACGCCGGGCCCCGGCGCCGGTTTCGATCCCTACCCCGGCTCCACCCCGGACACCCCCGGCACGCCGTCGACCGGCGACACCGCACCGACCCCCGCCGTCGCGCCGGGCTCGCTCAGCGGCTACGCGATCGGCGGCGCCGCCGGGATCGGTGCGCTGGGTGGCCTCGGCGCCGGCATCCGGGCCGCGGGCGCGGCGGCCGCCTCGGGTGGGCTGCGCAGCGGCGGCACCCTCGGCGCCTCCCCGCGTACGGCCGGCTCGGCCAAGGGTTCGCTCGGCGCGCGCACCGGTGGCACCGCCGCCGGTGGTGCGGCGTCCGGTCGAGCCACGGGTCGCGGCGGGTCCCGAGGCGCGGCGGGTGGCCGCGGCAGCGGCGGCGTGGGAGCGGGCGCAGGTCGCGGCAAGGACAAGGACAAGAAGAAGCGCAAGCCCGCCACGGTCGAGCTGTTCGACGAAGACAACGACTGGATCGACGACGAGGGTGCGAGCACCGGAGTGATTGACTGACTGCCGACTCGGCCCACCACCCTCGGGCCCCGCAGCGACGGGCCGGGCAGCATCGGGCCAGCACGAGCCAGGAGGTCGGATGAGCCAGGCGCCCACGGCCGGCCCACCGGGTCCAACCAGCCCGGGTGGTCCATCCGGCCCGGCCGGCCTTGCCTCGGGCCTGGTCCGGGTCACGGTCGCGTCCGGCACCCGCCGCGTCGACCTGGTCCTGCCGGGAGCCGTGCCGGTCGCCGAGCTCGTGCCCGAGCTGGCCCGGAGCGTCGGGCTGCTCGACGCCACCACGGTCTACGGCGGCTACCGCCTCGTGACCGTCGACGGCCGTGAGCTGACCTCCGACGCAGGCCTGACCATCCAGGGTGTCGAGGACGGCGGCGTCATCACCGTTGCCGCCGGTGTGGCCGACCCGGCGCCCCGCGTCTACGACGACGTCGTCGAGGCGATGGCCGACGTGGTCGAGCGCGACCTCAAGCCGTGGTCGCCGGAGACCGGACGACGTACTGCCCTCTCGGCCGCGGGCCTGCTGATGGCCCTGGGCGCGCTCGCGCTGCTGATCCAGCACGAGTCGGCGGTCGCGGTGGCCGCCGCGGCACTGATCGCCGTGGCCCTGGTCGTCGGAGCGATCGTGCTGAGCCGCGGGCAGGACGAGCCGGACGCCGCGGTGGCCGTGGCGTGGATGGGGACCGGGTACGCCGCCGTGGCCGGACTCATGTGGGCCCTGCCGAGCGAGGGGTACGACGAGCTCTTCGGCTATCCGCTGGCAGCGGCGGGCGGTGCCGCCATGGTGGCCGGGCTCGCGGCCCTGGTCGGCCTGGGGGAGGGCCGCACCCTCGTCATCCCGCCCATCGTGGTCGGGGCGATCTTCGTCGCGGCCGGCCTCGCCACCGAGCAGCTCGACCTCGACGCGGCGGGCGTGCTGACCTCCACCCTCGTCTTCGTCGTCATCGTCGGCAGCGTCTTCCCGTGGCTCGCGCTGGGTGCGACCGGCACCACCGTCGACCAGCTGTTCAGCGTCGCCGACATCACCGCCGATCCCGACGACATCGACCCCGAGCAGGTCGGCGCCGACGCGCGGACGGCGCACGAGATCCTCGTCGGGGTCTCCGCCACGGTCGGCCTGCTGCTCGTGCTCGTCGCCCCGCTGGCCGTCTCGCTCGGCGTCAGCGGCACGGTCCTGGCGGTGATGTGCTGCCTGGTCGTGATGCTGCGCACGCGGCAGTACCGGACCGGGGCCGAGGTGCTCGTCGGGCTGGTGTCGGGGGTGCTGGGCCTGCTGACGGTCGGCGTCGCCGTCCTCTGGCTGCACCCCGACTGGCGGCCGGTGGCCGCCGTCGCGCTGGCCGCGACCGGGGCGGTGCTGCTGGCCACGACGTTGCTGCCCACCTCGCCGTCGGTGCGTCGCGGCCGGCTCGGCGACGTCGCCGAGACCATCGCGCTGCTTTCCTTGCTGCCGCTGCTCGTGGTGGCGACCGGCCTGCTCGACGCCGTCCAGGGCTGACGGGGTACCTGACCGATGGCCACCAAGCGCGACCTGGTCGAGGCGCACCAGTTCAGCCGGCGCCGGCTGATCACGGCGTTCGTGTCCGGCGCCCCGGGAGGCCGCGAGGTCGAGCCCGCGCGGCCCGGCCGGGCGTTGGTCGGCGGCCTCGCCCTGGCGCTGCTCGTCGTCGCCGGCGGCGCCGTCACCGGGCTGGTCTTCGGCCGGGACGAGGCCGACTGGAAGCAGCCCGGCCTGGTGATCTCGAAGGAGCGCGGGCAGCCGTACCTCGTCAGCACCCCCGAGGACGGCGGCCTGGTGATCCGGCCGGTCGTCAACGTCACCTCGGCCCGGCTCATCCTGGGGTCGGAGTCCGAGCCGACGTACGTCTCCGAGGACGCCATCACCGCCGAGCGGATCGGTGAGCCGATCGGCATCCTCAACGCGCCGGCCAATGTGCCCGAGCCGCAGGCGCTGGCGCAGTCGGGTTGGACCGCCTGCACGAGCGCGGAGTCCGGGCTGCAGCTGACCCTGGCCGCGCGTCCCGGGGTTTCCTCGGCACCCGGGGCCGGGTTCCTCGTGGAGAGCCGCGGGGTCCGCTACGTCATCGCCCAGGCGGCCTCGGGGCGTGGCGAGCAGCCCAGCGCCTACACCTACGAGCTGCCCGCCGACCCCGGCACCCAGGACAACCTGCTGCGCGACCTGGGACTGAGCGTCGGGGCCGACGCGGCGAAGGTGACGACCGACTGGCTGTCGCTGTGGCCGGTCGGCGGCTCGCTGGAGTGGTCGACGTTCGGGATCGACGGGGCGGGTGGGCCGCTGTCGTACGGCGGCGCCTCGTCCGGCCTGCCCAGCCAGGCCCGCGTCGGCGACATCGTCACCACTCCCGGCGAGAGCGTCGTGCTCGCCGAGGAGGGTCCGCGGCCGCTCGACGCCTTCTCGCTGGCGGTGCTGCGCAACAGCACGATCGACGGGCGGCCGGTGCGCGAGCTCGAGGCCGACCGCATCGGGGTGGCCCGGCTGCCACCCGACCGGAGCGCGCACTGGCCGGAGTCGACGCTGGCACAGGTCCGCGGGGAGTACTGCGCCGAGCTCGAGACCGATCCCGGCCGGGTACCCGTGGTCGCCCTCGGCGTCGCGCCGACCTCGTCGGCGTCCTCGGCCGGCGTGCCGCTCCAGCAGAGCGCCGTGTCCGTGACACCCGCGGGCGGCGCGCACGTGCTCTCCGGTGGCTGGTCCGACACCGACGACGGCTCGCCGTACCTCGTCGACAGCAACGGCCTGGCCTATCCGCTGGTCGGGCCCGACGTGGCGGCCAACCTCGGGTTCGCCGACGTCGACCCACCCGTGGTGCCCGACCCGTGGGTCGAGCTCTTCGACCGGGGCGTCAACCTGTCGGTCTCCGACGCCTTGTGCCCCCCGGTGCGCGCCGGCGGGAAGCCGTGCGAGTAGCCCGCCGGCTCGCGCCCGTCGCCGTGCTGGCGGCGGTGACGGTCCCCACCCTCCCGCCCGTGCCGGCGAACGCCGCGCCGGTGCGCGCGCTCGACAGCGTGCTCTGCGACGACGTGGGCGACGAGGTCGTCACCACCACCGACCCGAGTGCCCCGCTCGGCCGGCTGCGGATCGCCCAGGCGCAGGACCTGGTGGGTGGGGCAGCCCGCGCGGGGGCGGGCGTCAACGTCGCCGTCCTCGACTCCGGAGTGTCGCGTCAGGGTGACGGGGTCGACGTCGTCGGCGGGACCGTCGTCAGCCGCGGCGGCGAGATCGTCGACCCGCACGGCACGGCCGTCGCGTCGCTGATCGCCGGTCGGCCACGCGGCGACGGTGGGCTGGTGGGCATCGCACCGGCGGCCGGCATCGTGGACGTGCGGGTCTACGACACCCTCGACCCCGAGTCCCACGAAGGCGAGCTGCTGACGCCCGGCTCCCTGGCCGCCGGGCTCCGGTGGGTCGCGGCCAACGCGCAGCAGCAAGGCATCCGGATCGCCAACGTGTCCCTGTCCGTCCCACCCGACGACGAGCTGGCCGCGGCTGTGCAGGCGGTCCGCGACGCGGGGGTCCTGGTGGTCGCCGAGACCGGGAACCGCGGAGCGGCCGGCCCGATGGAGGCCTTCCCATCGGCGGTGCCGGGCGAGGACGTCGCCCGGGCCGTGTTCCCCGCGGGCTACCTCGACGACGTGATCGGCGTGAACGCCACCGCGGGTGGCGCGGCGGCGGGCACTGACCCCCAGCTCAACGTGGGCGCGAGCTCCGCCACCGACGTGGCGGCGCCGACGTACGGTGCGGTGGTGCTCGCCGTGAACGGCAGCGCGTGCACGCTCCAGGACATCAACACCAGCTGGGCCGCCGCGGAGGTCAGCGGCGTCCTCGCCCTGCTGATGACCAGGTACCCGGACGACAACCCCGCCCAGCTCACGGCGCGTCTGTTCGCTACCGCGTCCGGCACCATGGACGACCCGACCCGGATGACCGGCTACGGCGTCGTCCAGCCGCTGGAGGCGCTGACGCGGCCGTTGCGACCCGGGAAGGACGGCGCGTACGCCGACACCACCTCCGCGCGCGACGTGAGCCCGCGCGCCCGGGCCCCCGAACCCGAGGCGGACTCCCTCGCCTCGCTGCGGCACACCGCCCTGTGGGCCTCGATCCTCGGTGGCGCGGCCCTGGTGCTCGCCCTGATGCTCCGGCCGGTGCTGGCACGGCGTCGCGACTGACCCGGCCCGCTAGTCTCCCTTCACCTGCCACTCTCTCGAAGGCCTCCCGTGGAAGCGACGGTCACCTCTCTCTTCTGGATCTCCCTCGTCGCGGTCGCGGCTCCGCTCCTTGCCGGCCTCGTGCCGCGCAGGTTGGTGTCCGAGGTGGTGCTCCTGCTCGCGCTGGGCATCGTGATCGGTCCCTACGGCCTGGAGCTGGCGGCCATGGATGCGCCGATCGACCTGCTGCGGGAGCTCGGCCTGGCGTTCCTCTTCCTGCTCGCCGGGTTCGAGGTCGAGCTGCGGGAGCTCACCGGCCGCGCCGGCGGAGTCGCGGCGCTGACCTGGCTGGGATGCCTGCTGCTGGCCCTCGGCGTCGTCGCGCTGCTCGGGGTCACCGAGGTGCTGGACGCCGAGATCGCGGTCGCGATCGCGCTGACCTCGACTGCCCTCGGCACTCTGCTCCCCATCCTCAAGGACCAGGGGCTCCTGAGGTCGCCCGTCGGCATCCGGGTGCTCCGCCACGGCGCGTACGGCGAGCTCGGGCCCGTCGTCGCCATCGCCGTGCTGCTCGGCACGCGCGGCCCGTTCGCCTCGCTGGTGGTTCTCGCTGCGTTCCTGCTCCTGGCTCTCGGCCTCGCGCTGCTGTCCCGGCGCCTGCGGCCCGAGACCTCGGCCCTGCGGCGACGGATCGACGCCGGCGCGGAGACGACGGGGCAGACCCCCCTCCGCCTGGTGGTGCTGCTGCTGGCGACGCTGATCGCGGTGGCCGGGGTGTTCGAGCTGGACATCGTGCTGGCGGCATTCGCGGCGGGCTTCATCCTCCGCATGGCGATCCCCGAGGGCAACCACCTGCTGGAGAGCAAGATCGAGGGCATGGCGTTCGGCATGCTGGTGCCGCTGTTCTTCGTGACCTCGGGCATGGGCGTCGACCCGGAGGCGATCGCCTCGCGGCCCGGCGCTTTCGTCATCGTGGTGGCGCTGATCCTGGCGGTCCGTGGCTTCCCGGTCTTCCTCGTCACGCGGTTCCACCGACCGACCCTCGGCACCCCGGACAGCGCGGTGGTGGGTTTCTACGCGGCCACGGGCCTGCCCATCATCGTCGCCGTCACCGCGGTCGCGGTGAAGGCCGGCGAGATGAGCGACGACAACGCCTCGCTGCTCATCGGCGCCGGCGCCGCCACCGTGCTCCTCTACCCACTGGCCGCCGTCCTGGTCCTGGGCACGACGCGGCACCAAGCCGCCGCCGAGCCTCCGACCTGACCCGTACGGGCCCGCAGACGCCGGGACGTCATACGTTCTGGTCGTCGGAGCGACCACGTCGTATGACGTCCTGGGCCATCGGCGGAGGATAGGGGATTCGAACCCCTGAGGGCTGTTAACCCAACCCGCTTTCCAAGCGAGCGCCATAGGCCACTAGGCGAATCCTCCGCGGAGGAGGCTACCGGCGCGGCGCCGAGCGGTGAAATCCGCCGGTCCTGCCCGGTCGCGTTCCCCTCGCAGCGCTGGGGAGCCGCCTCAGGCACACGACCCACGCGCGGCTCCGGCGAGCAAGCCGGTCGATTGGGCGGCGGAGAA
>JAICRP010000155.1 GCA_025966445.1 Nocardioides sp.
CATCGTCCGCGACATCCTCGCCATGGGCGCCCGGCCGGTCGCGGTGATGGACCCACTGCGCTTCGGCCCGCTGGGCGAGCCCGACACCCATCGCGTGCTGCCGGGGATCGTGGCCGGCGTGGGCGGGTACGGCAACTGCCTCGGCCTGCCGAACATCGGCGGCGAGGTCGTCTTCGACGAGAGCTACCTCGGCAACCCGTTGGTCAACGCGCTCAGCATCGGCGTGCTGCGCCACGAGGACCTGCACCTCGCCAAGGCGACGGGCGTCGGCAACCAGGTGGTCCTGTACGGCGCACGTACCGGCGGCGACGGCATCGGCGGCGTCAGTGTGCTGGCGTCCGAGACGTTCGCGGCCGACGGCCCCGCGAAGCGACCCAGCGTCCAGGTCGGCGACCCGTTCATGGAGAAGCTGCTCATCGAGTGCACGCTCGAGCTGTTCGCCGCCGGCATCGTCACCGGCATCCAGGACCTCGGCGGCGCCGGGCTCTCGTGCGCGACGTCCGAGCTGGCCAGCGCCGGCGACGGCGGCATGCAGGTCGAGCTCGACCGGGTGCCGCTGCGCGACTCCTCGCTCGCACCCGAGGAGATCCTGATGAGCGAGTCGCAGGAGCGCATGATGGCCGTCGTCGAGCCCGAGGACATCGAGCAGCTGATGGCGATCTGCGCCAAGTGGGACGTCGAGGCCGTGGTCGTCGGCGAGGTCACCGACACCGGCCGGCTGCGGATCGACTGGCACGGCGAGCAGGTCGTCGACGTACCTCCGCGGTCGGTGGCCCACGACGGGCCGACGTACCACCGTCCGTTCGAGCGGCCGGAATGGCAGGACGCCCTCCAGAGCGACGGCGCCGAGGGGTTGCCGCGGCCGGCGAACGGCGACGAGCTCCGCGAGACGGTGCTCCGGCTCGTCGCGAGCGAGAACCTCTGCGACAAGTCGTGGATCACCGACCAGTACGACCGCTACGTGCGCGGCGACACCGTGCTCGCCCAGCCCAGCGACAGCGGGATGATCCGCGTCGACGAGGAGACCGGGCTCGGTGTGTCGGTCGCGACCGACTGCAACGGGCGGTTCGCCAAGCTCGACCCGTACACCGGTACGCAGCTGGCGCTCGCCGAGGCCTACCGCAACGTGGCGACCGGCGGCGCCTCGCCGATCGCGGTCAGCGACTGCCTCAACTTCGGCTCGCCCGAGGACCCGGCCGTGATGTGGCAGTTCGCCGAGGCCTGCCGGGGCCTCAAGGACGGCTGCCTCGAGCTCGGCATCCCGGTCACCGGCGGCAACGTGTCGCTGTACAACCAGACCGGAGAGACCGCCATCCTGCCGACGCCGGTCGTGGCCGTGCTCGGTGTGATGGAGGACGTCCGCCGTCGTACGCCCTCCGCGTTCGGCGCCGAGGGCGAGTCCGTGTTCCTGCTCGGCGAGACGCGAGCGGAGCTGTCGGGATCGGAGTGGGCGCACGTCGTCCACGGCCACCTCGGTGGCCTGCCGCCCGAGGTCGACCTCCAGGCGGAGCGGGCCCTCGCTTCGCTGCTCCACGACGCCGTCGGGCTGCTGACCTCCGCCCACGACCTGTCGGAAGGCGGGCTGTCCCAGGCGCTGGCGGAGTCCGCCCTGCGCCACGGTGTCGGCGTGACCGTGAACGGCTCGGACGACTCGTTCATCGACCTGTTCTCGGAGTCGGCCGCCCGGTGCCTGGTCACGGTCCGCCCCGGCGACGAGGGCGCGCTGGAAGCGATGGCCGGCGCCCTCGGCGTCCCCGTCCGCCACCTCGGCACCACCGGCGGCGACGCCTTCACCGTCGACGGCGCCTTCTCCATCCCCCTCGACGAGCTCCGTACCGCCTGGACGGGCACTCTCCCCGCTGCGCTGGGGTAGTCCCGTGCATTCGGCCGGTGGCGGACCCGTGTTGACCGGTCAAACGCACGGGAGTACGCCGCCGCCGTCCACAATGAACCTGTGGACGACCTGGTCATCTCGCGGTCGCTGACCGTCAGGGACAGCGAGCTGAAGGAGAGGTTCTCGCGGTCGGGGGGGCCGGGAGGGCAGGGCGTGAACACCGCGGACAGCCGGGTGGAGCTGTCGTACGACGTGGCGAACGCGAGCGAGATCGGCCCCACGATCCGCGCCCGGCTGCTCGACCGGCTCGAGGGTCGCCTCGTCGACGGCGTGCTCACCATCGCGGCCAGCGAGCACCGCACCCAGCTGGCCAACCGCCGGGCCGCTCGCCAGCGGCTGGCCGACGTGCTCCGTGAGGCCGCGGCCCCGCCACCCCGCAAGCGCCGCCCAACGAAGCCGACCCGCGGGTCCCAGGAGCGCCGACTCACGGAGAAGAAGCGGCGCGGCCGGACCAAGCAGGGCCGCGCGGGTCGCTGGGACTGAGCTCGTACCCTGTCGGATCCGGCGGGATCCGTTCGTGGACGGTACGTGAGGTGGCCACTGACGGCTGCCCCGACGAAGGAGCGACGACATGCAGCGGTACCTGATCTCGTTCGACGACGGCTCGATGGACCACATCCCCGACGAGGACTGGCCGGCGGTGGGGGAGGCGTCCCGCGCGGTGGTGCGAGAGGCGAAGGCGGCCGGGGTCTGGATCTGGGGCGGCGGGATCGAGCGGCAGCGGGCGAGCATCGTCGGGACCGACGGGTCGATCGTCGACGGGCCCTCGCCGGAGACCAAGGCCGTGGTGGGCGGGTTCTCGATCATCGAGGTGGCCTCGCGCGAGGACGCGCTCGCGTGGGCGGCGAAGATCGCCGTCGCGTGCCGGTGTGCTCAGGAGGTCCGGGAGATCGGGTACGACCCGGAGTCCTGATCAGGCCAGCAGCTTGGGGAGCACCTGCGACACGCGGGCGTGCAGGTCGCGGGAGGCGTGCTCGTCACCGGTCAGGTGCGCGAGCAGGGCCTTCTCGAACACACCGTCGAGCAGGGCGTACGTCGTGGCGACGTCCACGGACAGGGCGCGGCCGGCGAGCTCGGCGTACCTGGTGACGACGCGACCGATCATGTCCTGGAGGGTGGCGTCGATCATCAGCACGTCGGGTTGGAACTGCTCGTCGAACAGCGCCTGGGCGCGGAGGTCGTACCAGAGGCGGTGCATCGGGGCCTCGGTCGTGAGCGTCTCGACCAGCTTGTCGCCGAACCTGGTCAGCAGCTCGTCGGCGGTCGTGGACTCGGCGACCAGGCCGTCGTACCGCGTGACGCACTGCGCCTTGTAGTAGCGCACGCAGTGGGTGATCAGCTCGAACTTGTCGGCGAAGTAGTAGTGCACGACGCCGTGGGAGAACTCGGAGTTCTGCGCGATCTCGCGCAGCGACGTCTTGGCGTAGCCGAGCTCGCCGAGCGTGGCGAGCGCGGAGATCGCCAGCTGGGTCCGTCGCTCGTCGTACTTGTCGGCGGGCGTGCGGCGGGTGCCGCGCGCGGTCTCGACGACGCCTTCGACCATGGTCACGCGGGACATCGTAGCGGTCAGGAGGCCTTGCTTGACATACGTCAAGATTTTTCTTGACATCCGTCAAGCGGAGGATCAGGGTGGTGAGCGCCGTCACACCGTCCCGAGGAGTCGCCATGAGCGTGTTCGAACTGTCCGGCCGCAAGGCCCTGGTCACCGGAGGGGCCCAGGGGCTCGGGGAGGGGATGGCCCGCGCGCTGGCCGACGCCGGCGCCACCGTGGTGATCGCCGACCTCCAGGAGGAGGCCGGTCGTGCGGTCGCCAAGGGGCTGGGTGAGGAGCACGGCTTCGTCGCCCTCGACGTGACCAGCGACGACGGCTGGGAGAGCGCGATCGGCGAAGCGGTCGAGCACCTCGGCGGCCTCGACATCCTGGTCAACAACGCCGGCATCGAGATCACCAGCCTGTTCACCGAGATCCAGGCCGACCAGGTCCGCAAGATGCTCGACGTCAACTTCCTCGGCACGGCGCTCGGCATCAAGCACGGCCTGCGCGCCATGCGGCCCGGCGGGCCTGGCAACACGGGGGGCCACGGCGGCAGCATCATCAACATCGCCTCGGTCGCCGCGACCATCGCCTTCCCCGGCATCGGGATCTACTCCGGCACCAAGTCGGCCGTGGAGCGGATGACCAAGGTCGCCGCGATGGAGGCCGGCAAGCTCGGGTACGGCGTCCGCGTCAACTGCATCTTCCCCGGACTGGTGCCCACCGCGATGGGTGCCGGGCTCGCCAACGACGTCGCCGAGCTCGGCCTGTTCGCATCCCCGGAAGCCGCAGTCGGCGCCGTGGTCGAGCTGACCCCCGCAGGCCGGCTCGGCGCCGTCGACGACATGGCCGATGCAGTCGTCTTCCTGGCCTCGGACGCCTCGCGCTTCATCACGGGCGCCGGGCTGCCCGTCGACGGCGGAATGGGGATGTGAGCATGAGCGACAAGCCCGTCGTCGTCTACGGCGCCTCCGGCTACACCGGCCGGCTGATCTGCGAGTACCTGCGCGAGTACCACGTCCCGTTCGTCGCCGCCGGCCGCAGCGAGGAGAAGCTCACCGCCTCGATGGCCAGCAACGTGGCCGGCATCGAGACCGCTGACTACGAGGTCGTCGCCGTCGAGCACGAGCTCGCCGCCCTGACCGACCTGTTCAAGGGAGCGTCGGTCGTGCTCAACACCGTGGGGCCGTTCGCCACCCACGGTCCCGAGGTCGTCGAGGCCTGCCTCGCCGCCGGTGCTCACTACCTCGACACCACCGGCGAGCAGGACTGGCTGATCACCTGCGACGAGAAGTACGGCGCCGACTTCGAGGCCGCGGGACTGCTGCTGTCACCGGGCGTCGCGCAGATGTACACGACCGGCGAGATCGCCGCCCAGCTCTGCCTCGAGACCCCGGGCCTCGACACCCTCGACATCGCGGTGTTCTGGGGCGGTAGCCCGACCATCGCCTCGACGCTGACGATCCTGGTCAACGCGGCGCTGTCGAAGGCGTACTACCTCGAGCAGAACGCCTACCAGGAGTGGGACCCGGAGGCCGGGCTGTACCAGCTGGCCATCCCCGGCCAGCACGAGCTCGCGCTGGCGCTGCCCTGGGGCGGTACGTCCCACCCAGTCTGGTTCAAGAACGACCCGCGCGTGGCCAACTGCAAGGTGCTCGGCGGGGTCTTCAACAAACCGCTGATGCTCGGCGTGCCACAGATCGTGGCGGCCGCCATCGATGCCACCAAGGACATGGACCCCGACGACCGCTACGCCGCCCTCACCGCGACGGCTGCCCAGGTCATGAACCAGATGCCGCCGCGCGAGAACCCGCGCGTCAACAAGTCGCTGGACTCCGTCCACGCCTCCGGACCTCTCGGGCGGGCGCACTGCGTCATCCACGGCAACAGCAACTACAAGCAGACCGGTCTGCTGCAGGCGTACGCCGCGTACTCGCTGCTCCAGCAGAAGCCGCGGCGGGCCGGCTTCGCGAGCGGCTGCCAGGCGTTCGGTCACCGCGAGCTGCTGGGCGCGATGCGGGCGTTCGGTCTGGTCGCGGAGCCGCAGCTGACCGTGCAGCGCTGACCATCGGTCGAGGGAGCGAGCACAGGATGCGGCTGGTCGACTACCTCGACAAGGGTGCCTCCCTCGGGCCCGAGGCACCGTGCCTGACCACGGACGGGCACACCCAGACCTACGCCGAGGTGCGGGACACCTCGCGGAGGGTCGCCGACGCCCTGGCGCGATGCGGAGTCGCACCAGGGCAGTCGGTGGCGATCCTCTCGGCCAACGACCCGACGTCGTTCACGTGCGTGTTCGGGATCTCCCGGGCCGGGGCGGTGTGGTGCCCGGTCAACCCGCGCAACGAGGCGGCCGAGAACCGCGAGCTCCTCGACCTGTTCGACTGCACCGCGCTGCTGTTCCAGAAGTCGTTCGCGCCCCTCGTCGCGGCCATCGCCCCGGACCTGCCCAAGCTCGCGATCCTCGTCTGCCTCGACGGCCCCGACGACACAGTCGAGGGAGCGCTCACGTGGGACGACTTCCTCGACGCCGACGCGACCGTCGACCGGGTGCCGGTGGACGCGCCGAACCCCGTCGCCGAGAGCGGGGTCGCCGACCTGGCGATGATCGTCGGCACCGGCGGCACGACCGGTCGCCCCAAGGGCGTGATGCTCACCAACGCCAACCTCGAGACGATGACGGCGCTGACGTTGATGGGCTACCCGTTCCGCGGCCGCCCGACGTACCTCGCCCTGGCTCCCCTCACCCACGCCGCCGGCGTGCTGTGCTTCCCGGTGCTCGCGCTGGGCGGCGAGGTCGTCATCATGCGGACCCCCGACGTCGGCGGCTTCCTGGCGCTCGTCGAGCGGCACGAGGTCACGCACACGTTCCTGCCACCGACGCTCATCTACATGGTCCTCGGCCACGAGGCTCTCGACACGACGGACCTGAGCTCGCTCCAGTGCTTCTGGTACGGCGCCGCCCCGATGTCTGCGGCCCGCCTCGAGGAGGCGCTCACGCGCATCGGGCCGGTGATGGCGCAGCTGTTCGGGCAGACCGAGGCGCCGATGATGATCTCGATGATGCCGCCCGCCGACCACGTCGACGCCGACGGCTCACCGGTCCGCGAACGGCTGTCCTCGGCGGGCCGGCCGGCCCCGCTGGTGCAGGTGGCCGTCCTCGACGAGGACGGACGCGAGGTCCCCCGTGGGGAGCGCGGCGAGATCGGCGTGCGGGGATCGCTGGTCATGGCGGGCTACTACAAGAACGCCGAGGCCACGGCGGAGGCCGGGCGTCACGGCTGGCACCACACCGGCGACATCGGCTTCCTGGACGCCGACGGCTTCCTGCACATCGTCGACCGGGCCAAGGACATGATCATCAGCGGTGGCTTCAACGTGTACTCCACCGAGGTCGAGCAGGCGCTGCTCGCCCACCCGGACGTCCAGGACTGCGCCGTCATCGGCGTGCCCGACGACAAGTGGGGCGAGCGGGTGGTCGCGGTCGTGCAGCCGTACGCCGGCCGGTCGGCCGACCCCGACGACGTACGGGCGTTCGTGCGCGAGCGGATCGGCGGGGTGAAGGCGCCCAAGGAGGTGCTGGTGTGGGGCGACCTGCCCCGGTCCAAGGTCGGGAAGGTGCTCAAGGTCGACATCCGCTCCAGCGTGCTGGCCTCACACGCCGACGAGTGAGCGCTCACGTTCGGCCTCCTCGGCGAGGTCGGCCTGCCACACGACGGGGCGCGGAACCGAACGCACGCTGCGACTCAGCGTGGGGATCAGCGCGGACAGGGCGACCAGGCCGCCGATGACGGCGATGGCCTCCGGGCCACCGAGGGTCGAGAGCAGCGCGCCGCCGAGCAGCGGCGCCACCCACATCACCGACATCGACAGGAACTGCGAGGCGGACGACGCCCGGCCCTGGAGGTGAGCGGGCGTGTGAGCGATCCGGTACGAACCGCTGCCCGCGTTCCCGGCCGGGTTCAGCAGCAGGCCGACGAAGATCGCGGCGCCGACGACCGCCGGGCTGTTCGACAGCACCATCGGTACCACGAGCGGCACGAAGCTCCAGGCGACGATGACGACGAGCGTCCCGGTCGGCATCCGCTCGATGATCCAGGGCGCGGCGATGGCCCCGAGGATGCCGCCGACGCCGGCAGCAGTGGA
>JAICRP010000254.1 GCA_025966445.1 Nocardioides sp.
CCAGCGGCGGCCGGCGGCCGCGGCGACGAAGCCCCCGAGGATCCCGCCGACGGCCTGCGCCGACGAGACGGTCCCCAGCGTGGCGGCGTTGCCCTCCAGGACGTCCTTCACGTATGGCGTGAACAAGGTGCCCATGATCCCCTCGCCGACCGCGGTGATCAGGCTGAAGGCGAGCAGCACCTTGAGAACGCGCGAGCGGCGCACCGTCGACGCGCCCTCGCGCCACTCGACCGCCGCGCGGCGGACGGCGGCCACGGCACCCGTGGCCGCGTCCTCGGCGGCCTCGCGGGGCGGCTTGGTCGGCGTCCGGATCAGCCGCACCAGCAGCGCAGCCAGCAGGAACGACGCCGCATCCACGACGACGACCGCGCCGAGCCCGCCGGTGGCCGCGACGACCCCACCCACCGCGCCGCCGACGAGCCGGGCGACGTGGCCGACCTGCCCGTTCAGCGCGTTCGCGGTCAGCCGGCCCTCACCGGGCACGACCAGCGGCAGCATCGCCGCGTCGGCGGTGGCCACGAACACGTCCAGCACCGCGTTGGCGGCGAGCACGGCGTAGACGATCCAGACGTCGTCCGCGCCGTCCACGAGCAGCAGGGGCGTGATGCCGACAGCCATCAGTACGTTGCCCACGACCATCGTGCGGGCCCGCGACCACCGGTCGACGAACACACCCGCGACCAGACCGGTGACGACCTGGGGCACGAAGGCCGCCATCAGCGCGACCGCGGACGCGAGCGTCGAGCCGGTCACGTCGTACACCGTGTAGACGAGCCCGACCGAGAGCATCCAGTCGCCCGTCATGGTGACCAGGCCCGCCGCGAGCAGGAGCCGCAGGTCGCGATGGGTGCGGAGCAACCCGCGCGTCGTTGTCGGGTCCGAGGATGGTGCCGTCACGAGGGGCACCATAGTGACATCATAGAGATGTCGCAATGGTGTCGCCGATGACGACCCACGACGTCAGAATGGTTCGCAGCTGTCGGGCCGGGCCCGGCGCCCCGGACCGGATCCTCGGTCACGGTCGACGGGTTCGGACAGACTCAAGGGTGTAATGTCACACCCCTTCGGTAGGGTGAGCCCATGTCAGGTGGCGAGAGGCCCGTGCGCGTCGCCCTCATGAACGACTACGAGGTGGTCGTGGCGGGTCTGCAGAAGATGCTCGCTCCGTACGCCGACCGGGTCCGCGTCGTCGAGCTCGACAGCCTGCTGCCCGTGCACAGCCACGTCGACGTGCTGCTCTACGACGCCTTCGGCCGCGAGCGCGTCACCGGACCGGTCGAGCAGGTCATCGCCGACACCGACTCCAAGGTCGTGATCTACACCTGGCACCTGGACCCGGAGCTGGTGCAGGAGGCCCTCGACAAGGGCGCCGTGGGCTGCCTGTCGAAGACGATCGACGCGGTCGACCTGGTCTCCGCGCTCGAGAAGGTGCACGGCGGCTCGGTCGTGGTCAGTGACACCGAGCCCCGGGTCGCCCTCGAGGCCGAGATCCGCGCGGGAGACTGGCCCGGCCGCGACCACGGCCTCAGCGCACGCGAGTCCGAGGTGCTGTGCCTGATCGCGCAGGGGCTCTCCAACCAGGAGATCGCCGACCGCGCGTTCCTGTCCATCAACTCCGTGAAGACCTACATCCGGTCGGCCTACCGCAAGATCGGGGTCGAGCGACGCACCCAGGCCGTGCTGTGGGCGACCCGCAACGGCCTCGTGCCGAGCAAGGCGCGGCTCATCCTCGGGGATCCGTGATGTCGCCCGCGGCGGGCAGGATGACCCCGTGGCCACGTACTCGGTGAACGAGGCCGCCGTCGCCCACTGCCGTCGGCTGATCGAGGCGAAGCAGTACGTCCTCGACAGCGACTGGGGCGACGCGCAGCCGAACGCGGACGCGCAGAACGCCTACCTCGAGAAGCACTCCTGGGACGACTACGCCGCCTGGCACCTCGGTCTCACCGAGGGCGCGAACGACGAGACCAAGGCGCGCTACGCCTTCGTGTACGGCGACCTGCGGCGGGTGCACCGCACCGGCCTGATCGCCTGCGTCTACCGGGCGAGCGAGTGGCGGCACAAGGACGTCGAGCTCGCCGCGCACGATCTCCTGCAGCAGCTCGACAAGACCAGCCGCTAGCGCGCAGCAGGCTTGTCGACCTCGATCCGGCGCGGCAGGTCCCGCACGGAGTCCGAGAGCAGGGTGAGCAGGCAGATGCCGAAGTACAAGACCCCCGAGAAGATCAGCACGTCCCGGTAGCCGAAGGCTGCGGCGAGCGGGCCGAAGGCGAGCTGGCCCACGGGGATCGCCACGAACGAGCCGAGCGCGTCGTAGGAGTAGGCCCGGGAGAGCATCTGCTCCTCGATGTTCTCCTGCATGGCGAGGTTCCAGCCGATCGAGAACACCTCGGTCCCGGCCCCCGCCACGAACATGGCCACGATCATGACGACGAGCTCGGGACGCGCGCCCAGCATCAGGATCGGCAGTCCGAGCGCGGAGATCCCGAGCATCCCGAGGAGCAGCGGGCGTTGGAGCGGGACGCGCAGCATCACGATCGTCATCACGATCAGGCCCGCCGACTCCGCCGACAGCACCAGCCCCCAGCCCTGCTCGCCGAACGTCTCCAGGGCCACCGTCGGGCCGAGGACGAAGATCGCCCCGGAGTGGATGGCGTTGAGGAAGCAGAAGGCGATCACCACGACCCACAGCCAGGTCGTCTGCCAGAAGTAGCTCCAGCCCTCGCGCAGCTCGGCGATGGCGCTGGGGCTGTCCTTGGTCCGAGCCGGCCGAGGCGGGATCTTGACCGGGAGCAGGAGCAGCGCCGCGACGAACCAGGTGAGCGCGTCGGCCATCAGGGCCCAGCCGGCGCCGACCGTCACGACCAGGAGGGCGCCGACGGTCGGGCCGAGGACGTTCAGGCTGCCCCGCAGCAGGGAGGTCAGCGCGTTGGCCTGCTGGAGCTGCTCGCGTGGGACCAGCTGCGGCATGATGCTCGCCATCGCCGGGAAGGCGACGGCCGACGACACGCCCTGGATCGCCGTGAGCACCACCAGCATCCAGATCTCGGCCGTCCCGGTGATCACGAGCAGCGCGATGGCGCCCTGCAAGGCGCCCGAGACGACGTTCGAGACCTGGAGCACGACGGCGCGAGGGAACCGGTCGGCGATGACGCCGCCACCCAGCAGGAAGATCACCACGGGGATGGTGTGCGCCGCCAGCACCTGGCCCAGGGCCGAGGCCGAGTCGGTGATCTCGAGGACGGCGAAGGCGAGCGCGATGTTGGCCATCACGCCGCCGAAAGTGTTGACGAACCGGGACGCGAAGAACCAGCGGAAGTTGCGTTCCCGGAGAGGGGCGACCGAGTCCGTCCACTTCACGCTGGTCACCCGACCACGGTCGCGAGACCAGGGTCAAACCAGTTCGATGCGGGTGGCTCGCGGGGCGCCCTAGTCAACGACGCCGTGCTGGAAGGCCCACGCCGTGGCACCCGAACGACCGGCCACGCCGAGCTTGCGGTAGATCGCCACCGAGTGGTGCATCACGGTCTTGGCCGACACGCCCAGCACCTCGCCGATCTCGCGGTTGGTGCGGCCCGCGGCCATCGCGTTCAGCACCTCCCGTTCGCGGGGGGTCAGGTCGGCCCCTCCGGGCGCCCCTGGCGAGGTCGGACGCAGGTCGGGCGCGCGGTGCCCGGCCAGGCGTCGCGCGAGCGCCTGGGCCCACCGGTTCGTCCCGGCCATGCCGCTCGCCGCCGCGTCGGCCGCCAGCTGGAGCCGGCGTTCCTCCGGGATCGACCCGTCGAGGAGCGCGACGTCCCGCTGGTAGCCGGGCAGCGCCTCCGGGGCGATGCACAAGGGCAGGAAGACCTCGAGCGGGCGGGTGCTCTCGCGCAGCCTGGCCGCGTCGTCCAGCTGGCCC
>JAICRP010000250.1 GCA_025966445.1 Nocardioides sp.
CCGTGTGGGACCGCGGACGGCTCCCACGGCAGCGGGTCGCTGCCGTAGACGCTGGAGTTGGTCACCGCCCAGCCGGCCAGCCCGTCCTCGAAGTCCTCGCTGAACACGGTCGTCGACGTGGCGCCGGCACCGCAGAGGGCGGGGGTGTTCTGGTCGAGCTGGGGCATCCAGCCGCACTGGTCGGTCGGGTCGAAGCGCAGCTGGGTCGCCGCAATCACGTCGCCGACCTCCGCGCAGTCATCGGCGGTGATCAGGTCCGTCAGTGCCTGCCTGTCGTTCGGCGCGGTGCTGAGCTTGAACAGCGCGGCGCTGCCGGTCAGGTCCACGCAGGAGGCCTCCAGAGCGTCGGCCAGCTCGGGGAACCCATCGGTCTCGATGAGGTACTCGCTCTGGGCACGCCAGTAGATGTTGGCCGCCTTGTCCAGGCCGATACCGCTGACGTCGACGCCGTTGAAGCTGCCGCCGTCGACCAGGAGCGCGTAGCCGTGGTTCACGACTCCCGAGTTGCTGTGCACGCCGCCGCTGTCGTCGGCGTCGCACTTGTACTCGGCGTCGGACACCTTGCCGGGATCGCCCAGGCAGGTCGGCGTCCACATGTCGCGGATCGCGCCACCGAAGGCTTCGGACTTCTCACCGATGAGCCACCGGTAGGAGTCCTCCTCCACCGAGGTGGTGCCGTCACGCAGGGTGACGTTGACCGGGCCAGGGGTCAGTGCCGACTTGATCCGGTCGCCGTCGGCGTTGGAGATGCCCACGGTCGGGATGGTGATCGTGGCGTCGGCCCCGGCCATGCCGAACACGCCTCGCCCGAGCGTGTTGGCGACGATGACGCCGACGGCGCCGGCGTTCTGGGCGTTCTTGGCCTTGATGACGAAGTCACACCGGCCCCGGTCGACCAGCGCGATGTTGCCGCTGATCTGGGCGCCGTTGTCCAGCGGGGAGCAGCCGTCGGTCGTGGTACCGGCCGGGGTCCCGGTCGTCGGGTCGGCCGGCTCGGCCACGTCCGTTCCCACCACCACGTTGTCGGTCAGACCGGCCTGGGTGACCTGCGGGCCGAAGGCCGCAGAGCCCGCCTGGCAGATCTTCGCGATGGCCGCGGGAGCGTTGATCACGACCTGCGGGTTGGCCGGGGTGTGCTGCGAGCAGAGGCCGTCGCCGCGTACCGAGTTGTTCTCGCCCTCGTCCTGGCGCCCGTTGATCAGGTCGACGGTCTCGCCCCAGATGTCGGAGTAGGCCTCGTTCATCGCGCCCGGCTGCCACTGGTAGATCAGGCCCGAGGTCCGCTCCGTGTACGCGTGTCCCCACTCGTGCGCCACGACGTCGTCTGAGGAGACCCCGTCGCAGTAGTTGGTGGTGACACCGTTCCAGTTGGCGTTGGGGCAGGCGATGCGCGGGTCGTTGTTGACGGTGATCATCTGGCCGCCCGCGCCGTCCCACGAGTCGCGGTTGAACGCGTTGTGGAACAGCCAGTAGGCCTCGCCCGTCGACTCGATCATGTTCTGCTGGTCGACGTTCAGCTTGGCGGGGTACTTGTCACCCTCCTCCCACTCCTTCTTCATCGCCACGCTGCCGTTGGGCAGCTCGCGGGCCTCATAGAGGATCCGGTACAGGGCGTTGTCGATGAGGGAGTAGCGGTTGACGACCTTGCCGCCGTTGGCGGAGACGTAGACGACGTCGCGGATGTTCTTCCTGTTGCTCACCTCGACCTGGTAAGCCAGCTCGGTCAGGTCCTTGTCCACTCCCTGGATGAGGCCGTGGCGGTAGACGACCAGCTTGGTGGAGACGGCCTTGAGCCCGCGGGTGACGACCTCCTTGCCGTCGCCGGCGCCGGGCGGCTGCGCCCGCACGAGAGCCACGGCGCGCGCCGCGGCCTGCCGGGCTCCGACAGTGCGCTCCATCGATGCGTTGCGGACGGGCACCAGGGTGCCGTTGACCGACGTCAGGTCGCCCTGCTTGTCGACGTGCACGCGGATCGCCGCGCCGAAGACGGGGACTCCGCGGAAGCGCTGGCTGTAGCCGATGGTGGTGCCGATGCGGTCCTTGGTGACGGTGCTCCGGACCAGCTGGCCGTACGGCGCGCCGAACGCGCGGGCGTACTGGCGGAGGAAGGCGTCCGCCTTCGCCGGCGGCTTGGCCCGGTTGCTCGGCAACAGGTCCCCGCCATGCCCGACGCGGAGGAACGACGTCTTGCCGGTGGCGCGGGACGAGCTGACCTCGACGGAGCCATGGGCTCCCTCGCGGACCTTCTGGACGAGTGACGGCTCGCGCACCGCTGGTGCGGGCACGTCGCCTGCAGCGGCCTGTTGGAGCGCCGGGACGACGGTCAGCCCTGCGCCGACGACGGCGAGGCCGACCACGTACCTGAGTGACTTCACAGATGCTCCCTCGAGGGGTGTGGAGGAGATCGGAGCCGCACGGCCCCGGGGGCACCTTAGGGTCGCCCCTCCTCCGGGTCCAGCAAGCCACGGGAAAATTTCCCGGCCATTCCCTCCTGCGGCGGACGGCCGTGCGGTGGAGCGCCGACACGGCCGTGTGGTCCGTGTGACTGGAGTGACGGTGGCATACGTTTGGTGTCATGGCGACCCGTACGTCTTCCCCGCCGGGTTCGCGGAGCAGGAGCACGTCCAAGAGCGGTCGGTCCAGTTCGTCTGGACGGACCACGCGAGGCGCATCCGGCACCCGGACCCGGGGTACACCCACCAAGAAGAAGCGCTCCTCGAGCAAGCGCGCGCCCACGCGCACGCGCAGGCCGGCACCGCGCGCCGTCCGGAGCGGGCCGGGCCCGGTCTTCCGGGCCTTCGCCGCGCTCGGCCGCGGCGCGGCGGCCGCGTGGCTCGGGATCGCCCACGGGCTGGGCTCGCTCGCCCGCTCGATCGGTCGGGGCGCCCGCGACCTCGACCCCGAGCAGCGCCGCGACGGCGTCGGGCTGTTCGTCATCGGTCTGGCCGTCGTCGCCGCGGCCGCCGTCTGGTGGCAGCTCCCCGGCACCGTGATGGAGGGCGTCCGCACCGTCGTCGCCGGGTCGGTCGGCAAGGTCGGCTGGCTGGTACCGCTCGTGCTGGTGCTGATCGGCTGGCGCAACATGCGCGACCCCGAGCGCAACGGGCCTGCCGGACGCCAGGTCGTCGGCTGGGTCGCCCTCGCCTTCGGGATCCTCGGCATCGTCCACGTCGCGAACGGCAGCCCGCAGCCCGAGCTCGGCGACGCCAGCGACCTCCAGGACGCCGGTGGGGCCGTCGGGTTCGTGGTGGCGAGCCTGCTGCTCGACCTGCTCCGCACGCCGTACGTCGTGGTGCCACTGCTCGTGCTGCTGTGCGTGTTCGGCGTGCTCGTCATCACGGCCACCCCGGTCTACCAGGTGCCGCGCCGTCTCCGCGCCCTGCGCGACCGCCTGCTCGGCCGTACGCACGCCGGGGGCGACGAGCCGCTCGACGAGGGCGAGCCGACGCAGCCGATCCGGGTCTCGCGCCGACGCGGCCCGCTGACCGAGACCGGCGAGATCGACCCGGAGATGGGCGACCCGGCCTACGACTCCCCGGTCCTCGAGGAGCGCGAGGTCAGGCGGCGCGGACGCAAGAAGGCCGACGTCGACCCGGACGCGACCGCCGAGGTGTCGGCCGTCGACGGCACCACGGACGGGGAGCTCGAGCCGCCGCCGCACACGCCGCTGCCCCAGCGCGTCGAGCAGCTCGCGCTGTCCGGCGACATCGCCTACACGCTGCCGGCCAACGACGTGCTGCGCGCCGGCTCTCCGCACAAGGCCAGGTCCAAGGCCAGCGACGCGGTGGTCGAGCGGCTCACCCAGGTGATGGAGGAGTTCGGCATCGACGCTCAGGTCACGGGGTACACCCGCGGCCCGACCGTGACGAGGTACGAGGTCGAGGTCGGTCCGGCCGTGAAGGTCGAGAAGGTCACCGCGCTGTCGAAGAACATCGCCTACGCCGTCGCGTCGGCCGACGTCCGGATCCTGTCGCCGATCCCCGGCAAGTCCGCGATCGGCA
>JAICRP010000208.1 GCA_025966445.1 Nocardioides sp.
CGACCTCGAAGCCGAACAGCAGCACCTGACCGCGTCCCGCGAACAGCTGGGCCGGATGCGTGAGCGGACGGCGCGGATGGACGCCTCCGCCGGCGGCGACTGGGTCAGCCGTGAGTACCTGCGGTCCACGTTCGCCCTCCGGATGAAGCAGCTCGCCGACGACCCGACGATCCCGTTGTTCTTCGGGCGCCTGGACTACGCCGACGGGGTGGGGGACTTCCACATCGGCCGACGGCACGTCAGCGACGAGCACGGCGACCCGATGGTGATCGACTGGCGCGCGCCGGTGAGCCTGCCGTTCTACCGGGCCACCCGCACCGACCCGATGGGCGTCGAGCTGCGGCGCCGGTTCGGATTCCAGCACGGGTCGCTGACGTCGTTCGAGGACGAGGACCTCACGGCCGGAGCCGATGCGGCCTACTCCGCGATCCTCGAGCAGGAGATCGAGCGGCCCCGCGTGGGCCCGATGCGCGACATCGTCGCCACGATCCAGCCCGAGCAGGACGTGATCGTCCGCTCCGACCTGTCGCAGTCGATCTGCGTTCAGGGTGCGCCGGGGACCGGCAAGACGGCGGTCGGCCTGCACCGGGCGGCGTACCTGCTGTTCGCCCACCGCGAGCAGCTGACCCGCCAGGGCGTCCTGGTTGTCGGCCCCAACGCGAGCTTCCTGCGCTACATCCGCGACGTGCTGCCGGCGCTCGGCGAGGTCGAGGCGACCCAGTCGACGATCGCCGAGCTCGCCGCGCGGGCGCTGCGCGAGGCCAACCAGAAGTGGTCGATCAGCGGCGACGAGCCGGCCGACGTGGCCACGCTCAAGGGTGACGCCCGGATGGCCGAGGTGCTCTCGCGGGCGCTGTGGTCGCACGTGACGATGCCCGCCGAGGGGCTCGTCGTGCCGCGAGGTGCTCGTCGGTGGCGGGTCGCGACGTACGAGGTCGAGGAGCTCATCGACTCGCTGCGGGCGCGCGGGGTGAGGTACGGCGCCGCGCGCGCGATGGTCCCCCAGGCACTGGCCCACCGGGTCCTCGTGCGGATGGAGCTGGCGGGCGACTCCCCCGACGACCGCGTGCAGAGCGCCGTGGCCAGGAGCAAGCCGGTGAAGGACTACGCCGCCTCGGTGTGGCCGGCCGTCGACCCGGCCCGGCTGGTGTGGCGGCTGCTGTCGGACCCGGGGTTCCTCGCGGCCGCCGCCGAGGGGCTGCTGTCCGAGGAGGAGCAGGCCCTGCTGCTGTGGGCGAAGCCGCCGAAGAGCCCCGCCTCGACGCCCTGGACCCTGGCCGAGGCGATCCTCGTGGACGAGGCCACCGACCTCGTCGAGCGCACGGGATCGGTCGGGCACATCGTGGCCGACGAGGCACAGGACCTCTCACCGATGATGCTGCGCGCCCTGGCCCGGCGCTCCTCGACCGGCTCGTTGACCGTGCTCGGCGACCTCGCACAGGCCACCACCCCGTGGGCCACGCGTTCCTGGGCGGAGGCGCTCGGCCACCTGGGCAAGCCCGACGCCCACGTCGAGCAGCTGACCCGCGGGTTCCGGGTGCCGGGCGAGGTGATCGAGTACGCCGCCCGGTTGCTGCCGGTGATCGCTCCCGGCCTCGAGCCGCCGACGTCGGTCCGTCGCGCCCGCGGTGAGCTGGCGATCATGCCGCTCACGTCGGTCGCCGACCTGGTGTCCGGGGTGATCGGGCGGGAGGGCTCGATCGGGCTCATCGTCCCGGACGCAATGGTCGACGGCGTCGCCGCCGACCTCGGCGCGGCAGGGATCCGCTTCGGCGTGGTCGGTCGCGAGGTCGCCGACCCGGACGCCGTCGAGACCGAGTTCGACCAGCACCTCGACCTGGTCCCGGCGTCCCTCGCCAAGGGCCTCGAGTTCGACCACGTCGTGCTGGTCGAGCCCGCCGCGATCGTGGCCGGCGAGCCCGACCGGGTCACCGGCCTGCGCCGTCTCTACGTCTGCCTGACCCGAGCGGTGACCTCGCTCGTGGTCGCCCACGCCCAGCCGCTCCCGGTCGAGCTGGGCGAGCCACCGGCCTGAGGTGGCCCGACTCAGCGATCCTCGTCGAGGAACGCCTCCAGGGTCGCGACGAGGAACCGGTGGTCCTCGACCTCGGGAAGCCCGGAGACGGCGACCGTGCCGACGCAGCCGGTGCCACGGACGATGATCGGGAACGCGCCGCCGTGGGCGGCGTACGTCGCCGCGTCAAGGCGGGAGTCGTGGTCGAACGTCCCGCCGTGGACGCGGAACTGCTCGCCGACGCGGAGCGACGACCGGCCGTACCGGTCGACGACCGCGCTCTTGCGGGCGAGCCAGTCGTCGTTGTCGGCGGACGAGCCGGCCAGCGCGGCGTGGAACAGGCGCTGGCCGTTGCGGCGGATCGAGATCGCCACCGGCAGGCTCGCTGCCAAGGCCGCCTCCCGGAGGGCGACTCCGAGGGACCAGGCGGTGTCGTCGTCGAACTGGTCGAAGACGAGGCGCTCCTCCTGCGCCTCCAGCTCGTCGAGCAGGTCGCGCCCGGTCACCGCTCGGCCCCCATGCCCACCGTCGCCCGCCGATCGACGCTGACGCGGGCGGCCTCCAGCACGTCGGCGGTCGCGACGGCGTCGGTCGCCTCCACGGGTGGTGGGCCCTCGCCGCGTACCGCCCGGGCGAACGTCGGGTAGTAGGTGTCCCAGGCGCCGCTCACCAGGGAGACGGGCCGCGAGCCGTCCTCGGTGAAGACCCGGTCCACGTCCGAGTCCCGCTCCACTCCCCACGGGTCTGCGCCCGAGGGGCGGGCGCCCGTGATCAGCACATCCTCCTGGGTGTCCGCCGTCGTGACGACCAGCGAGGCGGCGGTGCCGGTGACCCGGAAGCGCGGCCCGGCGGCGTACTGGCTCCAGCTCCCCCAGAGGTGCGAGACCGCACCGTTCTCGTGCCGCAGCGCGACGAAGACGTCGTCGTCGAGCCCGTTGTCGCGAGGGCGGGACTCGGCGTACACGGACTCCACCGGGCCGAGCAGCGTGAGGGCCTGGTCGACGAGGTGGGCGCCGAAGTCGAGCAGCGTGCCGCCGCCGGACCGGCCCGGCCCGTTCTGCGGCGCGTACCGCTCGAACCGCGACTCGAGCCTGCGCACCTCACCCAGCGTCCCGTCGTCGACCAGCGCCCGCACCGTGAGGAAGTCGGAGTCCCAGCGCCTGTTCTGGTACGGGCTCAGCGTCACCCCGCGCGACGCGGCGAGGGCGGCGGAGCGGCGCGCCGCCGTCGGATCCATGCTGAACGGCTTGTCGCAGACCACCGACAGGCCGAGCTCGATCGCCTCGTCCGTGAGGGCCGAGTGGGTCTCGGCCGGCGTGGAGACGCTGACCGCCTCGGCACCGGCGGCCGCCAGGTCACCGAGCGAGTCGAACACGTCGACACCCGGGTGCTCCGCGCTCACGAGGTCACGACGCTCGGCCGACGTGGTGACGACGCCGAGGAGGTCGCACTCGGGTGCGGCGGCGATCAGCGGCGCGTGGAAGTACCTCCCGCCGAAGCCGTACCCGACCAGTCCGATCTTGACCGGATCCACGTGACCACCCATCTCCTCGCCGACGTCGTGGCGTCAGTCTGCCGTGTCCCGCTCAGTGGGCCAGGGCGGCCGCGAACCGATCGGCCGCCGCGGGCTCGGCGTAGGCGAGGAACAGCGACGGCTCGACGAGCTCGACCTCGAGGACACAGAACCCGCCGGAGTCGTCGCGGACCAGGTCCACGCGCGCGTACGTCGGGGTGCCCAGGCGGTCCGAGACCAGGTCGACGGCGGCCCGAGCGACCTCGGTCTGCGCTGCGGTCGCCACGTGCGCCACGTTCCTCTCCGGAGCGAACAGGTCGTCCACCGTGCCCGCCTGTGGCAGCGCGACCCGCTTGTTGGCGGCGTGGCTGAACCGCCCGTCGAGGAAGACCATCGGCCACTCCCCCTCCTCGGGGATGGACCTCAGGAACGGCTGGACCAGGACCACCTGGCCGGCGGCGTGGAGCCGCGTCACGTGGGACGTCGCCTCCTCGTGCTGGTCGGCGCCGTACGACGCGGCGTCGACGCTGCCGGCCCCGACCGCCGGCTTCACCACGACGCCGCCGGGCGGGAAGCACGCCGGAGAGCCGGGCGGTACGAAGACGGTGGGAGTGATGGGAACCCCGGCCTCGGCCAGCTCGGCCAGGTACTGCTTGTCGAGGCTCCAGCGGACCAGGGCCGGCGGGTTCACCAGGTCGGTCACCGCGTCGACGGACTCCAGCCAGGTCGAGAACTCGTCCAGTCGTCGGGGGTAGTCCCAGGCCGAGCGCAGCACGACCCGGTCGAAGAGCGACCAGTCCACGGCGTGGTCGTCCCAGTCGACGACGTCGACCGAGACGCCCGCACGGTCCAGCGCGGCCAACCCCAGCGGTTCGTCCTCGTCACGACCCCGCGCCTCCTGGGTCGTCACCCACGCCAGCCGCCCGATCACCCGCTCACCCTAGGGCGGCTCGACCTCACCGTGACCGGCCGCGACGCCTAGGCCGCTGCGTGCCCGTACGTCTGCGCGTTCGGGCAGCACAGGCCGGCCACCACCGAGACAGGGTCGGTCAACGCGTCACGCGGGACGACGCACGGCAGCAAGGAGTAGGTGCGCCCGTCAGCGAAGATCCGCCGCAGGCTGCCGTCGACCAGCCGCATGTCGGCGTCGAGTCGCCGGAACCTCGGCACGACGCTCCTGACGATCCAGCTCCACCGGTCGTCGTAGTTGGTGATCCTCGGCCACCTCGCCGCGCGCCGGACGTGCGGAGCCCGCGTGGCGATCGAGGAGAGGTAGAACGACGTGAAGTAGGCCAGCTCGCTGCGTACCCCACGCACGTCGAAGGTCGTCGTGGAGCCCATCGAGACCAGCCGCGCGAAGGCGCAGGAGAGGGTGTCGAACTGCGGCTGGACGAGAGCGCGCTGCTCGTGCTCGAGGAGCTCGACGTTCCCCTCCCAGATCAGCTGCTCGGCCACGATTCGAGCCTCGACGGACGAGGACGCATCCTCCAGGACCCGCCGCCCACGGTCGATCGTCTCGAAGCCCGACAGGACGGCCGCGTAGTGGGGGTGGTCCCCCAGGAGGGCGCGGACCCGCTTCACACCGTCCTCAGCAGACAGGTAGGCGAGGTGGACCCAGAGGATGTCGTCGAAGATGGCGTTGTTCGTCTCCCGGATGGTGTTCACGTCCCTGATCAACAGGGCCTTGTGACGACCAAGGCTCCGCGCGATGTCGACGTAGCCCGTGCGGTCGCTGTCGAGCCGCAGCGGGAAGAGGGCCAGCCGGACGTGGTGCGAGGCGATGGCCGCCATCCCGGCCCACTTGAGGCAAGCCGGCAGACGCGTGTAGATCCAGGCGTACTGCGTGGAGATCTCCACGTTGCGGTGGAAGGCGCAGGACTCCGGGTTCAGGAGGGACTGGGCGACGGCCTTCCAGCCCGAGATCGTCTCCGGCGTCCTCTCGGGGGAGGACCATGACGTCATCAGCCGAACGTACTTCTTCGGAGAGACTTCAGGAGTCCATGTCGAAGGGTCCGGCCGCCGTTCGACGTTCGTTCGAGAAGCAGCTGTCCGACGACGATGAGGAGTGATCGAGATGCCGCGTTTCATGGGATTCGTGAGGATGGAAGAAGGCGTCGGGACGCCTCCGCAGGCGCTGTTCGACGCCATGGACGCCCACATCGGGGAACGGGCCGCCAAGGGCGTGTTCCTCGACGGCGGCGGTCTGTTCGGCACCGAGGACGCGGTGAACTTCGTCGTCCGCAACGGTGAGGTCAGCCGGGTCGACGGACCGTACGCCGAGGCCAAGGAGGTCGTCGGCGGCTGGGCCATCATGCAGTACGACTCCCTCGAGGAGGCCGTGGCCGTCCAGCGTGAGTTCGCCGAGCTGCACGCGAAGCACTGGCCGGAGGTCACGGTGATCTCGACCCTGCGTCAGATCTC
>JAICRP010000113.1 GCA_025966445.1 Nocardioides sp.
CGCGGAGATCGTCGACCGCCCGCTGCCCGAGGGGTACGCCGTGCGCGAGGCCGACCCGTCTGAGTACCCGGCCGCCCACGTCGTCGTCGAGGACGCCTTCCTCGAGTGGTCGGTCCGCGAGCGGGAGCCCTTCGAGGACTTCCTCGCCGTGACCGTACGCCGCCCTGGCCACGAGCCCTGGATGCTGCGGGTCGTCACCGATCCCGCGGGCGAGGTCGTCGGTACCGCGATGCTGGTCATGGCCGGGGACCCGGTCGAGGAGGGGTACGTCGAGCGGCTCGCCGTCCGCAAGGACCAGCGGGGCCAGGGCCTCGCCCAGGCGCTCCTCGTCGACGCGTTCGAGCAGGGCCGCGCGCACGGCGCTCCCCGCTCCGGCCTCTCCACCGACTCCCGTACCGGCGCGCTCAGCCTGTACGAGAAGGTCGGCATGGTGGTCACCGACGTGTGGGTGAACCGGGGGACCGACCTGTAGCCATCCGCTGGTCCAGGCCCTCGGCGAGGGCGGTCAGCGGTGCGGCTCGGCCAGCGGGTCGAGCTCGAGCTCGACGCCCTCGTCGCCCTCGTCCGCCCAGTAGTCGTCGTCCTTGGTCTGGTCGACGCCCTCGTCGACACCCATCGCGCGGAACACGAACGTGAGCACGACGGAGACGACCAGGTTGGCGATGATGGCGAGCAGGGCGATGTAGACCTTGGTCGTCTCGGAGCCGGGGAACAGCACCAAGGGACCGCCGAAGTGGGAGTCCGGGTCGCCCGGCAGCGGGACGTCGTACGCGAGCCAGGTGCCGTAGCCCATGCCGACCGCCCAGCCGATGAGAAGCGCCCACCGGTGGAACCACCGCGTGTAGAGACCGATCACGATCGCCGGCAGCGTCTGCAGGATCCACACGCCACCCAGCAGCTGCAGGTTGATGGCGTACTGCTTGGAGAAGGCCAGCACGAACACCAGGGCGCCGAACTTGACCACGAGGGAGGCGTACTTGCTCTGCTGCGCTTCCTCCGCGTCGGTCGCTCCGCGCTTGAGGAAAGCCTTGTAGATGTTGCGGGTCCACAGGTTGGCGGCCGCGATCGACATGATCGCCGCCGGCACCAGCGCTCCGATCACGATCGCCGCGAACGCGACGCCGGCGAACCACGACGGGAACTCGTTCTCGAACAGCTGCGGCACCGCCAGCTGCGGGTTCGGAGGGTCGCCGACGGTGACGCCTGCGGCGATCGCCACGAAGCCGAGCAGCGCCAGGAGACCCAGCAGGAAGGAGTACGCCGGAAGCAGCGCGGCGTTGCGCCGGATCACCGAGCGGTTACGGGTGGAGAGCACGGCGGTGACCGAGTGCGGGTACATGAACAGCGCCAGGGCCGAGCCGAGGGCGAGCGACGCGTAGGCCCACTGGGCGGCGGCCGGCGGCATGATGCCCTTGCCGGCCACCTCCCCGGCCGCGATGGCGTCGGCGTTCTCGGTGTTGAACGTCGTGAAGGAGTCGTTGGCGACGTCGAAGATGTGCCCCCAGCCGCCGACCTGGGAGGGCAGGTAGAGGATCGCCACGATGATCACGAGGTAGATCAGGGTGTCCTTGACGAAAGCGATCAGGGCGGGTGCCCGGAGGCCGCTGGAGTACGTGTAGGCAGCGAGGATCACGAAGGCGACGAACAGCGGGAGGTCCTTGATGACCCAGTTGTCGCTGTCCTGCCCCATGCCCATCACGTCGAGCACGACCTGGATGCCGACGAGCTGCAGGGCGATGTACGGCATCGTCGCGAGGATGCCGGTGATGGCGATGGCGAGCGCCAGCGGCTTGCTGTCGTAACGGCCCTGCACGAAGTCGGCCGGCGTGACGTACCCGTGCCGGTGCGAGACCGACCAGAGCTTCGGGAGGAACAGGAAGATCAGCGGGTAGACCACGATCGTGTACGGCACCGCGAAGAAGCCGACCACGCTGCCGGCGTACAACGTCGCCGGGACGGCGATGAAGGTGTACGCCGTGTAGAGGTCGCCACCGATCAGGAACCAGGCGATGAAGGTGCCGAAGCCCCGACCGCCGAGCCCCCACTCGTCGAGGTTGTCCATCCTCTCGGCGCGGCGCCAGCGGGCAGCCGCGAAGCCGAGGACGGTGACGACGAGGAACAGGAAGACGAAGACGCTGACCGCGACGGCGTTCACCGCGGATCCTCCGGCTGCTGCGGGTCACGGGCCCGGTCGCGGGCCTCACGGTCCTTGCGGTCGGCGATCCGCGACAGGGCGAACGCGATGATCGTGAGCACGGTGGCGAAGGGGATCAGCGCCATCTGGAACCAGTAGAAGAACGGCCAGCCGTTCAGCTCGGGATCGGTCCGGTTGTAGAGCGGCACCCACAGCGGCAGGACGACCGCGGGGGCGAGCAGGACGATGATCAGGATCCACAGTCGCCGTGACGGGGACGCGGAGGGGCGTGTCTCACTCATGCGGGCTACCTCCGAGTAGGGGCCACCGAGTGACCCTACTCACGCCTGAGCGGCCGACCACCTCCTCTGGGGTGGAACCGGTCGGAGGTCACCAGCGGCGCTGATGGACGCGTTGGTGGCGCCAGGAACCGCCCTTGTGCGCCAGCACGGCCCAGATCACGAGGCCGACCAGGATCAGCGGCAGGTGGGCGACCACGAGCACGACCAGGGCGGCTACGAGCAGCACCCGGATCAGCACCGGGAGCGCGCCGAACCAGCTGGTGGGCCGGCGGTCGCCGGTGTACGGCGGGCGACCGAAGGGCGGCATGGGGTACGGGCGACCGCCGCGCGGCCGGTCCTGGCCGACCGGCTGGCGGTCGGCGGAGGCGTACGCCGTGGGGGCGCGGTACGCGCTGCCGGGCAGGTCGGTGAAGACCGGCGCCAGGTCGGCGCGGGTCTTGGCCGCCCAGATCCGGTCGAGCCGCTCGCTGTGCTCCTCCGGCGAGATCCGGCCCTGCGCGTAGTGCTCGGCCAGCTCCTCGGCCGCCGCGGTGCGGTCGGCGTCGCCGATCCTCAGCTCGCGGGGCTGCCCCTGGCCCGGCCCGCCCGTCACCGCTCGCTCCCGTCGGCGTCAGCGCCGTCGTACTCGTCCTCCTCGCCGGCCTCCATCGGGTCGGCGGGCCCGTCGTCGCCGTCGGCCAGCAGGCCGTAGAGCTTGCGACGGGTCTCGATGAGGATGTTGATGGCGTCGCGTCGTTGCCGGTCGGTGCCGGTCGTGACGATCTGCCACACCGCGGCCATCACCTGGCCGATCTCGGGCTTGAGGTTGGCGTACTCGTTGCCGTTGGCCTGGCGCTGCTCCCCGAACGGCGCCCACGTCTCGGCCATCTCGTCCGCGCGCTCCTCGACGTAGCGGCGGCCTTCCTCGGTGAGCCGGAGGGTACGACGGCCGCGCTCGTCGTCGGCCTCGACCAGGCCCTCGTCCTCGAGCTGCTGGATGGTCGGGTAGACCGAGCCCGGGCTGGGCTTCCACGCCCCGCCGCTGCGCTCGGCGATCTGGCTGATCAGCTGGTAGCCGTTCATCGGCTCGTCCTTGAGCATGTCCAGGATCGCGGCGCGGACGTCGCCGCGGCGTACCTTCGGGCCGCGCTGCGGCTGCGCCTGCGCCAGCCCGAACAGCTCCGCCACCCACGGCGGCGGTCCCTGGCGGCCGCGGCGCCCGCGCGGGCCCTCGCCGCCGCTCCAGTCGCCGGCCCAGCCGCTGCGGTGCTGTCCCCAGCGCTGCTCGATGTGCCGGCTGAACTGCCGGCCGAAGTCCTCGGTTCCCACGGTCACGCTCCCTGCGGCTCGGTGTCCCCGGTCGACCCCTCGCCGACCGTTCACGATATATCGCGATGGTACGAGCGACTGTCGGCGAGTTCAAGAGATTCGAGTGGATGAGTACCCGGATATCCGGGTACTCCTGCAGTTGTCAGGGGTTGCAACGCCTGACAAGTGACAGGACAGCCTGATGTCCGGGTACTCATCCAGCGGTCGAAGGCAGCTCGTCGCGGCGGCGGGTGAGGTAGGCGCGCTCGGCGGCGTTGTCGGTGAGGGCGAGGGCGGCGTCGTAGGCGGCGCGAGCGTCGTCGGGGCGGTCGAGGCGGCGGAGCAGCTCGGCGCGGGTGGAGTGCCAGAGGTGGTAGGTCGGGAGGTCGAGGCGGTCGACCTCGGCGAGGCCGACGGCGGGACCGTCGAGCTCGGAGAGCGCCACGGCGCGGTTGAGGGCAACGACCGGGGACGGGGTGATGGCGAGGAGCTGGCCGTACAGGGCGGCGATCTGGGACCAGTCGGTGTCGGCGGGGGTCCGGGCCGAGGTGTGCACGGCGTTGACGGCGGCCTGGATCTGGTACGAGCCGGGCCGGTTCACCGCCAGGCACTCGCGGACCAACGCCAGCCCCTCCTCGATCTCGCTGGGGTCCCACGACGCGCGGTCCTGCTCGGTGAGCGGCACCAGCACCCCGTCGGCGAAGCGTGCCGGGCGCCGCGCGTCGGTGAGCAGCATGAGGGCCAGCAGGCCGGCCACCTCCGGCTCGGTCGGCAGCAGCGAGCGCAGCAGCCGGGCCAGCCGGATCGCCTCGGCGGTCAGGTCGACGCGCATGGGTTCGGGCCCGGACGTGGCGAGGTAGCCCTCGTTGAACACCAGGTAGAGCACGGCGAGCACGCCGGTCAGCCGGCCGGGCAGGTCCTCGGCGACCGGCACCCGGTACGGGATGTTCGCGGCAGCGATCTTCTTCTTCGCCCGGGTGATCCGCTGGCCCATGGTGGTCTCGGACACCAGGAACGCCGAGGCGATCTCGGGCACCGTCAGCCCGCCGAGCAGGCGCAGCGTCAGCGCCACCCGCGCCTCCGGCGCCAGGGCCGGGTGGCAGCAGGTGAAGATCAGCCGGAGCCGGTCGTCCTCCACCGGACCGGTCGGCGCGTGGGGTGTGTCGTCAGCGATCATCAGGGCCTGCTGGTACTTGGCGTCGCGGTGCGACTCGCGGCGGATCTTGTCGATGCCCTTGCGGACGGCCGTGGTGGTCAGCCACCCGCCGGGGTTGGGAGGTACGCCGTCGACGGGCCACCGCTCGACGGCGGCGAGCAGCGCCTCTGCGGCAGCGTCCTCGGCGACGTCGATGTCGCCGAACCGGCGGATCAGGGAGGCGACGACCCGGCCGTGCTCCTCGCGGAAGATCCGCTCGATCTCGAGGTCGGTCGTCACTCGGGCTGGAAGGGCCGGACCTCGACCCTGCCCTCGCACGCCGCCGACGCCTCGATCGCCAGCTTCAGCGCGGCGTCGAGGTCGGGCGCCTCGAGGATCCAGAACCCACCGAGCCACTCCTTCGCCTCGGCGTAAGGACCGTCGGTGATGATCGGCTCGGGCCCGGTGGCGTCGACCGTCGTGACCGTCTCGATCGGCTCGAGGCCGCCGCCGAAGACCCAGATGCCGGCGTCGGTGACCTTCTGGTTGAAGGCGTCGACCTGGGTGAACATGCGCTGCACGTCGTCGCCGGTGGGCATCTCCTCGCCCACCTCGTGGTGCACGCTGAACATGTACTGCGTCATGGCGTTCTCCTTCGTCGAATGTCGGTTCAACCCCTCCACGAACGGACGCTCCCGGATCCGACAACACTCCGGTTCCGACTTTCTACCGGATCGGGCAAGACCTCGGACGTCGGGTTTCGGCGCGCGACCTGGCGGGTACTAGCCCCAGGCACCCCTGACTGACGAGCACGTGAAGACCCGAACCGAAAGAGATGTGATGGTGCCCTCGATGCGCAAGACCCCGGCCCTCGTGGCGGCCGTCGTCACCTTCCTGGCCCTGGTGGCCGGGATGGCGAGCGTCCCCACGGCCCAGGCGGACGACCAGTCCGACCAGTCCGTTCAGTCCAGCGATGCCCTCGCCGCCCGGCGGGTGCCGACCAAGTTCAAGAAGATCGTCTGGCCCGCCACCCCCGCCGTCTACGGCACGCCGACCTACGTGAACGGCAAGATCAAGGGCAAGAAGATCAAGAAGCGGGTCGTCGTGCTCCAGCAGAAGCTGCCCTCGGGCTGGCAGAAGGTGGACAAGGACAAGACCAACGGCAAGGGCCGGTTCCACCTCAAGGCCAAGACGAACTGGTACCACAAGAAGATCAAGCAGCGGGTCGTCGTGCAGGCCACCCGCAAGGCCGCGGGCAACACGAGCAAGGGTCGTGGCTTCACCGTCAACCCGACCTACGCCCCGCAGGGCGACAGCGGCGCGTGGAGCCGGATCGCGCCGGGCTACAAGATCCAGTACAACCCCTGCGCCCCGGTGCGCTGGCGGCTGAACACCCAGTACGCCCCCGACGGCGTCAAGCCCGAGGTGAAGACCGCCCTCCGGCAGCTCGGCGCCGCCACCGGCATCCGCTTCGTCTACGCCGGCAAGACCAAGGCCATCCCGGGCTCCAGCCGCACGTGGCCCGGCAACACCAACATGGTCGTCGCCTGGGCCGCCCCCGGCCAGACCAAGTGGAACCTCTACGGCAACACCATCGGTCGCGGCGGCCAGCTCAAGACGGTGTACGCCCGCACGGCCAACGGCAAGCGGGCGCTGAAGATCACCCGCTCGGGCCTGGTCATGGACAACACGTTCGCGGCGCCCGCAGGCTTCGCCGGCCCCAACGCGCGCGGGTCGATCATCGTCCACGAGCTCGGTCACGCCGCGGGCATCGGTCACTCGACCGACTCCGTCCAGCAGATGTACCCCTCGGCCGTGAACACGGCCAACGGCATCTACCAGGCCGGCGACCTCGCCGGGCTGCGGCACGTCGGCCTCTCGACCGGGTGCCTGAGGAAGTCGCCGGGCTTCGGCCGGGCGATCCCGGGCTACGTGCCCCCGCCGGAGGCGTCGGTGCGCGTGGAGTCCGAGGTCCCCGGGCTCAGCTGACCGGACTCCCAGAGGCGGCCCGCCTCGTCGGCCAGTGCCGACTGGGCGGGCCGCATCGCGTCCGCACGGATCCGCTCCGCGTGCGCGACGCCGTACTCCTGACCGATCCGGTTGTTCTCCCGGTCGATCGCGCTGTCGGCGGCGTCGGTGGCGATCCTCTCGTGCGCACGGCCGACCGCTTCGGCCACCTCGCGCCCGTACGTCCCGGCCAGCCACGCCTGCCACACGAAGTGGCGCGTCGCGTTCTCGGCCCGCCACCGCTTCGGGTGGCGCTTCTTGGCGATCGCCAACGCGAACGCCGACGCCTCCAGCACACGGAGCGCGTCCCGGCGCCGCAGCCCTGCCCCGCGCGCAGCCCGGTAGACGCCCGGAACGCCGTCACCGACCCAGCGGACCGCCCACCCGAGCTTCATGGGTCGATCATCGCCCACCCAGGGCACGCCGTACTGGTCCGGACCAGAGGTGGTCACCCCCTCGCACGATGGGGCAGCCGCCTGTGAAGATGCGGGGGACAGGGGGTTCGGGTGGGGGAAGAACGCGCGCGCATCGGCGCAGCCGCGATGATCGGGCGTGACCAGGAGCTGGGCGCCGTGCTCCACCAGCTCCGGTCCCTGACGGCCACCGGTCTGCCCGGCATCGTCACGATCACCGGCCTGCCCGGGGCGGGCCGCTCGACGCTGGCCGCCGCCGCGGTCGCCGCGCTGGGCGCCGAGGGTACGGCCGTCGTCGTGGTCCCGCTCGATGGGGCCGACGACCCGCTGTCGACGGTCGACGCCGTGCTGGCCCGACTGCCGGGCGAGGGACTCAGCACGTCGCTTCCCGAGGCGATGTGGGAGGCGTACGACGGCGCCGCGGTGCTCCTGGTGCTCGAGGACGTGGACCGGGTGCAGGGACTGGCCGAGGTGTTCGACGAGCTGACGACCGGCTACCGCACGGCGAGCGTCCTGTGCACGGCACTGCGCCCGAACCACGTCGTCGGCGAGCGGGTGGTCCGGCTGGACCCGCTCCCCCTGCCCGACGACGACGCCCCCGCGGACCACCCGGCGCTCCTGCTGTTCGCCGCCAGGGCCGCGGACCGGGGAGTCGTGATCGACCTCCACGACCCGGACCTGCGCGCCGACGTCGCCCGGGTCTGCCGGAGGGCTGGTGGCCTCCCCGGCACGATCGCGCTGGCCTCGGCCCGTGTCGACACGATCCCCCCGGGGGTGATGGCGCGCAGCCTCCGCGACGTGCGCGGCGTGGACGCTGCCCTCGACTGGAGCGTCGACCTGCTGTCGAAGGCCGCCCGGACCGCATTCGTGCAGCTGTCGGTGTTCGAGGGCTCGTTCCTGCTCGACGCCGTGGCCGCGGTGGCGGACCTCGGGCCGACGTCCGCCGATCCGGCCGAGGTCCTGCTGGAGCTCCTCGACGCCCATCTGCTCCGCCTCGACCCCGGCAGCGGGGGAGAGCCACGTTTCGTGGTCCCCGAACCGGTGCGCAGCTTCGCCCGGCGACGCCTCGCCGAGACCACCTTCGACCTCGCCACCCGCGATCGACACGCGACGTACTTCCTCAACCGGGCACGAGCGGGCGGCGAGGTCGTACGCCTGGCCTGGCCCGACATCTCCGCGGCCCTGGACCACGAGCTGAACCACGGCCGGTTCGACGACGCCCTCGCCTCGGCGGTCGCCATCGCCCCGGAGCTCCGGGAGGCGCCCGGCGCGGTCGCCTCCCTGCAGGACCGGATCGCCGAGCTGCTGGAACGAGGGGAAGAGGTCCCCGAGAGGCTGCGCGCCCAGGCGCTGATGTGGTCCACCAGCAACTACCCCGACGGCGAGTCGGCGGACATGCAGCGCCTCGGGCTGTGGACCGCCCAACGGCTGGCGGAGGCGACGGCCGTGGCCCGCGAGTCCGGTGACGGCCCGGCCCTCCTGGCTCTGCTGGAGACGACGATCCGATCCCTGCGCATCACCTTGGACCTCGCCTCGGCCGTGTCGGCGGCCCACGAGGGGCTCGAGCTCGCGGGTCGCCTGGACGACCAACGCGCGTTGTCCCGGTTCGAGTGCTACGTGAGCATGGCGGCCCGCAGCACCGGCGACGTGGAGCGGGCGGTGCGCCTGGCGACGTCCGCGATCGAGCGCGGGCGCGCGTACGAGGACCCCGTCGCGGTCACGTCAGCCGCCCAGCTCCTCCTGGCCCTGCCCGCGGAGCTACGCCCGAGCCTGGACCCTCCCCTGCCGACGCTCGAGGAGCTGCTCGAGCAGTGCGAGCGGACCCAACAGCCGTTCGTCGGCATGACGGTGCTGGCGTCCCTCGCGCAAGAGAGCCTGGCCCGGAACGACACGCAGGCGGCGGCGGGTTGGCTGTGGCGCCTGCTGATGATCGGGGCAAACCGTCCGCGCACGGAACCCATGGCGACGCTGGCCGGCGTCGCCCTCCTCCTCTCGGTCGCGGTTGCCCGGGGCCAGCTGGACGACGCGGCCAGGCTGCGCGAGAGCACCCGCCCGCTCGAGGTCTTCCTGCCCTTGTGCATCGCCCCGGAGGCGCTGCCCGGCTACCAGCGGGACGTCGCGCTCCTCGACGGGTCGATCCCGGAGGAACG
>JAICRP010000045.1 GCA_025966445.1 Nocardioides sp.
AACACCTCGTCCTGCATCGGCAGGAACGCGCCACCGGAGTCGACCAGGTAGACGCACGGCAGGAGGTTGTCGGAGGCGACCTGCTGCGCGCGGAGGTGCTTCTTGACCGTCATCGGGTAGTACGTGCCGCCCTTGACCGTCGCGTCGTTGGCGACCACGACGCACTCGCGGCCGTTGATCCTGCCGATGCCGGTGACGATGCTCGCGGCGGGGACGGCGTACTCCTCCCCGTCCTTGCCGTACATCCCGAAGGCAGCCAGCGGGTTGAGCTCGAGGAAGGGGCTGCCGGGGTCGAGCAGCCGGTCGACGCGGTCGCGGACCAGCAGCTTGCCGCGGTCGAGGTGCTTCTGCCGGGCGGACTCCGAGCCGCCCCGGCGGACGACGGCCATCCGCTCGCGCAGGTCGTCGACGAGGTCGGACAGCTCTCCACTCACGAGACGAGGTTAACGTTCGTTAACCCCAGGCGCTACCCTGAGCCCGTGGATCGCCCCGTCGAGCGTCGCCAGCAGATCCTGGACGTGGCCGCGGGGCTGTTCGCCCAGCGCGGCTTCCACGGCGTCTCCGTCGGCGACATCGGCAAGGCCGTGGGCGTGAGCGGCCCGGCGCTGTACAAGCACTTCGACTCCAAGGACGCCGTCCTCGCCGAGATGCTCGTCGCCATCAGCGAGCGCCTGCTGGTCGAGGGTCAGGAGCGGGTGGCGCACGCGGAGGGCCCCGACGACGCCCTGGCTGCGCTGGTCGACTGGCACGTGACGTTCGCCCTCGCTCAGCCCGCCCTGATCGTCGTCCAGGACCGCGACTGGCAGTCGTTGCCCGCCGAGGCGCGCGAACGGGTGCGTCTCCTCCAGCGCGAGTACGTCGACCTGTGGGCCACCCAGCTGCAGCGGCGGCACCCGGGAATCGACCTCGACCGGGGACGCGCGATGGCCCACGCGACGTTCGGGCTGATCAACTCCACCCCGCACAGCAGCCTGCTGCCTCCCGAGGACATGCACGAGCTGCTGAGTGCGATGGCCCTGCGGTCGCTCAGTTGACGAGCGACGACAACCTTTCCGGCCCCGATCTAGTCTGACAGTCATGCGTTGGGACGCCCGAGGGACCGTGGCACTCCTCGTGTCCGCCCTGGTGGGCGTGACCGCGGGAGTGATCGTGGGCTTCACCACGGGCAGCTCGGCCCCGTCGAATGCCGGCCCCGACGACAGGCCCTCGTCGACCCCCAGCGCCTCGGGCTCGGCCACCGACCCGCTGGGCCTGGGTGCCCCGCTCGAGAACATCGACTGCAACGGGAAGACGATCCTCGTGGTCGGCTGGGGGGAGACCCGGGGAGTCCTCACGAACGCCGTCGAGTACAACCGCGACGCGGACGTGAAGTACCTCGAGGTCGCCAAGTCCTGCAACACCCTGTACGGCGCCGAGAGGCAGGCGCCCCCCACGTACGCCGTCTACCTCGGCCCGTTCGACTCCACCAGCGAGCCGTGCGCGCTGCGGATGAGCATCGACCACAGCCGCGACGTCGTCACCAGCCTCAAGCCAGGCGTGAAGATCCACGTGCAGTGCCTCTGCTCGGTCGAGCCGGCCGCCATGCCGGAGCTGAACGTCGGCATGGCCGCCGACACCCGTGACGGCATCTACATCCGCGCCCTGCAGCGGCTGTTGGTGGACATGGGCCTCAAGCCGGGTCCGATCACCGGCGAGTACAACCCCCGGACGGCGGCAGTGGTCAAGCGGCTGCAGCGGGTCAACGCGATCGACCCCGAGCTGTACGGGCGGGTCGAGGCCCAGACCTGGCGGTTGCTCCGCGACCGCGGGTGCCTCAACTACGACTTCTAGAGCAGGTGCTCGACGTCCAGCTCCCCCGCCTCGAGGAGCTGAAGGATCCGCGTCGCACGCGTCGCCGCGTCGACGGCCAACGCCACGTCGTCGGGCATCTCGGGACGTCGCTCCTCGCGGTCGTGGAGGCGGGCGAGCAGGTCCTCGCGGGAGAGTCCGCGCAGCGCGAGCAGCACGAACGGGTCGGCGTCGACCAGCCAGGCGACCTGGTAGGCCGCGGCCAGGGCGTGGGCGCACGGGTCGACCCAGGCCGAGCAGGTGCACGAGGCCTCCAGCTCGCCGCCGAAGGGCAGCAGCTCGACCCCGGCCTCCTCGGCGTGCTCGACCAGCGCGTGCGGCAGCTCGCCGGCGAGCAGCGCCGGCAGCCGGCCGCTCTCGGCGGCGACCGCCTCGACGAACGCGGCCCGGTCGGCCTCGTCGAGCACGGGCAGGGTGGTGCCGGTCGACCAGAGCTCGTCGCCGTCCTCGACGGCCGCGAGGAAGCGGCCGGTCGTGATCGTGATCGCGCCCACCGACCCGGCGCGGGCCAGCGAGCGGGCCGCCTTGAGGTCCCCGTCGCCGTACGCCGACTCCTCGGCCGCGCGTACCCACGCCTTGCCCCACCAGGTGCCGGCCCGGGCCGCCCCGCGCCGCGGCCGGATCCGCGGGTGCGTCACCCGGCCGACGCGGCCCGGACCACCATCAGTCATCGGCTCGCGCCCGCAGGGTGACCAGGTCGCGCAGCTCGTCGTCGTCGAGCTCGGTCAGCGCTGTCTCGCCGCGGGAGAGCACCGCATCCGCCAGTGCCCGCTTGCGGGTCAGCAGCTCGGCGATCCGCTCCTCGATCGTGCCTCGCGTGACCATCCGGTGCACCTGCACGGGCTTGTCCTGGCCGATCCGGTAGGCGCGGTCGGTGGCTTGGTCCTCGACGGCGGGGTTCCACCAGCGGTCGACGTGGATCACGTGGTCGGCGCGGGTGAGGTTCAGGCCCGTACCTCCCGCCTTCAGCGACAACAGGAACACCGGCACCTCGCCGGCCTGGAAGCTCCGCACCATCGCGTCCCGGCCCCGCACCGGCGTGCCGCCGTGGAGGAACTGGTGGCCGATGCCCACGCGGTCGAGGTGGGCCTCGAGCAACCGGGCCATGGCGACGTACTGGGTGAAGACCAGCGCCGCACCGCCCTCGGCCAGGATCGTGGTGAGCAGCTCGTCGAGCAGGTCGAGCTTGTGGGACCGGCCGGTCAGCCGCACCGCGCCGGACTGCTTGAGGAACTGGGCCGGGTGGTTGCAGATCTGCTTCAGCCCCGTGAGCAGTGCGAGCACCAGGCCGCGTCGGGTCTCCTCGTCGGCCCGCTCGATGCGCTCCATCGTGTCGCGCACGAACGCTTCGTACAGCACCACCTGCTCGCGGGTCAGCCCGAGCGGATGGTCGGTCTCGGTCTTCGGCGGCAGCTCGGGCGCGATGCCCGGGTCGGACTTCTTGCGGCGCAGCACGAAGGGGCCGACCAGGTCGGCGAACTGGCGCGTCTTCTCCTCGTGCACGCCCGACTCGATGGGCGCCGCCCAGACCTTGCGGAAGGCGTTGCGGCTGCCCAGGAGGCCGGGGATCGCCCAGTCGAGGATCGCCCAGAGCTCGCTCAGGTTGTTCTCGACCGGGGTGCCCGTGAGGGCGACCCGTGCGGTGCCGGGGATCGCGCGCAGGGCGCGGGCAGCCGCGGAGGCGGCGTTCTTCACGTGCTGCGCCTCGTCGGCGACGACGAGCCCCCACGTGACGTCGCGCAGGCGGGGGCCCGAGGCGTCCCGCGTGCCGTGGTCGGAGCGCAGCGTGCCGTACGTCGTCAGCACGAACCCCGGATCGGTGCCGGGGAGGGCGTCCTCGAGGTCGGCCAGGGACCGGCGACCGCCGTGGAAGCGGCGGACGGGCGTGCCCGGCGCGAACCGCTCGATCTCGGCCTCCCAGTTGCCGAGCAGGGAAGCGGGGCAGACGACGAGGGTCGGCCGGGCCTCGCCTGTGTGTCCGCCCGGGGCGTCCTCCAACCGGTGCAGGTGCAGGGCGATGACGGTGATGGTCTTGCCGAGGCCCATGTCGTCCGCCAGGCAGCAGCCCAGCCCCAGCGTGGTCAGCTGGTCGAGCCACGTCAGCCCGTGCCGCTGGTAGTCGCGCAGCGTCGCCCGCAGCGCGGCCGGCGCGTCGAGGGGGTGGCGGGTGGCTGCGCCCAGCAGGCGTTCGCGGACCTTCAGCAGGCTGGCCCCGACGACGACCTCCGCCTCGCCCTCCTCGACCTCGACCGTGCCCGTCAGGGCGGCCGCCACCGCCTGTACCGGGGTGATGGTGCGGATCAGCCGCTTCTTCGCCTTGCGGGCGACCTGGGGGTCGACGACGGTCCAGGCACCGCGCAGCTTGAGCACCGGGCTGGCGGCGGACGCGAGCTGTCGCATCTCGGCGTCGTTGAGGGGTTCGCCGTGCAGCGCGACCTGCCACTTGAAGGCGAACATCGCGTCCGGGCCGAACAGGCCGGTCATCAGCGGCCCCTCCTGCGCCCGCTCGTCGCGGTGCTCGAGGGCGGCCCGGGTCGTCAGGTCACGGCCGAGGCTGCGCGGCCACAGCACGTCGACGCCGACCCGCCGCAGCGCCGCCACGCCGTCGTCGAGGAGCGAGACGAGCTCGTCGGTGTCGAGGGTGATCTCGTCGGGGACCCGCAGCTCGAGCAGCCGGTCGAGGACCGGCCAGGCGTGGGCCGCCGCCCGCAGGGCGATGGCGGCATGGGTGCGGGCCCGGTCGCCGAAGCCGTGGTCCTCCGCCCCGCCGGTCCACAGCAGCGCGGCGTCGCACAGGTGCAGCGGGTCGAGCTCGTCGTGCACCTGGAGCACCAGGCGGACCGAGCCCGCGACCAGCTCCTCCTCGTCGGCCTCGACGCGCAGCGAGACGGTGACCAGGGCGGGCAGGCCGGCGCCACTGGCACCCAACGGCCGCGGCCGGCCGAGCTCGGCGTCGAGCCGGCGCCTGAAGCCAGGGGTGCTCGCGCCCGGTGTGCCTCGAGGGAGCGCGTCGACGACGGCCGCGACCAGGTCGCGCACCGCGGACTCGGCCGCGCTCGGTGGCCACGCGTCCGACGACGCCTCGGTGGCCAGGCGCCTGACCCGCTCGTCCTCGTCCGGGTCGAGGGCCGACGGCAGCCAGCGGCCGTCGCCGGGCTCGAACCGGCCCGCGCCGACCAGCCGCAGCGCGAGGATGCCGGCTTCGGCGAGGACAGCGACCGTGGGGTGCGGGCGGCCGCCGCGACGGGCACGCGCCAGCACGGGGAGCGCCTCGCGGACGGGCAGCGAGACCGTGGTGACGCCGTCGGAGAACTCCACCGAGGAGTCGCGGGGTGGATCCGCGGCGCGCACCCGGGCGGGGCCCGTGACGGGGACGGCGTACGGGCTCACCCCTCCGACGGTAACCGTCGGCCCCGACACATGGAGTTCACGTTCTGTGAGCGTGAAACCGATTGCGCCGCGGTCGGTGGTCGTCCCTACTCTGGTCCGGTGACTCAGGCTTCCACCAACCCAGCTCCCGAGTACCCCGACCACATCGACGCCGCGGTCCTCAAGATCGCCGGCGTCGTGGTGCTCGGAGCGATCATGACGATCCTCGACATCACCGTCGTCAACGTGGCCCTGCCGACGTTCCAGACCGCCTTCACCGGCATCGACGACCCGCTCCCCTACTCGACGGTGGCGTGGACGGTCACGGGCTACACCCTCGCCCTCGCGACGGTCATCCCCCTGACCGGGTGGGCGGCCGACCGGTTCGGCACCAAACGCCTCTACCTCGGCGCGATCGGCCTGTTCACACTCGGTTCCGCGCTCTGCGCGGCGGCGCAGTCCATCGAGATGCTGATCACCTTCCGGGTGCTCCAGGGTCTCGGCGGCGGCATGCTGATGCCGCTCGGCATGACGATCATGACCCGGGCGGCCGGCCCGCACCGGATGGGTCGCCTGATGGCGGTCCTCGGCATCCCGATGCTGCTCGGCCCCATCATGGGCCCGATCCTCGGTGGCTGGCTGATCGAGCACGCCAGCTGGCACTGGATCTTCCTGATCAACCTGCCCCTCGGCGTCGGCGCGATGGTCTACGCCTGGTTCGTCCTCGAGAAGGACGCGCCCCAGCCCTCGGAGTCCTTCGACTTCCTCGGCATGGCTCTCATGTCGCCGGGCCTCGCCCTGTTCCTCTACGGCGTGTCCTCGATCCCCGGTGCGGCCAACGGCGACTACGGCTACACGCGCGTGTGGGTCACAGCCATCGCCGGCGTGCTGCTGGTGGTCGCCTTCGTCTTCCACAGCTTCCGGCCCGAGCACCCGCTGCTCGACCTGCGGCTGTTCAAGAACCGCAACCTCACGGTCTCGATCATCACGATGTTCATGTTCGTGGCGGCGTTCTTCGGTGGCCTGCTGCTGGTGCCGACCTACTTCCAGCAGGTCCGTGGCGAGTCGGCCCTGGTCGCCGGCCTGCTGGTGGCGCCCCAGGGCATCGGGGCCATGCTGACCATGCCGATCGCCGGCACGCTCAGCGACCGGCTGCCGGTCGGCCGGATCGTGCCCGTCGGGCTGGTGGTCATCGTCATCGGCTTCTTCGGCCTGACCCAGGTCACCGAGACCACGCCCTACCCCTTGCTGATCGCCGAGCTCTTCGTGCTGGGCCTCGGCATGGGCGCCTCGATGATGCCGCTGTTCACCTCGGCTCTGAAGACGCTCCGGGCCCATGAGGTCGCGCGCGGCTCGACGCTGCTCAACATCAACCAGCAGATCGGCAGCTCGGTCGGCGTCGCGGTGATCTCGGTGATCCTCACCGCCCACCTCAACGCATCCGACCTGGCCAAGCCCGCGATGGCGGCGACCCTCGACCCCACCCTGGTCGACGCGGTCGGCGGCGCGGCCGCCGTGGCGGCCGGTCTCGCCGAGGCGGCGGCGGCCTTCGCCGACACCTTCTGGGTGGCGTGGGTGCTCGTCGTGCTGACCCTCGTGCCGGCGTTCTTCCTGCCGCGCAAGCACGAGCAGCTGGCCATGGTCGACGAACAGACCGACGGCGTCCCGCCGGTGATCCTGCACTGACCCGGCGAGTCGGCGCATCTGCAGGCCAGCGAGCGTCCGAGTCGGCGCGTCTGCAGTTCCGAACGACTACAGAAGGACCGACTCGACGCCGGCCAGACCTGCAGACACGCCGACTCGAGGGCGATTCCGACTGCAGATGCGCCGACTCGGCTAGCCCGTGGTGGCCAGGACGAGCGGGCGTACGGCGGCGGCGCCGGCGGCCCGGAGGTCGCGCGCCGCGACGGTGAGGGTCCAACCCGTGACGACCTGGTCGTCGACGAGCAGCACCTCGGCGCCGGCGAGCGGCGGCGACCCGGGTGCGGGCTGCCAGGCGTAGCGGCGGCTCACTGCCACCACGCGCTGGGCGGAGTTGACCGCGCCCCGGCCCGGCGAGACCGACGGGTCGACGATCGCGAAGGTGCCGGCGACCGGCGCCTTCAGGTAGCGCGCGAGCCCGTCGGCCAGGTCGCGGACGAGCGTGGGCCGGGTGGCGGAGTCGACCACCGCGATCGCGCTCACGGGCGGCCGCCAGTCGCCGAGCACCTCCAGCACGGCCTTCACCAGCGGCACCGGCACCGGGCCGTCGCCGGTGCCCTCGCGGAACAGGTCGCGCAGGGCCTGGCCGTGGCCCAGGTCGGTCAGCCGGGCGACGGCGCGGCCCTCCTCGGCGGCCTCGGCGATCTTGCCCTTGAGATCGAGCCCGATCGTGGCCAGGCCGGTGGGCCACATCTTGCGGGGCGCCACGACGACGCCCGGGCGGGCGAGCCGCTCGGCGGCGGCGCCGAGGGCCGCGTCGCTGACGGAGTCGGACAGGGTGACGCCGCCGCAGTTGTCGCACCGCCCGCACGGCCGGGGCTGCTCGCCGTCGACCACGTCGTCGAGCTGGGCCCGGAGGAAGGCCATCCGGCACTGGTCGGTGACCAGGTAGTCGAGCATCGCCTGCTGCTCGCGCTCGCGCGCCTCGGCGACCCGGGCGTAGCGGTCGGCGTCGTAGACCCAGGGCTGGCCGGTCGCCGTCCAGCCGCCCTGGACCCGACGCGCCGCTCCGTCGACGTCGAGGACCTTGAGCATCGTCTCGAGCCGGGTGCGGGACAGCTCGACCCGGGTCTCGAGCGCGGCCGTGCTCATCGGACGGCCTTCCTCGGCCAGCACCTCGAGGGTCTGGCGGACGAGCTGCTCGCGCGGGAAGGCCAGGGAAGCGAAGTACGCCCAGATGTCGCGGTCCTCGGTGGCCGGCAGCAGCACCACCGATGCCTCGTCGATGCCGCGACCCGCGCGGCCGACCTGCTGGTAGTAGGCCACCGGCGACTGCGGCGCCCCCAGGTTGACCACGAACCCGAGCGTCGCGTCGAAGCCCATGCCCAGGGCGCTCGTCGCCACCAGCGCCTTGACCCGGCCGGCGGCGAGGTCGGCCTCGAGGACCGAGCGCTCGGTGGTGTCGGTCTGGCCGGAGTAGGCGTGCACGTCGTGGCCCCGCGAGCGCAGGTAGCCGGCGACCTCCTGGGTGGCCGCCACCGTGAGGCAGTAGACGATGCCGGACCCCGGCTGCTCGGCCAGGTGGTCGGCCAACCAGGCCAGCCGTTGCTCCGCGGTCTTCAGGCGGACCACCCCGAGGCGCAGCGACTCGCGGTCGAGCGAGCCGCGCAGCACCAGGACGTCGTCGCCGAGCTGCTCGGCCACGTCGGCCGTCACGCGCGCGTTGGCCGTGGCGGTGGTGGCCAGGACGGGGACGCCGTCGGGCAGGTCGCCGAGCAGGGTGCGGATCCGCCGGTAGTCGGGACGGAAGTCGTGACCCCAGTCGGAGATGCAGTGCGCCTCGTCGACGACCAGCAGCCCGCAGGTGGCCGCGAGCTTCGGCAGGACCTCGTCGCGGAAGCCCGGGTTGTTGAGGCGCTCGGGAGACACCAGCAGCACGTCGACCTCGCCGGCGCGGATCTGGTCGTGGACCGGCTCCCACTGCTCCATGTTGGTGGAGTTGATGGTGACGGCGCGGATGCCCGCCCGCTCGGCCGCCGCGATCTGGTTGCGCATCAGCGCCAGCAGCGGAGAGACGATGACCGTCGGGCCGGCGCCCTGCTCACGGAGCAGCAGGGTGGCCACGAAGTAGACCGCGGACTTGCCCCAGCCGGTGCGCTGCACGACCAGGGAGCGACGCTTGTCGACCGCGAGGGCGGAGATCGCCGCCCACTGGTCGTCGTAGAGGACGACGTCGTCCCGGCCGACCAGGGCCCGCAGGTGGCCCTCCGCCCGGTCGCGTACGTCGGTGACGGTGGTGGAGGGCATGGCCGCATGTCTACCAGCGGGCGCCGACCCGCCGAGGTGACCATCCACACGTCTGCGCGCAGCACCGGACCTACCAGATCCGGACGCGCTCCTCGGGGTCGACCCAGAGGCCGTCGGAGTCCGACGTCTCGAACGCCGTGTGGAACTCGTCGAGGTTCCGCACGATGTTGGCCCGGAACTCCGGAGGGCTGTGCGGGTCGATGGTGAGGTACTGCAGCTCGGTCTCCTTGCGACGCTTGGTGCGCCAGCAGTAGGCCCAGTTCATGAACAGCCGTTGGCTGTCCTCGGGCGTGACCTGCTCACCCTCGGCCTCGCGCGCGATCGCGTACGCCTTGAAGGCGATGGTCAGGCCACCGAGGTCGCCGATGTTCTCCCCGACGGTCAGCGCGCCGTTGACGTGCTCGCCCGGCAGGGCACGCGGCTCGAAGCCGTCGTACTGCTCGATGAGCGCCTTCGACTTCTTCTCGAAGGCCGCCTTGTCGTCGGCGGTCCACCAGTCGTTGAGGTTGCCGAGCCCGTCGTACTGCGCGCCCTGGTCGTCGAAGCCGTGGCCGATCTCGTGGCCGATCACGGCGCCGATGCCGCCGTAGTTCTCGGCCGGGTCGGCGTCCGCGGAGAAGAACGGCCGCTGGAGGATGCCGGCCGGGAAGCAGATCTCGTTGGTGCCGGGGTTGTAGTAGGCGTTGACCGTCTGCGGCAGCATCAGCCACTCGTCCTTGTCGACCGGCGCGCCGACCTTGGCCAGCTGACGGGCGGTCTCGAACGACGAGGAAGCGGCCACGTTGCCGACCAGGTCGTCACGGTAGAACTTCAGCGTCGAGTAGTCGCGCCACTTCGACGGATAGCCGATCTTCGGCATGAAGGTGTCGAGCTTCTCGAACGCCCGCAGCTTGGTCTCCTCACCCATCCAGTCGAGGGCGGTGATCGAGCGGCGGTAGGCCTCGATCAGGTTCGCGACCAGCTCGTCCATCATCGCCTTCGAGTGCGGCGGGAAGTGGCGCTCGGCGTACTCGCGGCCGACGGCCTCGCCGATCGCGCCCTCGACCAGCGCGACGCCGCGCTTCCAGCGGGCCCGCAGCTCCGGCGTACCGCCCAGGGTGCGGCCGTAGAAGTCGAAGTTCTCCTCGACGAAGGCACTGGAGAGGTACGGCGCAGCGGCGCGGACGACCTTCGCGGCCATCCAGGTCCGCCAGTCCTCGATGGGCGTCTCGGTGAGCACGACCGAGAGGTGCTCGAGGTACGACGGCTGCCGGACGCACACCTCGGCCAGGGTGTCCGGGCTGCCGCCGAGGTTGCGGATCCACCCGTCCCAGTCGAAGGCGGGGCAGAGGTCCTTCAGCTCGGCCAGCGTCTTGAGGTTGTAGGTCTTGATGACGTCGCGGGTCGCGGCCCGCTCCCAGTGGCCCTCCGCGAGCCGGGTCTCCACGCGCAGCACGGTTGCGGCAGCGCCGGCCGGGTCGTCGTGGCCGACGAGCCCGAACATCCGCTCCAGGTGCTCGACGTACCTCTCGCGCTTGTCGGCGAACTTGTCGTCGCGGTAGTACGTCTCGTCCGGCAGGCCGAGGCCGCCCTGGCGGACGTACACGATGTTGCGCTCGGCGTCGCGGTCGTCGTTGTCGACGTACGACGAGAACAGCCCGCCGCCGCCGTTCTTCTCGAAGTCACCCAGGAACGCCGCCAGGTCACGGACGTCGCGCAGGTCGGCGGCGGCCTCGAGCACGGGCCGGATCGGCTTCGAGCCCTTGGCCTCGACCGACTCCTCGTCCATGAACGAGTGGTAGAGGTCCGCGATCTTCATCGAGTCCGGGTCGTCGCCGCCCTTCGCCGCGAGCTCCTCGATGATCGCGTGCACGTGCTGCTCGGCCTGGTCGGCCAGCTGCACGAACGGCCCCCAGCTCGAGCGGTCGGCGGGGATCTCCTCCTCGTCGAGCCACCGTCCGTTGACGTGGCCGAAGAGGTCGTCCTGGGGACGGATGTCGGGGTCCATGCCCGGTCGGGCGTCGTCGAGGATGCTCACGGTGGCCGAGGATACTGCGCGGCTGTGTGGCGGCTTCGTGTGGCCGGAGCCGGGCACGGACAAGCTGGAGGTCACCTGACCAGCACGACCGACTTGCCGAGGGTGCGCCGGTCGTCCATGTCCTGGAGGGCCTGCCCGAAGCCGTCCAGGTCGTACGTCGCGCCGACGGGCGGGTCGATCGCGCCCGAGGTCATCAGGGGCAGCAGGTCGGCCCACTGCTCCTGCATGTAGCCGGGCCGGGCCAGGGCGTAGGCGCCCCAGCCGACCCCGCGCACGTCGACGTTGTTCAGCAGCAGCCGGTTGACCTTGACCTCCGGGATGCCCTGGCCGGCGGCGAACCCGACCACCATCAGCCGACCCTGCGGAGCCAGCGCGCGCAGCGAGTCGGTGAACGCCGGCCCCCCGACGACGTCGACCACGACGTCCACACCGCGACCGTCGGTGAGGCCGGCGACGGCGTCGCGGAAGCCGTCGAGCGGGACGACCTCGTCGGCGCCGAGGGAGCGGACCAGGTCGGCCTTGTCCGGGGTCGAGACGACCGCGACGACCCGCGCGCCCAGCCCCCTCGCCACCTGGATGGTCGCCGTACCGACCCCGCCGGCGGCGCCGTGCACCAGCACGATCTCGCCCGCCCGGAGCCCGGCGCGCTCGACGAGGGCGAAGTGCGCGGTCAGGTAGTTCATCGGGATGGCCGCGCCCTGCTCGAACGTCAGGCCGTCGGGGAGCGCGAACACCGAAACCGCAGGGACGGTGGCCCGCTCGCCCCCGCCGCCGTACGGCAGCACGCCCGCGACCCGCTGCCCCGGCTCGAAGCCCGGGCCGCTCACGACCGTGCCGGCCACGTCCACGCCGAGGGTGAAGGGCGGCTCGGGCCTCACCTGGTACTGCCCCTTGCTCAGCAGCAGGTCCGGGAACGAGACTCCCACGGCGTGCACGTCGATGAGCACCTCGTGCAGGGACGGTACGGGCTCGTCGACCTCGCGGACCACGACATCAGCGGGACCGGTGGGCGTGACGACCTGGGCAGCGCGCATCCCTCGATCATGCCGCCCGTCAGCCCGGGTTGACGATGGCGTTGGCCTCGAAGTGCATCGGGTCGGTGTAGCGCCAGTGACCGCCCCAGGTGAAGCCCCAGGACTCGAAGATCGACACGACGGTGCGGTCCATCTCGCCGACGGTGCCGCGTTGGTTGCCGGGCACGTTGAGGTCCAGAGCCAGTCCGAAGGAGTGGTTGGAGAGCTGGGTGGTGCCGGCGATGAACCGCGGGTAGTAGCAACCGGCGTACTCGTCGGTGTGGATCTTGTCGGCCAGCCCGCGCTCGACGACCTCGCGGAGTGCCGCCTCGAGCTGGGGGAAGATCGCGTTGTTGCAGGTGACCTGACCCAGGATCGGCACCGTGCGGGTGCTGATGTGGGCGCTGACCCATGAGGGTTCCGGCGCGATGAGGCGGCCGCCGGGCAGCACGGTGTAGTTGAAGATGCCGACGGCCTCGCCGACCGACCCCACCAGGTACGCGGTCTGCTGCACGGAGATGTCGAGGTCGGGGCCGAGCAGCTGGACCGACGCCTCGTCGCCGGCGATCCGCTCGACCGGTCTGCGGACCGACTGGGGTGCGCGACGGGGGTACGTCGCGACGAGCAGCGCGTTGTCGGGCTTCATGCCGAGCGCCTCACCCACGTCGGCGTTGACCACCGCGTCGACCCGGGGGATCTGGGGGGCGTACGCCCCGATGGCCACCGTCGGCGCATCGCGGCCGCTGCCCAGCCGCAGGGTGTTCTTCTTGCCCGGCACCCTCTTCTTCAGGTCGGGCACCAGCGCCAGCTGACCCGCCGCCACCCGGTCCCACTCCTCCTGGAGCTCGGCGCTCTCGGCCGGCGTGTAGTTGCGGTAGGTGGCGGGGTCGACGGCCGCGAGGTTGATGGCGCGGTTCTCGATGCTCACCTGGGCCATCGACAGCCGCTCGACGCTGCGCACCCCGTCGAGGCCACGGATCCGGTCGACCATGTCGTCGGTGAGCGTGTCCTTGCTGAACACCAGGATGTCGGCGTAGCGCAGCGCTCCTCGGCGTGGCCCGACGCCGTCGGTCGGGTCAGCGGGTGGCGAGGACTCGCTCGGCTGGGAGGCGGTGGGGGTCGGCGTGCGACGTGGCTCCGGCGGACCGGCGTCGGAGTCGTCGTCGCCGCAGGCGACCAGCCCGGACGCGAGCATGACGAGGACGGCGGCCACCGCTGCCCGTCGCCCTCCCCCGCCCATCGCACCAGGGTAGGTGGCACTCCCCACCGATTCGTCTGCGATCGGCCCGCTGGGAGGACCGGCTAGACCGCAGACGAATCGGTGGCGGCCTCCTTCAGGGAGGCGGGGATGGTGAACCAGGAGACGATGCCGCCGAGGACCAGCAGGGCGGCGCAGATCAGGGTCGCCGAGTGGAACGCGCTGTCGAAGACGGCAGCCTCGGTGTAGTCGTCGCCACCCAGTCCGACGACCACTGGGAGCGCGGCGATGGCGAGCAGGGATCCCGCGCGCGCCACGGCGTTGTTGATGCCGCTCGCGATGCCGGCGTTCTCGTCGGGCGCCGCGGCCAGCACGGTCGCCGTCAGCGGCGCCACCATCAGGGCCAGGCCGAGGCCGAAGAGCGTCAGGCCGGGCAGCACGTCGAGCCAGTAGTTCACGTCCTCGCCGACACCGAGGAGCATCAGGCTGGCCAGCCCCATCACGATCGGGCCGACCGTCATCGGGATCCGCGGCCCGATGCGTTGGGCCAGCGCACCTCCCCGGGACGCGAACAGCAGCATGCAGATCGTGATCGGCAGGGTGGCCAGCCCGGCCTCGAGGGCGCCGTACCCGGAGACGGTCTGGAGCTGGAGCACGAGGAAGAAGAGCACGGCACCGAGGGCGGCGTAGACGAGCAGGGTCATCGAGTTGGCGGCGCTGAAGGTCCGGTCGCGGAACAGGCCCAGCGGCATCATCGGGTGGCGGCCGCGCCGCTCCACCCCGACGAAGGCGACGGCGGTGACCACGCCGATGACACCGGCCAGGGCGGCGTACGAGTGACCCCACTCGATGAGGCCGTAGGTGATGCCGCCCAGAGCGACGGCGGCCAGCGTCGCCCCGCCGACGTCGAGGTGGGGAGGCGCATCGGGGTCTCGGGTCTCGGGCACCCAGCGCTGCGCGATCACGACGGTCAGCGCGGCGAGGGGCAGGTTGATCAGGAAGATCCAGCGCCAGGAGGCGTACTGCACCAGGGCACCGCCGACGAACGGCCCGATCGCCGCGGCGACGCTGCCGAGCCCCGACCAGGAGCCGATGGCGCGAGCCCGGCTCTCGGGCTCGAACGCTCCCTGGATCATGGCGAGGCTGCCGGGTGTCAGCATCGCGGCCCCGATCCCCTGGAGGATGCGGGCGAGGATCAGCACGGTGGCGCTGGGGGCGATCCCGCACAGCAGCGACGCGAGCGCGAACCAGATGGTGCCGACCACGAAGATGCGCCGGCGTCCGTAGCGGTCGCCGAGGGAGCCGCCGAGCAGGATCAGTGCCGACATCGTGAGCAGGTAGCCGTTGCTGATCCACTGGAGCTCGGAGAGGCTCGCGCCGAGGTCCCGGCCGATGGTGCGCAGGGCGACGTTGACGACCGTGCCGTCGAGCAGCGTGAGCCCCGAGCCGAGGACGGCGGCCGCCACGACGGCCCGTCCGGTCGTGCTGCCGTACGCGACCTGGCCGCTGGTGGAGCTCATGGGTGGCCAACGCCAGGGGCCGCTCGACTCTTCCCCCGAGGAAGGTTCGCCAGGACTACCGTGAGCCCATGGCTCTCCTGCACGACGCCACGATCACGCCCGGCAAGCGTGACCTGATCAGGGGCTGGCTGCCGAGCCGCGCGTGGTTCGACGGCGACCTCGACGGCCGCAAGCCGGTCGCGTCCTTCCGCTTCGACGACCCGGCCGGGGAGGTCGGCGTCGAGTGCTTCCTGATGGGCGCGGCCGACGGCTCCTCGGCCCCCACGCTGCTGATCCCCATGAGCTACCGCGGCGCGCCGCTCGACGGAGCAGACGAGCACCTCATCGGCACGACCCAGCACTCGGTGCTCGGGCCGCGGTGGGTCTACGACGGCTGCGGTGACCCGGTCGCCGTCTCGGCGATCCTCGGCGCGATCCTCACCGGTGGCCACGAGGCCGAGCTGACCATCGAGCAGGAGGGCCGGATGGTCACCCTCGACCCGACCTGCCGGGTGAGCGGGAGCGGTACGGCGGCCGCGGCCGCGGCCGTGGACGCCGTGACCGTGCTCGACGCCGGCGATCCCACGGTGACGCGGGCCGGGGACCTGGAGCTGGTGCTCGCCCGGGTCGTCGGCACGGCAGTCGACGGCGAGCAGACCCTCACCGCCCAGTGGGGCGAGCACGACCCGGTCGTGGTGGCCGCCGCGCGGCGAGCTCCGGGGTAGGGCGCGTGGCCCGCTGGGAGCCAGGTGCGGACGGCAGGCTGCGGGAGGCAGCGCTGACCCTGTTCCTCGAGCGCGGCTACGAGGAGACCACCGTCGCCGAGATCGCGCAGCGGGCCGGCGTCACCGCTCGCACGTACTTCCGGCACTTCGCCGACAAGCGCGAGGTGCTGTTCTCGGGCGCCGAGGGGGTCCGCGCCGGCATGGCCGAGGCGATGGCCGGCGCACCCGCGGACGCCACGCCGGTCGCGGTGGCCGGTCTGGCCCTGGACGCCGCGGCCGAGGCGATCGGCCACCGCCGCGACTTCTACCGCCAGCGGCAGGTGGTGGTCGAGGCCAACGTCGAGCTCCAGGAGCGCGAGCTGATGAAGCTGGCCGGCCTCGCCGACGTGCTCGCCGCCGGTCTCCGGGAGCGCGACGTGCCCGACCCCGAGGCTCGGTTGGTGGCCGAGGCCGCGATCACCGTGCTCCGCGTGGGCTTCCACCGCTGGGTCGCCTCGGCCCACGACACGGTCGACCTCGGGGTGACCCTGCGCGAGGTCCTCGGCGAGCTGGTCGGCCTACGGGGCTAACGCCCGCGCGGAGAGCCACGCGATGTCGTCGGCGGTGTCCTGCGGGCTGCCGGACGGCTGCATCACGTGGCTCAGCACCACCCGCACGATCAGGTCGATCGCCGCGTCGAGTCGGCCGGGCGGGAGCGTCCACGAGCTGGCTTCCGGGTACGCCGCCACCCGCTCGCGCACGACGGCCTTGGCGGCCTCGAGCAACGACTCGGAGTGCGTGGTCAGCAGGGGCAGCAGCTCGGTGTCGGCGCCGTGCGTGGCCGTGACGACGGCCTTGAGGAGGCGGTTGTCCTGCGCCAGCTCGAGCACTCCCCGGCAGGCGCCGCGGATGGCGGCCACCAAGTCGTCCGGGTGCGCGTCGAAGGCGCGCTCGACCTCGGCCAGGAACAGCGCCAGCTCGCGCAGCACCATCTCCTCGGCCAG
>JAICRP010000024.1 GCA_025966445.1 Nocardioides sp.
CAGAACGCGTTGTCGTAGTCACGGCCGTAGTGGACGGTGAGCGACACGTCGGCGCCCGCTCCGTCGTACGACGAGCGGTCGAACACCTCGGCGAAGAGCCGCAGCGCGCTGTCGATGCCGTCGGCCGCCTCGTCGACCGCGGCGTCCCCGGCCGCCGGGTCGCCCTTCCCCCGCACGGGCGTGCCCGGCAGCGTCGTGGTGTTGCGGGCCGTGTGGACGGTCCAGTCGGGGACGGCGGCCGCCGCCCCGGGCGCCACGACCGTGGGCGCCGGTCCCCGTGCGGGCGTCGTCGCGCGCTGGTCGCGGAGCAGTGCGTCGACCGTCAGCGTCGCGATCGCCCGCGGGGCGACCTCGGCGCCGGAACGCGCGATCTGCTCGAGGAGGTAGGGGGGCACGAAGGAGCAGGTCATGGAGCCTGCCTACCAGGGCCGACCGTCAGTGCACGAGCTCCGTGGGGCCAGCTGCCCGGCCGACGCCGTGCTCGGGGACCAGGAGGCGCAACGCCATCAGGTCGCGCACGGCCGCGGCGACGAGCTGGACCGAGATCGGGTGCTTGTCGGCGAGCTCCCGGTTGGCGGCGGCGTGCAGGTCCTCCAGCGAGGCGCCGCCGGCGGCCGCCATCCAGACCACGCGCCGCAGCCCGTCGAGGGCCAGGTGGTGACCACTGACGGCGGTCGGCCGGTCGTCGCTGTCGCCGATGCCGACCGCGACATAGAGCTGGCCGGGACCGGACGGGTGCTGGGTGCGCCGCACCAACAGCTCGGCCAGGACCGGCGCCGCGGCGTGGATCTCTCGGTACCGCAGCACCCACAGGCCGTCGACCTCGTCGACCAGGTCGGGCAGCGCGGTGGCCGACCAGGACTCGGGGGCCGAGACGAGCGCCTGGCCCAGACGGCGGACGTCGTCCGGCCGGCGTACGCGTGTCAGCTCCGGCGCGCCCCGATGGTCGTGGCTGTGCTCCAGCACCACGACGGCCGCCAGGTGCAGAGGCGGGGGCGGGCACGGCCGCATGCCCAGGGCGTCCGGTCCGGCCAGGGCGGAGTGCTCGAGCTCGTCCTGCTCGAAGCGCAGCGGCTCGGGGAACGCGACGACGTCGAACGACTCGTCCGCGGCCAGCAGCTCGTCGGTCACGTAGCCGAAGCCCCGGCGGCTGAGCTCGGCGGCCGCGTCGGCGCGGAGGGCGGCGTCGTCGGAGACCAGCCCGAGCACGGAGCCGTCGGGCGTGGCCACCCCGGCAGCCCGGAGGACCAGGAGTCGCTCGGCGGCACCGACGACGGCCAGGTCGCGGATCTGGTCGCCGAGCCGGAGGCCGTCCTCGGCGCCGAGGGGACGGTCGGAGCGCGGCAGGGTGATCACGATCTCGTCGTGGGCGGCGGACCCGGCCTGCGTGGCCCGGCACCGCGACCACAACGCCTCGATCTGGGCGCTGGACGTGTGACCGCCCGGCTCGACGCGCACGCGACGGCCCAGCACCTCGATCACCACCGCGGCAGGCGGTGCGGACGACGCACGCGTCATCGCGACCACCTCGCTGCCGGTCGCTCAGGACGTCCGGGCAGGGGTGGATACAGGCAGGCGTTGCCCCCCATCGAGATCCCCCCAGATTCGACGTACGTGTGCGGACGCACCAGCGCCGGCCACCCCCGGCCGGCGCATGTCGAGGGTAGCCAGGGGCCTCCGGGGGGTAAAGGACGATGCGGCGGTGGACCATACCGGCCCATAGACTCTGCGGGTTTGGCCTTCGCCCTCTCGACGACCCTGTAAAGGTGCGCTCCCCTTCATGCCCGAAAAATCCCTCCACACCTCACTGCGAGGGGACCTGCGCAACGTCGCGATCGTCGCCCACGTCGACCACGGCAAGACCACGCTGGTCGACGCGATGCTGCGCCAGGCCGGCGCCTTCACCGCGCACGAGCTCGAGGGCGTGGCCGACCGCGTCATGGACTCCGGCGACCTCGAGCGCGAGAAGGGCATCACGATCCTCGCCAAGAACACGGCGGTGCGCTACATCGGACCGTCGGCTCCCGAGGGCATGACGATCAACATCATCGACACCCCCGGACACGCCGACTTCGGCGGTGAGGTCGAGCGCGGCCTCTCCATGGTCGACGGCATCGTGCTGCTGGTGGACGCCTCCGAGGGCCCGCTCCCGCAGACGCGGTTCGTGCTGCGCAAGGCGCTGAACGCCGACATGCCGGTCGTGCTCGTGGTCAACAAGGTGGACCGGTCCGACGCCCGGATCGCCGAGGTGGTCGACGAGACGTACGAGCTGTTCCTCGACCTGCTCGACGAGCACCACAGCCAGGACGCCCTCGACTTCCCCGTGGTCTTCGCCTCGGCGAAGGCCGGCCGCGCGTCCCTCGAGGTGCCCGCCGACGGGGGGATGCCCGACTCCCCCGACCTCGAGCCGTTGTTCCGGACGATCGTGGAGACCATCCCCGCGCCGACGTACGACGAGGGGGCCCCGCTCCAGGCCCACGTCACCAACCTCGACGCCTCGCCCTTCCTCGGCCGGCTGGCGCTGCTGCGCATCCACCAGGGCGAGCTCAAGAAGGGCCAGACCGTCGCGTGGATGAAGCGCGACGGCACCGTCAAGAACGTCAGGGTCACCGAGCTCCTCGTCACCGAGGGCCTGGAGCGGAAGCCCGGCGAGTCGGCCGGCCCCGGCGACATCGTCGCGGTGGCGGGCTTCCCCGACATCACGATCGGCGAGACCCTCGCCGACGCCGAGAACCCCGTCGCCCTGCCACTGATCCACGTGGACGAGCCGGCCATCTCGATGACGATCGGCACCAACACCTCCCCCCTCGTCGGTCGCATCAAGGGGTCCAAGGTCACCGCCCGGATGGTCAAGGACCGCCTCGACGCCGAGCTGGTCGGCAACGTCTCGCTCGCCGTGCTGTCCACCGAGCGCCCCGACACCTGGGAGGTCCAGGGCCGCGGCGAGCTGGCCCTCGCGATCCTGGTCGAGCAGATGCGTCGCGAGGGTTACGAGCTGACGGTCGGCAAGCCGCAGGTGGTGACCAAGGAGATCAACGGCAAGGTGCACGAGCCGATGGAGCGGCTGACGATCGACGCCCCCGAGGAGTACCTCGGCACGATCACCGAGCTGCTCGCCGCCCGGAAGGGCCGGATGGAGCAGATGACCAACCACGGCACCGGCTGGGTGCGGATGGAGTTCATCGTGCCGGCGCGCGGCCTGATCGGCTTCCGGACCGAGTTCCTCACCGACACGCGCGGTACGGGCATCGCCCACCACATCAGCGAGGGGTACGAGCCATGGGCGGGCGAGATCCGCTCGCGCAACTCCGGCTCGCTCGTCGCCGACCGCACCGGCACCGCGACGGCGTACGCGATGACGAACCTCCAGGAGCGCGGCATCCTCTTCGTGGAGCCGACCACGGTGGTGTACGAGGGCATGGTCGTCGGCGAGAACTCCCGCGCCGACGACATGGACGTCAACATCACCAAGGAGAAGCAGCAGACCAACATCCGGTCCGCGACCTCCGACAACTTCGAGAAGCTCGTGCCCCCGCGGCGCCTGAGCCTCGAGCAGTGCCTGGAGTTCTGCCGCGAGGACGAGTGCGTCGAGGTGACGCCCCACGACGTCCGCATCCGCAAGGTCGTCCTGGACGCCCACGAGCGGGCCAAGTCGGCCTCCCGGGCCCGCAAGGGCGAGCGCTGACCCGTCGAGCCGGCCCCGGCAGCATCACGAGGCGATCACAATTGTGAGAGCGCTTCCACATTGAACGATCCAATGCCCGCGCGTGCCTTGACAGGGTGATGTGAGCCCCGTCATAGTCCTGAGCAGTCGAGAGTGGAAGCGCTCTCACACCTCACCCAGGAGGCACTGGTGAACCGCAGCACCCCACGCCCAGCCCGTCACGTGGCCCTGGCCGCCGTCTCGGCGCTCGTCCTCTCGCTCGGACTGGCCGCGTGCGGCGGCGACGCCGACAGCGACTCGGACGGCGGCTCGGCCGACGGCCCGGTCGAGATCACGATCGCGACGTTCAACGAGTTCGGCTACGAGGACCTGATCACGGAGTGGAACGCCGCCAACCCCGACATCCAGGTCACCCAGAAGAAGGTCGGCACCTGGGACGACGCCAAGGAGAACCTGTACACCAAGCTCGCCGCGGGCTCCGGGCTCTCCGACATCGAGGCGATCGAGGGCGACGCGATGCCGGCGATGCTCGCCGAGTCCGACGCGTTCGTCGACCTGACCGACCCCGAGCTCGACGGCCGGTGGCTGGACTTCAAGGCCGCCGCCGCGACCAACGCCGACGGCCAGATGATCGGCTACGGCACCGACGCCGGCCCCGAGGGCATCTGCTACCGCAGCGACCTGTTCAAGAAGGCCGGCCTGCCGACCGACCGCGACGAGGTCGCCGCGCTGATGGGGACCTGGGACGACTACTTCGCCACCGGCGAGGAGTTCGTGTCGAAGGTTCCCGGCACCGCCTGGTACGACTCCACCGGCGGCACCGCCCAGGCGATGCTGAACCAGGTCGAGAACCCCTTCGAGCAGAGCGACAACACCGTCGACGTCGAGAACCCCGAGCTCGAGGCGGTCTACGCCACCTTGACCTCCAACGTCGAGAAGGGCCTGTCGACCCAGCTCACCCAGTGGAGCGACGACTGGACCGCCTCCTTCCAGAAGGACGGCTTCGCCACCATGGCCTGCCCCGGCTGGATGCTCGGTGTGGTCTCCGGCAACGCCGACGGCGTCGAGGGCTGGGACTTCGCCAACGTCTTCCCCGGCGGCGGCGGCAACTGGGGCGGCTCGTTCCTGGTCGTCCCGAAGCAGTCGGAGCACCCCGACGAGGCCAAGGAGTTCGCGGCCTGGATCACGGCGCCCGAGCAGCAGGTGAAGGCCTTCCAGGCCATCGGCGCCTTCCCGAGCCAGGTCGAGGCCCTGCAGACACCTGAGGTCCTCGACATGACCAACGAGTTCTTCAACAACGCTCCGGTCGGGCAGATCCTCAGTGACCGCGCGGCCGCGATCACCGTGCAGCCCTACAAGGGACCGAAGTACTCCGACATCCTCCAGGCCTTCCAGGCCGCCCTGGTCCGGGTGGACGACGGCAGCAACACCCCCGAGGAGTCGTGGGAGACGTTCCTCTCCGACGTCGAGCAGCTCTGACCCGCAAGGTCCACCACCCTCTAGGAATCGGACTGCACCGTGCCTCACGATGTCGAGGTGAAGACCGGGGACGCCGCTCAGGCGGCGTCCCCGGGCTCCTCCTCCCCGGATCCCCACGACGTACGGCTCTCCGCCCGCCGCACGTCTGGGCCTCGCTCGGCCTGGCGGCAGCGCCTCAGCCGCTGGGACGTCCGGTTCTCGCCGTACGTGTACATCTCGCCGTTCTTCATCCTGTTCCTGATCGTCGGGATGTTCCCGCTCGTCTACACGGCGGTCGTCTCCGTCTACGACTGGAGCCTGATCGGCGGCAAGGGCGAGTTCGTCGGCCTGCAGAACTACCGCGACGTCATCGAGAACCCGTACTTCCTGAAGTCGGCCGTCAACACGATCAGCATCTTCCTGCTCTCCTCGGTGCCTCAGATCCTCATGTCGCTCGCCCTCGCCGGCCTGCTCGACACGGCGCTGCGCGGGGCGACCATCTGGCGGATGGGCGTGCTGCTCCCGTTCGTCGTCGCGCCGGTCGCCGTGGGGATCATCTTCGGCAGCCTGTTCGGCGACCGCTACGGGCTCATCAACGAGGCGCTCGGCTGGGTCGGACTGCCCAGCGTCGCCTGGCACACCGACCGGCTCGCCAGCCACCTCGCCATCGCCACGATGGTCAACTGGCGCTGGACGGGCTACAACGCCCTCATCCTGCTCGCGGCCATGCAGTCCGTCCCCCGCGACCTGTACGACGCCGCCGCGATCGACGGCGCGAACCGGTTCCGGCAGTTCACCTCCATCACCGTGCCGAGCATCAAGCCCACGGTCGTCTTCGTGGTGATCACCTCGACCATCGGCGGCCTGCAGATCTTCGCCGAGCCCCGGATGTTCGACTCCACGCTGGCGCAGAACGGCGGCAGCGACCGCCAGTTCAGCACCATGACGATGCTCATCTACGACTTCGGCTGGCACCTGCGCGACCTCGGGCGCGCGTCGGCGACGGCCTGGCTGCTGTTCCTGCTGATCATCGTGATCGCGCTCGGCAACTACGTCCTGTCGCGCCGGTTCGGCACGCTGACCAAGGCAAGGAGACGGCGATGACGCGGCGCCCGGGGTTCCTCGTCTACGGCCTCCTGGCCGCGTTCATCGTCGGGTCCGCGCTGCCGCTCTACTGGTCGTTCCTGATCGGTTCGCACACCAAGGAGGTGATCACCCGTGACGTGCCGCCCCTCCTGCCGGGTGGTCACTTCCTGAGCAACGCCCAGCGGGTCTTCGACTCCGTCCCCTTCTGGAAGGCGCTGGGCAACAGCCTGATGGTCTCCTCCGTCGCGGCGACGTCGGTCGTGATCTTCGGGACCCTCGCCGGCTACGCCTTCGCCAAGCTGCGCTTCCGCGGGAGCACCGCGCTCCTCGTGTTCGTGGTGGTCACCATGGCGGTGCCGACCCAGCTCGGCGTCGTGCCCCTGTTCATCGTGATGGCCGAGCTCGGCTGGACGGGCAGCGTGTGGGCGGCGATCGTGCCGTCGATCGTCACCGCCTTCGGCGTGTTCTTCATGCGCCAGTACCTCGTCGACGCCGTGCCCGACGAGCTGATCGAGGCCGCCCGCGTCGACGGGTGCAGCATGTTCCGCACCTTCCTCACCGTCGCGGTCCCGGTCGCGCGCCCGGCCATGGCGATCCTGTGGCTGTTCACGTTCATGATGGTGTGGACCGACTTCTTCTGGCCGCTCATCGTGCTGCCGGCGGACAACCCGACCGTGCAGGTCGCGCTCAACCAGCTCCAGAGCGGCTACTTCAAGGACTACGCCCTCGTGCTCGCCGGCACGTCGTTGGCGACGATCCCGCTGCTCGTCCTGTTCGTCGTCACCGGCAAGCAGTTCGTCGCCGGCATCATGCAAGGAGCCGTCAAAGGATGACTGCCCCATCAGTCGGCCGGTCGGTCGGCCTGCCCGCCACGGCCACGACCACGACCACGACCGGGCCGATCAGCTTCCCCCCGGGCTTCCTCTGGGGCGCGGCCACCGCGTCGTACCAGATCGAGGGCGCGGCCTCCGAGGACGGCCGCTCCCCCTCCATCTGGGACACGTTCGCGCGCGTGCCGGGGGCGGTCGCGAACGGCGACCACGGCGACGTCGCCTGCGACCACTACCCCCGCTTGCCCGACGCCGTGGCGTTGATGGCCGAGCTCGGCCACACGTCCTACCGCTTCTCCGTCGCCTGGCCCCGCATCCGGCCAGGCGGCGGAGAGGTCCACCCCCGGGGCCTGGCGTTCTACGACCGGCTGGTCGACGAGCTGCTCGGCCACGGCATCGACCCCTGGCTCACCCTCTACCACTGGGACCTGCCGCAGACCCTCGAGGACGCAGGAGGGTGGACCAACCGGGACACGGCGTACCGCTTCCTCGACCTGGCGGCCTCCGTGTACGACGCGCTGGGCGACCGCGTGCCGGTCTGGACGACGCTGAACGAGCCGTGGTGCTCGGCGTTCCTCGGCTACACCGCCGGCGTGCACGCGCCGGGCCGTGAGGAGGGGGCGGCCGGCCTGGTCGCCGCCCATCACCTGCTGCTCGGGCACGGGCTGGTCATCGACGCCCTCAAGGGCAAGGACGACGTGCGCTGGGGCATCAGCCTCAACTGCACGGTGGCCGACCCCGTCAGCGACGAGCCGGTGCACGTCGAGGCCGCTCGCCGGATCGACGGGCTGCACAACCGGTTCTTCCTCGACGCGGTGCTGCGCGGGGAGTACCCCGCCGACGTGCTGCGCGACACCGCGCACCTGGGCTGGGACGACCGCGGCTGGCAGCACGTGATCCGCGAGGGCGACCTCGACCTGATCGGCGCGCCGATCGACGCGCTGGGCGTGAACTACTACCACGGCGACGCGGTCTCGGGGGTCACGTTGGCTCGTACCGACCACCACGGATCCCCTCTGCGACGGGGCTCCTCACCTTTCCCCACGGCCGAGTACGTCTCGGTCGTCTCGCGGGGTCTTCCGCGCACGGCCATGGGCTGGGAGGTGCAGCCCGACGGGCTGCGCCGGTTGCTGGTACGCATCCACGAGGACTACGCGCCCCCGCCCATGTACGTCACCGAGACCGGGGCGGCGTACGTGGACCGGCTCGTCGACGGCCGGGTCGACGACCCCGAGCGGCTCGCTTTCCTGGAGGCCTACCTGCGCGCCGTGCACGACGCGATGGCCGAGGGCGTCGAGATGGGCGGCGTCTTCGTGTGGTCGTTCCTCGACAACTTCGAGTGGGCCTACGGCTACGACAAGCGCTTCGGCATCGTGCACGTCGACTACGACACCCAGCGGCGCACTCCCAAGTCCAGCGCTCTCTGGTACGCCCAGGTGGCCCGCACGGGTGAGCTGCCGGGATCGCTACCGTGACGTCGGTGAACAGCCTGCCGACGCTCGACGAGGTCGCCCGCGTGGCAGGCGTCTCCCGGGCGACGGCATCCCGGGCGATCAACGGCGGTTCGCGGGTGAGCGCGTCTGCACGGCAGCGGGTCGACGACGCAGTCCGCTCGCTGGGCTACGTGCCGAACCCGGCCGCGCGGTCGCTGGTGACCCGGCGGACCGACTCGGTCGCCGTGATCGTCCCCGAGCCGGACGACCGGATCTTCAGCGACCCGTTCTTCGCCCGCACCCTGCGCGGCGTCGACCGGATGCTCGCGGCCAACGACCTTCAGCTCGTGCTGCTGCTGGCGACACCCGGCGCCGAGGGGGCGCGGACCCTGCGGTACCTCTCGCACCGCCACGTCGACGGCGCCGTGGTCGCCTCGCACCACCGCAACGACGGGCTCGCCGACCACCTCGTCGCGATCGGCCTGCCCTGCGTGTTCGTCGGCCGACCCTGGGGCGGCGACCGGGTGACCTACGTCGACGTCGACAACGTGGCCGGTGGACGGGAGGCCACCAAGCTGCTGGTGGACCGTGGCTGCACCAGGATCGGCACCATCGCCGGCCCCTCCGACATGACCGCGGCGGTCGACCGCCTGCACGGCTGGCACGAGGCGATGGGCGCCGCCGACCTGCCGACAGAAGCCGTCGCCATCGGCGACTTCACCGAGGCCGGGGGCGAGGCGGCCGCCCGCGAGCTGCTCGACCGCCACCCCGATCTCGACGGCATCGCGGTCGCCTCCGACCTGATGGCCGCCGGCGCCCTGCGGGTGCTGGCCGAGACGGGTCGCCGCGTACCTGACGACGTCGCCGTGGTCGGGTACGACGACCTGGGCGTCGCCGAGCGCACCTCACCGCCGCTGACCACGGTGCGGCAGCCGATCGTCGAGATGGCCGAACGCGCGACCCGGCTGCTCCTGGAGCAGATGGACGGCAGCGCCCCCGCCGGCGCGATGCGGGTCATCATCCCGCCGGTCGTCGTGCGGCGCGACACCGCGTGAGGTCTGCCCCGGGGTAACTCACTTCACCCCCATGGCCTAGGGTCGGCCGCGTCTCTGACTCGGGCTCTGCGAGAGACGTGCGTGCGCGGGTGGGGTGCACCGCCTTGACTAACCTGGTCCCATGGAGGTGGGGGTGTTGGGGCCGGTGACGGTCCCGGGACCCGGACCGGCACCAGGCAAACGCGCCCGCGCCCTCCTCGCCGTGCTCGCCCTCTCGGCAGGCTCGGAGCCGGAGCCTGACGAGCTCGTCGCGAGGGTCTGGCCGACCCCACCGCCGGACCCGCTCGGAGCGCTGGCGAACCTGCGGGCGCAGCTCGGCGAGATCCCCGCACTGACGACGGACGTCGCCCGGTTCACCGACCTCACGCACCGGGCCGGGGACGCGGCCGCGGCCGGCGACCTCGACGCGGCAGACGCCACGCTCGGCCAGGCGCTGGCGCTCTGGCGCGGCGAGGCACTCGAGGACGTGCGGGACACGCCGTACCTGCAGACCGAGGCCAGGAGGCTGACCGAGCTACGTCTGGGGGTGATCGAGGACCGGCTCGACCTGGGCCTGCGTCAGGGACGCGCGCGCGAGCTGGTCGACCGGGCCAGGACGCTCGTCGACAGCAACCCCACCCGCGAGCGGCTCTGGGGGCTGTTGATGAGCGCGCTCTACCGCAGCGGTCGTGGCGAGGAGGCGATCGCGGTCTACGCCGAGGCACGGGCGACGCTGGCCGACGAGCTCGGCATCGAGCCCAGCGAGGCGCTCCAGCAGCTGGAAGCGGGGATCCTGCGCGCCGACCCCGCCCTCGGCGACGCGGGATCCGCGCCCGCGCAGCCGCGGGGGCGGGCGCGGATCCCGGTCCTCGCCTCGACGACGTACGGGCGCGACGAGCTCGTCGGCGAGGTCTCGGCGCGCTTGAGCAGCCCGGACGTCCGCCTGGTGACCCTCACCGGCATCGGCGGCACCGGCAAGTCGCGGGTGGCGACGTTGACGGCGACCGCGGTCCGGTCGGAGTACACCGACGTCGCGTACCTCCAGGTGACCGAGGCGTCCGCCGGGCCCCTGCTGGCCGTCGAGATCACCCTCGCGCTGGGGTGCGCGGCGACCGACGACCTCGCCACGTCATTGTCGACCCTGGCGCCGGAGCAGCGGGCCCTGGTCGTGCTCGACAACCTCGAGGCGCTGGCCGCGGGACCCGACATCGTCCGACGTCTGCTCGACGCCTCCGCGCAGGTCACCGTGCTCGTCACCAGCCGACTGCCGCTCCGCGTCCCTGGTGAGCACGAGCTGCCCGTACCCCCGCTGGAGGTGCCCGGCATCGCAGCCGATGTCGGCGCCATCGCGGAGGCGGCGTCGGTCCGGCTGTTCGTCGACCGGGCGATGTCGGCCGAGCCGACGTTCCGGCTCGCCGGCCAGGAGCACGACGTCGCCGAGGTGTGCGCGATGCTCGACGGGCTGCCGCTCGCCATCGAGCTCGCCGCCGTCCGGGTCAAGCTGCGCAGCCTCGACCGCATCATCGACGAGTTGCGTACCAGCCTGGACCTGCTGGCCACCGGCTCGGAGTCGGTGCCCGAGCGCCAGCGGGCGATGACGACGGCGATCCGCTGGAGCTACGACCGGCTGACCTCGGATGCGCAGCTCGTGTGTGACCGCCTGGCGCTCTTCGAGCGCGGCTTCACCATCGAAGCCGTCGAAGCGGTGTGCCCCGACGTGCCCGACGTCATCGAGGCGCTGGCCTCGATCGTCGATGCCCGTCTGGTGCGGCAGATGGAGAGCCGGGCCGACGTCCGGTTCGTGGTGCTCGGCACGGTCCGGGCGTTCGCCAGCGAGCGACTGCGCGCACGTCCCGACCTGATGCGCAGCCGCGAGCTGCTGGCGGCCTACCTGACCCGTCGTGCCGAGGACTCACGGGCCCACCTGTACGGCGCCGACGGCGACCTCGCACAAGCGCGCTTCGACGACGACGCCGCCGACATCGCCGCCGCCGTCGAATGGGCTCTCGAGTCCGGACGCCGGTCGATCGCGGTCGAGCTCATGCTCGCCGGCGTGGACTGCTGGGTCGCCGCCGACCGCCAGAACCAGGCGCTGGGCCTGGTCGTGCTGGTCCTGGACCACGTGCCGCAACAGGCCCCCGAAGCGGCACGGTTGCTGGCAGCGGCCAGCATGCTCGCCCACCAGCTCAGCGACCACGACCGGGCATTGACCTACGCGCAGGCGGCTCTGGTCCTGTCCGAGCGGCACGGCGACCGGGTCTCCGCGAGCACCGCTCGTACCTTCCTCGCCGCAGAGCTGATGTTCAGCGGCGAGCTCGCCGACGGGCTCGCGCTGGCCGCGCAGGCGGCCGCCGAGGCCGAGGAGCTCGACCTCTACCCGCTCTCGGCCCAGGCACTGGGCCTGCTCGCGATGGCCCGGGCGTACAGCGGGGACTTCGAGGGCGAGCGACGTGCCCACGAGGCCAAGCTGGCGGTGGTGCGCGCGAACGGCGACCTCGCCCGGACCGCGGACGTGCTCAACAGCCTGGCGGAGATCGCGCTCGACGACGGTGACGGAGACACGGCCCGGGCGTTCGCCGTCGAGGCGCTCGGCGTCGCCGGCCAGCGTCTGCCGACGGTCGTCCGCGACGCGAGCATCACACTGGCGCGGGCGGCCCTCACGCAGGGCGACCTCTCCGAGGCCGGACGCCGGCTGACCGAGGCGCTGGACCAGAGCGACCGCCTGGGGCAGACGTTCGCGGTCGCCCAGTGCCTGCGGGTCGGCGGCGGCGTGGCCGCAGCCCGCGGCGAGGCCGACACGGCGGTCCGCCTGTTCGCTGCCGCGCAGAGCCTGTCGGCGTCGCCCGGCGGAGGAGACGTGCCGCCGGACCACGACCTCGCCGCCGCGCTGACCGAAGCCCGGGCGTCGCTGAGCGAGCAGGCCGCGCGGACGGCGTGGACGTTGGGGTCCGGACTCCCGCTCGCGAGCGCGCGGGCCCAGCTGGCCGACGTGCTCGACCGGGTCAGCGCGGCCCGCTGAGGGCCTCGGTCGCCGCCTGCAGGTCCTTGGTCCACTCGGCACCGAACAGGTCGCGCCCCGAGGGGTCGGCCGCCCACTCCAACGAGGCGGGCGTCGCCGGCAGCGGGTCGAAGCTGTCGAGGACCTCCGGGCGCAGCGGGTCGGCCCCGCTCTTCTGCTCCAGGAAGAAGGCCAGCAGCCGCGCGCGCGACCGCAGGCTCACCAACATCGGCTCGACCACCTGGCGGTCGCCGTCCAGCTGTGCCTCGAGCTCGACGAGGTCCTTGCGCAGCTCGGCAACCGCCACGAGGACGCGGGTGCCGTTCCGCGACGTGGCGATGACAGGTGTCCAGTCGCGGATGACCACGAGCAGCCGCCGGATGCACTGGTCGACGAGCTCCTTGCGCCATGCGGGTACGTCGGTCTCGGGCAGCGTGACCGGCCAGGTGCGCGGGTCGCCCGTCCGGTCCGCGGCATCGCGCGACAGCCGGTCGCGGCCCTGCCGCAGCCACTGCAGCGGTTTGCCGGGCGACCAGACCCAGCCGTGCGCGTCGGGGGGCTGCGGGGAGGACAGGAAGGCCAGGCCGACCTCGACGTCGACCACGTGGTCGACGATGCCGCCCAGACCCGCCGCGGTCACGCTCTCGTCGAGCCGCTCCTGGGCGCGAAGCTGGCCAGCCTCGTAGGAGAGCAGGCCGACGCCGAAGAGCAGCACGCTCTGCACCGTGCCGCTGAGGACCCCGTGCTCGTCCCAGAACGCGTTGATCTCGGGCGTCGGCCAGTCGGTCAGCGGCCAGTCCGTGGCGATCAGCATCAGGAGCAGGACGGCGCAGCCGCCGGCGAACAGCGCGGCACTGCGGGCCGTCAGCTGTTGCTTGCGCGCCCGGTCCGCGAGCCGCCAGACCCCGACGGCGATGCCGATCTCGAGGAGCACGAACAGCACGGCGGTCACGCCGGGCCCTCCGTCCCCGCGCGGACCGCTGCGGTCTCGCGTGCCAAGGCGTCCACCGCAGCGGGATCGGTCACCTCACGCCGGGCGAGGTAGTCGGTGCCCAGGGAGAGCCGCAAGGCGAGGTCCGCGACGTACGACGCCGTGGCCCACGGTCGCGTGGCGCGCACCGACCGCGCGAGCTCCGAGCCGCGGGTCGCCCACTCGCCCAGCAGCGCGGTCGCCTCGTCGGCCGTCGTCGCGCCGAGCGCGGTCAGCACGGTGCGCAGCGCCCCCGCCCAGGCGAGCGGCTCACCGTCGGCCTCGTCGCCGGCCAGCCGCTCGGCCCACGCCCGCACCGCGGCCACGTCGAACCCGCCGGCGTGCGCATCGTCGAGCATGCCGGCCGCGTCGCCGTGGGCCAGCCGGACGGCCATGAACTCGTGGTCCGCGAGCTCGAGCAGCCCGGCCAGCGCGATCAACCGGCGCCGGACGCTGTCGGTGGGCGTCCGCTCGCCCTTGTACATCAGGTCGTGCTGGAGGGACGCCCACGCGTGCTGGAGGATCGAGCGGACCTGCAGCTCCACCGGCCGGTCGACGACCCCGAGCGCCTCGCGGTCCTCGTCGCGGAACCGCACCAGGAAGTGCAGGCTCTGGTAGCCGGGCACGTCGAGGAGGGAGTCGGCGCGCTGGTCCGACATCTCCTCCACGACGTAGAGGCGCTGCACCAGGCGGGCGACCGGTGCCACGTCGGCGCTCAGCGGGACGAGCACGCGGGCCCCGACGAAGTCGGTCAGCTGGGCGGCCGGGTCGGCGTACTTGAACCCTCCCCGCCCGTCGGACTTGGTGGCCTTCGCGAGGAAGCTCTCCGCGCCCTTGGTCCGCGTCTCGAGCCGTGCGTCGTCGAGGTGCGCTGCGCGGATGGCGTCGCCGAGGTGGGTGCCGAACGCGGTCTCGAGCGCGCGGAGCTCCGCGACGTGGTCGTCGTACCAGACCCGCAGCTCGGTACGCCGGGCCTCGCGGCCATCTCCGGTCATGACGTCACCCGCTCCCGAGGTCGGCGGTGGAGGTGGCAGTCCGGAGGCGGTCGAGGTCAGCGAAGCGCTGGAACATCGTCCAGGCCGTGTCGGAGTCGTGCGTGACGGGTTCGAACGACGCCGTGTCGGCGTCGTCGGGCGGCGAGAGCAGCACCACCGAGACGCGGGGCGCCGTCGCCCCGTCGTGGAGCGCCGCGGCGAGCGCCTCGCCCACGCGCCGTTCCACGGGGTCCGCACTCAGCGCGCGGGTGGCGGCGTCCTCGGCCGTCAGCGGCACGGACGTCACGACCTCGCGGATCAGCGGGGCCAGGCCCTGGACCTGGCGGCCCGAGTAGAAGCCGAGACGGGTGGCGTCGCCGAACCGACGGTTCTCCTGGCCGACCCAGGCAGCCGTGGCGAGGTAGAACGGCCACGCGCCCACGCCCGCGACGACGCACACTCGCTCCGCCATGCCGCCACCTCCCGGCGATCACCGTAGTGCTCGCGGCCTCCGCGCTCTATCGTGCGAAGCACCCCCCGTGCTCGTGTCGAGAGGGACCCCCATGGTTCGATCGTGCCTGACCCGCCTGTTCGCCGCCGTCGTCCTGACCGCCGCCACCGTGGCCGGACTCCCGGCATCGCCGGCGACTTCCCAGGCACCCGAGTGCCGCTGGGCCGTCCGCGGCTACGACGTGAACCTGTGGCTCGGCGGACCGGGCAGCTGGTCGGACGCCACGAAGTGGTCCAAGCAGCAGGTCCCCGGGCTGGCCACCCGCGACTACGCGTGCATCCCGCAGGGCTCCGACGTCGTGATCGACGACCAGTCACCGCGCGTCGACCTCGACCTCCTGGAGCTGGGACGGGGAGCGCGGCTCACCCTGCGCCCCGGCACCGCCCTGTACCTGTGGGCCGACCAGAACGTCGTCCGCTCGATCACCAAGCGCGACTCCGTGATCGAGCTCGACGGAGCCACCCTGGGTGGTGGGGGGCGGCTGCACGTCATCGGCACCCTGGACGCCCACGAGTCGACGACCGGGTACCCCGCCGTGCTCACCACGCGCCCCGAGGACTCGTCGTACGCCGGCCCCCGAGGCATCCTCGAGATCGGCGACGAGGGCCTGCTCGACGTCCATGGCAGCTCGAGCCTCCGGCTGTCGACGCAGTACATCGTCGACGTGCACGGCAAGGCACGGCTGCGCGACGACGCCGGCCTGGTGGCCGACCACGGCACGACGTTCATGCTGCAGCAGCACTACTTCGGTTCGGGTCTCGGCAAGCTGGTCGTCCTCAACGACGGCGACTTCGCCGTGGGGCGGACCGCGGGCATCCAGGTACCCCCCACGTTCGTGAACCGCGGCCGCATCGCCAAGCGCGGGCAGGGGCTCACCACCATCCAGGGCCGGTACTACGGCGCCGACGGCAAGGTGTCGGGGGACGCCGGCGGCAACGGCGCCTTCCTGATCCCGCCGTTGTTCGTGGAGAAGACGGAGACCACGGGAACCTCCACGTCGGCCCAGGACCCGCAGGTCGCCTCGATCCGGCTGCCGGCCACCGACCCCGACGGCGCCGAGGCCAGCATCGAGCCGCTGGACGACGTGCGGGTGGGTGGCGCCCTCGGCGTCCCCATGAAGGTGCACGCGACGGGAATGCTGGCCAACGTCGCCGACCCGGCGGTCATCGAGCTGCGCTACGACGCCTCCCTGTTCGCGGGTCCGGGCGCGCTGCCCGCCGACCCGGCGGTCCTGGAGGTGAAGCACGCCGAGGGGCCGAACGCCACCTACTCCGTCATCCCGGCCTGCTTGGGCCTCGGGGCCATGCCGCTCGGTGCGACGTCCTGCCTGGACCGGAGCTCGAGCCGCACCGAGGACGGCGGGGTCGTCATGGTCGTCCGCAGCACCACCACCAGCAGGTGGATCATCCGCTGAGCAAGGCGGCGCCCTCGCTCGAAGTCCCCTCAGCCGGCGAACCAGCGCCCGAGCAGCGTGCCGTCCTGCTCGACGAGCGTCTGCAGCGTCAGCGGCACGTCCACGGGCGGGCCATGGGTGATGCGGGACTGGACGCCCGCCACCATCCGCGGCACGAACGTGCAGTCGAGCTCGTCGGCGACGCCCTGGTCGAGCAGGTCACGCAACAGGTGCGGGCCGCCCTCACACAGGATGTCGCCGAACCCGCGGTCGACGAGCGCCTGCTTGAGCCCGGCCAGGTCGACCCGGTACGAGCCCAGCACCAGCACGTTGTCCGCGCCGAGCAGGTCCCGAGCGGCCTCGAGCCCGGCGGCCACGCCGACGGTCGCCAGCAACACGCGGCCGGGGTCGGCGTCGCGCATCTTCTCCGGCACGCTCGCGCTGCGTGAGACCACCACCGTCGGGACGTCGAGCGGCGGGTAGCCCTCTGTCCGCGCGGTGCCCGCCCCGACCACGACGCAGTCGGCCAGCTCGCGGAGCAGCCGGAAGACGTGCTGGTCCGGCTCGTTGTTGATCGACGCCGTCAGACCGGACTCACCGGTCGCGGCGCCGTCGATCGTGGAGACCATGTTGACGCGCAGCCACGGCGTCTCCGGGGCGGCGTAGACCTTCCGCAGATCACCTTCGGGTCCGATCAGGGTCCTCATGGGGCTCCTCCGAGTCGACGACGGTCCACCGCATCACCCAGTACTGCACGCCGTACGGGTCGCCCGCATAGTCCATCATCGGCGGTCCGGCGCCGCGCAGGAGGGTCCCCAGCCGCACCAGGCCGGCCGGGTTCCCGACCAGCAGCGCTGCCGCGAGGTCGACGTCCAGGCTCTCGAGCGCTGCGGGGTCGGGCTCGCGGAGCGCCGCCCCGACGGCGGCGTCGAAGGGGAGGGCCCGCTCGTCGAGGTAGCCCGGCGCGGTGTCGTTGCGACGCGCACTGCCGTTGGCCACGACGAGGTACGCCGACCCGGCACCCTCGGCGGCACCCGCCAACAGGTGCCGCCCGACGCGGGTGCCCTGCTCGTCCCCGAGCACCGTGACCGGACCGGCCTCCGCCAGCCAGGTCACGGCCGCGAGGGCAGCGGCCCGGACCTCGGGCACCGGGTCCTCCTGGCCGGCGTACTCCGGCAGCAGCGCGAGCACGCCGGGCACGAGTGCCACCCTCACTGGAGGCCCCGGATCGCCCGCAGCGGCGGACGGCGGCCCGCGATCGACCACACCATGTCGACCGTCGCCCGGGTCTCGGGCACCTGGTGGACCCGGTAGATCCGGGCTCCCGCCAGGGCGCACACCGACGTCGCGGCCAGTGTCCCCGTGAGGCGTTGCTGGGTCGGCGCGCCGAGCGTCTCCCCGACGAAGTCCTTGTTGGACAAGGAGACGAGGACCGGCCAGCCCGTGGCGACCATCTCGCCCAGGCGCCGGGTCACCTCCAGGGAGTGGAAGGTGTTCTTGCCGAAGTCGTGGGCGGGGTCGATGACGATCGACTCGCGCGCCACCCCCGCCGCCAGCGCTCGCTCGGCGAGCGCGGTCGTCTCCGCGATCGCCGCGGCGACCACGTCGTCGTACTCGATCCGGTAGGGGTCGGTCCGCGGCGGCAGCCCGCCGGTGTGCGTGCAGATGATCGCCGCGCCGAACTCCGCCGCCACCTCCACCAGCCGGGGGTCGTGCCCACCCCAGGCGTCGTTGAGCAGGTCGGCGCCGGCTGCGCACACCTCTCGCGCCACCTCCGAGCGCCAGGTGTCCACGCTGATGACCACGCCGGGGTGCCGCTCGCGCACCCACGCGACGAACGGCACCACGCGGCGGATCTCCTCGGCCGCGTCGACCTGCTCGCCGTACCCGGCCCGGACGCCGCCGATGTCGACGACCTCCGCACCCTCCTCGACGACGCGGTCCACCCGGTCCTGCGCCGGCCCGTCGTCGTACGTCGCCCCCTGGTCGTAGAACGAGTCCCGGGTGCGGTTGACGATCGCCATCATCAGGGCCTGGTCCGGGCCGAAGGTGTGCCGGCCCAGCCGCAGCGTGCCGGGCGCGGGGACGCCGTCAGCCAAGGTGGCCGCGCACGGACACGTGCCCCGAGAGCAGGTTGCGGGCGATCGTGCGGCGCTGGATCTCGTCGGTGCCCTCGTAGATGCGGAGCACCCGGAGCTCGCGGTACCACCTCTCGACGGGCAGCTCCCGGGTGTAGCCCATGCCGCCGTGCATCTGGAGCACCCGGTCGACGATCTCGTTGGCCTTCACGCCGCCGTACAGCTTGGCCATCGACTGGGACTGACGGGAGTCGATGCCGTGGTCGACCTGCCAGGCGGCGCTCAGCACCAGCCAGCGCAGCGCCTCGATCTCGACCGCCGAGTCCGCGACCATCCACTGGATGGCCTGCCGGTTGGCGATCGGCTCGCCGAACGTCACCCGCTGCCGGGCGTGCTCCATGCCCATCTCGACCAGCCGTTCGCACGCGCCCAGGGCCCGCGCGGGGAGCAGGTAGCGGCCCCGGCCGATCCAGCGCATCGCCAGCTCGAAGCCGCGGCCCTCCTCGCCGAGGATCGCGGAGTGCGGCACCCGCACGTCCTGGAAGCTCAGCGACGCCGGACCCCACTGACCCATCGTCGGGATCGGCGCGGACGTCCAGCCGGCCTCGCGGTCGACCAGGAAGCACGTGACACCGCCGTCGGCACCCTTCTCCTTGTCGGTCACCGCGAACACCATCACGAAGTCGGCGATGTCGCCGAAGGTGATGAAGGTCTTCTCGCCGTTGATCACCCACTCGTCGCCGTCACGGACGGCGGAGGTACGGATGTTGCGCGCGTCAGAGCCGGCCCCGGGCTCGGTGATCGCGAAGCAGCTGATCTTGTCGCCGTTGATCGTCGGCAGGAGGTAGCGCTCCTGCTGCTCGTCGTTGGCGCTGTAGAGGATGTTGTCGGCGTCGCCGCCGAAGCTGAACGGCACGAAGGACCGGCCGAGCTCCGCCTCGACCAGGGCCGTCATCACCGCGCCGAGTGCCATCCCGCCGTACTCCTCCGGCGTCTGCACGCCGAAGAAGCCCGACTCCTTGGCCTTGGCCCGGAGTGCGCGGAGCTCCTCGCGCGTCAGCCCGCGTTCGTTGCGCCGCTCCCGCTCCAGCACGGTGGGCTCAAGCGGCATCACCTCGCGGGTGACGAAGGTCCGCACCCAGTCCCGGATCTCGCGCTCCTCGTCACTCAGGCTCAAGTCCATGACCGCACCCTAGGACGCGTGGTCCAGCCGCCCTACTGGCGCGCTAGGACCGCACCACGCACGACACAATGGCACCGTGACCCCGACCACCGGCGTGCCGGCGCTGAACGTCCGCGTCATGGGCGTCACCATCGCGATCGAGCCCGAGGACCAGGCGACGCGCGACCGCCTGGCGCACCAGTGGACCCGCGCGATCGCGCCGGACACGGACGAGGCGACCGGACGCCGGGTGGAGGCCCCAGCCGGACCGGGCATCGACGGGACGAACGCGCTCGACTACGCCGTGACGACCCAGGTCACCCTGGCTGCCCTGATCGTGACGGCGGGCCAGCGGTTCAACCTGCACGCCGGCGGGCTCGCGGACCAGCAGGGACGCGTGCTCGCGCTCGTCGGGCGGTCCGGGACGGGCAAGACCACGGCCACCCGACTGCTCGCCGAGCGACTCGACTACCTCTCCGACGAGACCGTGTCGATCACCCCCGACGGGGTCGTGCACCCGCACGCCAAGCCCCTCTCCGTCATCACCGACCCGGAGCGACCCACGGACAAGGCGCAGCTCTCGCCCGACGATCTCGGCCTACGGCCCACGCCCGACACCGGACGGTTGGCGCGATTCGTGGTGCTGCGCCGCGGCGTGCCCGACCCCCGTGGACTGGTGCTCCTGGAACCGATGGAGGGGCTGATGAGCCTCATCGAACAGTCGTCGTCGGTCTCGGGGACCGCCGACCCTCTCGTCACCCTGTTGTCCCTCATCGACGCGACGGGTGGGGTCTGGGCCCTGGAGTACGACGAGATCAACGAGCACCTCGACGACCTGGAGCGGCTGCTCGCCGAGGCGATCGCCCCCGTGGACCGCCCACGGCCGCCCCACCACCCTGGTGACCTGAAGCCGGTGGCACCGGCCGAGATGGCCGCCGACGTCCTGCGCCGGCTGCCCTGGGCGGACGCGATCGAGCTCGACGACGAGCTCCTGGTGCTGCTCGAGGAGCGGGCCGTTCGGCTGGACAACCTGATGGCGACGCTGTGGCTGGCGCTCGAGACGCCGCAGACGGTGGCCCAGCTCGCCGTGCCCGCGCAGCTGCGGCACGGCGACCACCCCGAGGCGCTCGACCTGATCGAGAAGGCCGCCGCCGTGATGGCCGAACAGGGGCTCGTCGCCTGGGGAACGCTGGCATGATCGAGCCGTGACGAGCGTCGCCCTCATGTTGGCCCCGTTGACGTGTGGGGTGGTGCTGCTGATCAGCGGTGGTACGAAGGCGGGCAGACCTGCTGCCACCCGTGACGCGTTCATCGCCATGGGAGTGCCCAAGTTCCTCCGGTCCGAGGCCCTGGTCACGGCGCTCCCGTACGTCGAGGTCGCCCTCGGCGTGCTCCTGCTGGCGACCTGGTCCTGGCCGCTGACGGTCGTGGCGGCCGCGACGACGGCGCTGTTCGCGGCGTACTGGGTGCTCGTCCTCCGCGTGCTGCGGCTCGGCGAGGAGGTCGACTGCGGTTGCTTCGGAGCCCTGGGCGACGACCGCGTCTCGGGGACGACGCTGGCGCGCAACTCCCTCCTCGTGGTGCTGGCCGCCCTCGCGGCGGTCTTCGGAGCCGCCGGCTCCGGTGTGCTGCCCGCGCTACAGGACTTCGGCTCCACGGACTGGTGGTGGCTCGTCCTCACGGCTGCCGTGGCGGCGACGGCGGTGCTGGTCGTGGGGCTGCGCAGCCCCCGCGCGGTGCACGACGACGACCAGCTCGACTACCCCCGCGGCCCGCAACCCGACGCCCGGCTGGAGGACGCCACCGGAACGCCCCC
>JAICRP010000213.1 GCA_025966445.1 Nocardioides sp.
CCGGGTGCGGAGCTCGGCCCGGCGGCGTCGAGCCCGTCGAAGAGCTCGGCGCTACGCCGACTCCCGCGAGGTGACGACGGCGCCTCGCAGCACCACCCTTGTCGGGGAGTGCAGGACGGTGAGGTCGTCACGGGGGTCACGGTCGTAGACCACCAGGTCGGCCGGGGCGCCCTCGTCGAGGAAGGCGTTCCAGCCCAGCCACTCGCGCGCGCGCCAGGACGCGGCACCGAGCGCGTACTCCGCCGGCATGCCGAGCTCGGCCATCGCGAGCACCTCCCCCGGCAGGTTGCCGTGCCGGGTGACCCCGCCGCCGTCGGAGCCGGCGTACAGCGGGACGCCGGCGTCGAACGCGGCCATGATCGTCTGCCGGCGACGCGCGTACAGGTCCTCCATCGTGGCGGCGTACGCCGGAAAGCGGGCGGCGCCCGCCTCGGCGTACTCGGGGAACTTGTCGAGCTGCATGACGGTGGGGACCAGGGCGGTGCCGCGGGCCACCATCGCGTCGACCAGCCCCTGGTCGAGGCCGGTGCCGTGCTCGATGCAGTCGATGCCGGCCTCGATCAGCCAGGGCAGCACGTCGCTGCCGAAGCAGTGCGCCGTGACCCGGGCGTCGTTCGCGTGGGCCACCGCGATCGCCGCCGCGAACGCATCGGCGGGGAATGAAGGGGCGAGGTCACCCTCCTCGCGGGAGATCCAGTCCCCCACGAGCTTGATCCAGCCGTCCCCGGCGCGAGCCTCCCGGGCCGCCGCGTCGGCCAGCTCGCCGGGCTCGACCTCGTCGGCGTAGTTGCGGATGTAGCGCTTGGTGCGGGCCAGGTGCCGGCCGCACCGGATCAGCCGCGGCAGGTCGGCACGGTCGTGGATCCAGCGGGTGTCGGCCGCCGAGCCGGCGTCGCGGATGAGCAGCGCTCCGGCGTCGCGGTCCTGGACCGCCTGCGCCTCCGACTCCTCGTCGGAGATCGGGCCGTGGTCCTCGAGGCCGATGTGGCAGTGGGCGTCGACGAGCCCCGGGACGATCCAGCCCTCGGCGACCGTCTCCGCGCCCGCCTGGGGCTCGAGGGTGATGCGCCCGTCGACGACGTACAGGTCACGGACCTCCCCGTCGGGGAGGACGGGGCCGCGGAAGCGCTGGGTCGGGGCCATGATCCTGAACGTATCGCCTTCGCTGCGCGCGCCGCCCGGCTAGCCTCGGGGGCGTGGGCAGCGTGCGAGAGACCGTGCTGGTACGGCACCGTCGCAACCTCATCCTGCTCGCGCGCTTCGCCGCGGTCGGGCTCTCGGGCGTCGTCGTCAACATGTTCGTGCTGATCGTCGCCAACAAGCTGGGGCCGCCCAACGCCCAGGCGATCGTGGGTCTGCCGTTCAGCGACTTCAACGTCCGCTGGTACCACGTGTACTCGACGATCGCCTTCCTGGTGGCGAACCTCTGGAACTTCCAGCTCAACCGCAGCTGGGCCTTCCAGTCCTCCCGGCACGCCGGGTGGTGGAAGGAGTACTGGCCGTTCCTCGCCGTCGGCATGCTCGGGCAGGCCGTCGGCCTGCTGCTGCTGACGTCGCTGATGCATCCCGGGTCGGTGCTCTCGCTGCCGACGTCGATCCTCGACGACTCGAGCGGGTTCCGCACCCGTCTCTACTGGGCCCAGCTGATCGTGATCGCCGTGGTCACCCCGTTGTCGTTCGTGCTCAACAAGCTGTGGACCTTCAACGCGGTGCGCGCGGTGCACCGGCGCGAGCGCGAGGCCCGCGCCAGCGAGCTCGTCGGCCGGTAGCGGTCAGCCGACGGGGTCGAGCTGCTCGAGCAGCCAGCTCGGGCCGACCACCTGCGCGCCGAGACCCTCGAGCCGCGCGCGCAGCATGCCGTCCGCGGTGACGGCCGTGACCGTGTGCCCGTCCTTGCGGGCGGCTGCCACGTGGGCGGCGATCGCGTCGTCACCGTGGCCGGGTGCGTGGGCCACCTTGACGTGACCGTCGACGCCACGACGGGCAGCGCCGCGGGCCTGGCCCTCGAGGACGAGCACGACCTGGTCGTGGTCGAGGTCGACGACGAGGAGTCGTTCGTGCAGGCGGCGCGACGCGGCGGCGCGGTCCTTCCACCACCCGTCGGGGCGGGATCCGACCACGTTGGCGGCGTCGACGACGAGAACCTTCACTTGAGATACTTACCGAAGTCCTGCGGCAGGTCCAGAGCCGCCGCAGCCTTCTCGTAGTCGATCGACTCGCCGTCAGGCCGGCCGCACGGGTTGGGGGCGGCCGAGGCCGCCTTCTCGCGCCTGGCCTTCTCAGCCGCCGCGGCCTTGGCCGGGTTTCCGGAGACCCGGCGGCCCTTGGCGGGCTTGCTCTTGACGGCCTTGCGCCGCCCGGCGGCCCCGGCGAAGCCCGGCAGCCCTTCCATCCCGGGCGTGCCTGGCATCCCGCCCCGGGCGAACTGCATCATCATCTTGCGAGCCTCGAAGAAGCGGTCGACCAGACCGTTGACGTCGGAGACCTGACGGCCCGAACCTCGCGCGATGCGCGCCCGGCGGGAGCCGTCGATGAGCTTGGGGTTGGCGCGCTCGGCCGGCGTCATCGACTGGATGATCGCCTGGATGCGGTCGATCTCGCGCTCGTCGAAGTTCTCGAGCTGCTCGCGGAACTGGCCCATGCCGGGCAGCATCCCCATGATCTTCTGCATCGAGCCGAGCTTGCGGACCTGCTGCATCTGCTCCATGAAGTCGTCGAGGGTGAACTCGCCGCCTCGGCCGCTGAGCTTCTCGGCGGCCTTGAGGGCCTGCTCCTGGTCGAAGCTCTTCTCGGCCTGCTCGATCAGGGTGAGCATGTCGCCCATGTCGAGGATGCGCGAGGCCATCCGGTCGGGGTGGAACAGGTCGAAGTCGGTCATCTTCTCGCCGTTGGAGGCGAACATGACCGGCTTGCCGGTGATCGAGGCGATCGAGAGGGCCGCACCGCCGCGGGCGTCGCCGTCGAGCTTGGTGAGGACGACGCCGTCGTAGCCGACGCCGTCGAGGAATGCCTGCGCCGTGGTGACGGCGTCCTGGCCGATCATCGCGTCGACGACGAAGAGGATCTCGTCGGGCTGGACGGCGTCGCGGATCGCGGCGGCCTGCGCCATCATCTCCGCGTCGACGCCGAGGCGGCCGGCCGTGTCGACGATGACGACGTCGTGGAGCTTGCGCTTGGCCTCCTCGATCGAGCCGCGGGCCACGTCGACGGGGTCGCCGACGCCGTTGCCGGGCGAGGGCGCGAAGACGGGGACGCCGACGCGCTCACCGTTGACCTGGAGCTGGTTGACCGCGTTGGGCCGCTGCAGGTCGGCGGCGACGAGGATCGGCGTACGCCCCTGCTCCTTGAGCCAGAGGGCCAGCTTGGCGGCCAGGGTCGTCTTGCCGGCGCCCTGCAGGCCGGCCAGCATGATGACGGTCGGGCCGGACTTGGCGTACCGCAGGCGGCGGGTCTCCCCGCCGAGGATCGTGACGAGCTCCTCGTTGACGATCTTGACGATCTGCTGGGCGGGGTTCAGCGCACCGCTGACCTCCTCGCCGCGGGCCCGCTCCTTGACCGCGGCCACGAACTCCTTGACCACCGGCAGGGCGACATCGGCCTCCAGGAGGGCGATCCGGATCTCGCGTGCGGTGGTGTCGATGTCGGCCTCGGAGAGCCGGCCCTTGCCTCGCAGGTTCTTGAACGCGTCGGCAAGGCGGTCGGAGAGCGTGGCGAACAAACTGAGGTCCTTCGTCGAGGAGCGGGGCAACAACCTCCAAGGTTAGGTCATGGCGCCTTGAGTCGGGCCATTGCAGACGTCACTGTGGGCGTGTGACCACGCTCTTGGTGATGGGCGGCGCCGCGGTCGGCATGGTGCTGCTGACGGCGCTCGCCGTCATCCGCATGCAGCGGTCCCTCGACCGACCGGGGGGCCGGCAGGGCCTCGGCTCCGTCGGAGACGCGTTCGGCAACTTCATCGACGTCTTCGACCCGGGCCAGGCCCGCGCCCAGCGCGACCTGAAGCACGAGGAGCACAAGGGCCCGGTCACGCCGAGCCCCGATGACGAGGACGACCCCGTCCGCCTCGTCCACGGCCCCGACGGCCGTCCGCGCGCCGTCCGGATCAAGCGCCCGGGGTGAGCGCCTCGCGGACGGCGTGGGCGGCCTGGGAGGCGCGGAGGTCGCCGAGGGCGCCGGCGCCCTCCTCCTGCACGTAGAACACGTCGACTGCCTGGGGGCCGAGGGTGTCGACGTGGGCGGAGCGGACGGAGAGACCCTGGGCGGCGAGGGCCGCGCACACCAGGTAGAGCACGCCGGTGCGGTCGGCGGCCCGGACCTCGAGCACGGTCGACTGGGACGACGCCTCGGGCCGGACCGCGACGGTCGGGGCGAGGCCCTCGCCGAGGGTACGACGCAGCCGCTCGGCGGGATCGAGCCTCCCGGCAGCGATCGCCCCGAACCGCTGGCGCAGCACGGCCCCGTCGAGGTGGGCGTCGGCGATGTCCCAGACCGACACCGCCACGTCGCCCTGGCTCCAGGCGCGGGCCTGCCGCACCGATGCCCGCTGCGTCGCGAACAGCGCCGCCACGTCCGCTAGGAGGCCGAGGCGGTCGGGGGCGATCACCGTCACCTGGGCGCCGTCCTCGAGGAGCTCGACGTCGATGCACGTGGCGCCCTTGCGCACGGACTTGGGCACCGCGACCTCGGACCACGTCGGCTTGGCCGGGGACTCGACCTGGGCGCCGCCCAGCGCCTCGGCCGCCTGTCGTCCCACGGTGTCGATGAGGTTGGCCCGCCAGCTGGACCATGCCTTCGGCGCCGTCGCGCGGGCGTCGGACTCGGTCAGCGCCCGGAGCAGGTTGAGTGCCTCGAGGTCGGGGACCCGCTCGGTGACCCGGCGGACGGTCGCGGGGTCGTCGGGGTCGCGGGCGCTCGCGGTCTCGGCGAGCAGGAGGTGCCAGCGCACCAGGGTGCCGATCAGGTCGACGGAGCGTTCGTCGAAGCCCATCCGGGTCGCGATAGCCCGGGCGATGGGCTCGCCCGCGACGCTGTGCTCGGTCAGCTCGCCCTTGCCGATGTCGTGCAGCAGCGCGGCCACCATCAGTACGTCGGGCCGGCCGACGTGGCGGATCAGCGCGGACGCCTCGATGCAGGTCTCGACGAGGTGCCGGTCGACGGTGAAGCGGTGGATCACCGACGCGTGCGGCAGCAGGCGGATCCGTTCCCACTCGGGCAGCACCCGGTCGACCGCACCGGTCTCCTCGAGCGTCTCCCAGACCGCGCGCAGCCCCGGACCCGAGGCCAGCAGCCGCACGAACAGCTGCCGGGCACCCTCGGGCCACGGCTCGGGCAGGGTCGGGCTCTCACGGACCAGGCGGGCGGCGCTGGTGGGCGACAGCTCCACGTCGCGCTCGGCCGCGAGTGCGGCGGCGCGGAGCAGGAGCATCGGGTCGCGGGCCGGGTCGGCGTCGGCGGCGAGGACCACCTCGCCGGCCGCAAGAGCGACGCCGGGGCCGAGCGACTCGAGATGCGGCCGCCGCGCAGCCGACGACGAGGCCGGCCGGGCCAGCACGTC
>JAICRP010000262.1 GCA_025966445.1 Nocardioides sp.
GTCACCGACTTCACCGTGATGGTCGACGGCACCTCGAACATGTTCATCACCGGCCCCGACGTGATCAAGACCGTCACCGGCGAGGACGTCACGATGGAGGAGCTCGGCGGCGCGCGGACGCACAACACCAAGTCGGGCAACGCCCACTACATGGGGTCCGACGAGGACGACGCGATCGAGTACGTCAAGGCGCTGCTGTCCTACCTCCCGGCCAACAACCTGGACCCGGCACCGACGTACGACGAGGTGGCCGACACCGACGTCAGCGACCTGGACCGGACGCTCGACACCCTGATCCCGGACTCGCCCAACCAGCCGTACGACATGCACGACGTCATCACCGCCACCGTGGACGACGAGGAGTTCCTCGAGGTGCAGGCGCTGTTCGCGCCGAACATCATCGTCGGCTTCGGCCGCGTCGAGGGCCACCCGGTCGGCGTCGTGGCCAACCAGCCGATGCAGTTCGCGGGCACCCTCGACATCGACGCCTCCGAGAAGGCCGCCCGCTTCGTGCGCTTCTGCGACGCGTTCAACATCCCGGTGCTGACGTTCGTCGACGTGCCCGGCTTCCTGCCCGGGACCGACCAGGAGTGGAACGGCATCATCCGCCGCGGCGCGAAGCTGATCTACGCCTACGCCGAGGCCACCGTCCCGCTGGTCACGATCATCACCCGCAAGGCCTACGGCGGCGCGTACGACGTGATGGGCTCCAAGCACCTCGGCGCCGACATCAACCTGGCCTGGCCGACCGCACAGATCGCGGTGATGGGCGCGCAGGGGGCGGTCAACATCCTCTACCGCAAGGAGCTCGCCGACGCGAGCGACCCGGAGGCCCGCCGGGCCGAGCTGGTGACCGAGTACGACGACACGCTGGCCAACCCGTACGTCGCCGCCGAGCGGGGGTACGTCGACGCGGTCATCTCCCCCCACGAGACCCGGGTCGAGGTGGTCCGGGCGCTGCGGCTGCTGCGCACCAAGCGAGCGACGCTGCCTGCCAAGAAGCACGGGAACATCCCGCTGTGACAGAGCCGGTGAGCGAGGCTGCCCGGCCGGTGCTCCGCGTCGTCAAGGGCGATGCGACCCCCGAGGAGGTCGCCGCCCTCGTCGCGGTGATCGCCGCCGTGGGCTCCGGGCCGGCCGAGGAGAAGCCGAAGCCACGCAGCACCTGGGCCGACCCGGCCCACCGGATGCGCACCACGCTCCCGCACGGACCCGGCGCCTGGCGCTCGTCGGGCCTGCCCCACTGACCTCCACCGACGCCCTGGCCCGCCAACGTCATACGAAGTGGTCGCCCGGGCAGCCACTTCGTATGACGTCCCGCGTGGTTCAGGGGACCCGCACGGCGTCGATCGCGTAGTCCCAGACGCCGCCGTCGGTGAGCTCGCGGACGATGCTCAGCTGCCCGGCGTGTGCCGCGTTGTCGGCGAAGAGATGCATCAGGACGCCGAGGACGGTGTCTTGCCGGTACCCGCCCCACGCACCCTCCGGCCACCAGCCCGGGGCCGAGTCGGCGGCGAGGCCGCGGGCCGCGGCCACGTCGGCGACGTACGACGCCACGAAGCCCGCGACGACCTCGGCGGCGGGCAACGCCGGGTCGTCGTCCCACACGTCGTCCTCGTCGAGCTCGGTCGGGTGACCGATCAGCACGTGGTGCAGCCACAGGTGCGTGCTGTCGCGCACGTGGCCGAGCAGGCCGAGCATCGACCACCCGGACGGCAGCGGAGTGGCTCGAAGCCGGGCGTCGTCGAGGCCCTCGACCTGGGCGGCCATCCTGTGGCCCTGCGCCTCGATCCAGTCGAGGACTTCGTCAGTCGTGTTCATGCCCGGGACGTCGGAGCCGGGTCGCCGGCCTCGACAACGTCATGCGAATCGTGGCGTAGAACCTCGACGCGTATGACCTCAGCGAGGTGCCATCCCGCGGACCAGGGCGGTGAGGGCGGAGCGCCAGACGTCCTCCTCGCTCCAGGTACGCAGGTCGGGCCAGAAACCGGGGCCGTCGGGCGGCGGCCGTCGCGTCACGGTCGACACCGAGAGCCCGACGCACAGCGAGTGGAACTCGTACGCCACCGCGGCCTCGGGCCGGTCGTCGACCACCCCGGCCCGCTGCGCGGCCCGGACCCAGCGCAGCAGCGCGAGGTAGCTGGCGCGGGCACGACCCAGCACGTCGGGGTCCCGGACGATGTCGCCGGTGACCCGCTCGAAGGTGAGCCGGAACAGGTGCGGCCGCTCGGCGGCGAACACCCGGAAGCCGTCCACCCCCGCGGCCACCAGGTCGGCGGCCGGGTCGTCGGACGCCGGGAGCGCCGTGACCAGCCCGGTGAGGACGTCGTACCCCCGGCCGGCGAGCTGCTCGAGCAGTCCGGACTTGCCGCCGAAGAGGCTGTAGACCGCCCGGGTCGTGGTCCCCCGCGCCTCGGCGACCGCTCGCACGGTGACCGCACCGGGACCGCCGACGGCGAGCAGCTCCTCGGCCGCGTCGAGCAGCGCGGTGGCGGTGTCGGCGTCGTGCTCGCGCGGTCGTCCCATGGTTGACACAGTATCGCAACGCTGTTACGTTACGGCGTTACGTAACTCACCGTGTCGCGAAGGGAGTCGTCATGACAGGTCCACAGCACGCCCGGGTGGTCGTGGTCGGCGGCAGCGTCGCCGGGCTGGCCGCGGCGGCGGCCGCCGCTCCGTACGCGCGCGAGGTGGTCGTCGTCGAACGACACCCGGTCGCGGCCGGTGGGACCGCCAGCATCGTGCCCCAGGGTGCGCTCCCCCACGTCCTGCTCGCCGGTGGCAGCGCCGCGCTGGAGCGACTGTTGCCCGGCGTGACCGCCGACCTGTTCCTGGCCGGTGCGGCCGGCGACGTCAGCGGCCCGCGCCCCTGCCACTGGTGGGCGTTCGACGCGGTGCGCGACCACCTGCCCGACCTCGGCGTCGAGGTGCCGATGGCCAGCCGGGCGCTGGTGGAGACCCACCTCCGGCGGCGCGTCCTCGCCCTGCCGAACGTGACGATGCGTCACGGCAGCGCCACCGGGCTCGGTCTCGCCGACACCGGCGTCGCCTCCCTCGAGGTCGACGGCACCACCGTTGCGGCCGACCTCGTCGTGGACGCGACCGGCCGGTCCGGACGCGGTGCCGACTGGCTGACCCGCGCCGGGGTCCGCGTCCCCGAGCGGGAGCGGGTGGAC
>JAICRP010000077.1 GCA_025966445.1 Nocardioides sp.
AGTACATGATGGACGGCGCGGGCATGGGTCTGCGGGGGGACCGGATCCACCGGTACGTCAACGCGTTCTGCCCGAACTGCCACCGCGACGCCCCCGACCGTCCACTGGCGACGGTGAGGCGGCTGTCGGGCTGGCTGGTCGAGCGGGACGACCGGATCTGGCTCGAACGCGGCTGCGCGACCCACGGCCTGGTCCGCACGCTGTACGACGAGTCGCCCGAGATCCTGACGTACCTCGAGCAGTGGACCGCGCCGACCAAGCGCCACGAGCCCGATGTCCGCGGCAACTTCAAGCCCGTGCCCGCGGCGTACGCCGACGGCCTGCCCGAGATGCAGACGCAGCACACGTGCATCCTGCTCGAGGACCTCCTCGACCACTGCAACCTGAAGTGCCCGACGTGCTTCGCCGAGTCGTCGCCCGCCCGGGCGTCGGTCGCACCGCTGGCGCAGGTGCTGGCCTCCATCGACGCCCGGCTGTCGCGCGAGAACCAGCGCATCGACGTGCTGATGCTGTCCGGCGGGGAGCCGACCCTCTACCCCTGGCTGGCCGAGCTGCTCGACGCGGTGGGCGAGCGGCCGATCGTGCGCGTCCTGGTCAACACCAACGGCCTGCGCGTCGCCCAGGACGACGAGCTGCTGGCCCTCCTCACGCGGCACCGCGAACGGGTCGAGGTCTACCTGCAGTACGACGGCGAGTCGTCCGAGGCCTCGGCCTACCACCGCGGAGCGGACATCCGCCGCTTCAAGGAGCGCGCCATCGAACGACTCTCGGCCAACGGGATCTTCACGACGCTCACCATGACGGCGGCCCTGGGCGTGAACGACGACGAGATCGGCCTGGTCATCAAGCGCGCGCTCGGCACGCCGTACGTCGGCGGCGTGACCATCCAGCCCGTCTTCGGCAGCGGCCGGTCCGGCACGCTCGACCCGCTCGACCGGCTCACCCACACCGGCGTGCTCGCCCGGCTGGACGAGCAGACCGCCGGCGAGGTGACCTGGCGCGACCTGACGGCGCTGCCCTGCTCGCACCCCCACTGCTGCTCGGTGGGATACCTGCTGCGCGACGACTCGGGCACGTGGCAGTCCCTGACCAACCTGGTCGGCCACGACAGGCTCAAGCAGTGGCTCGACCTCGAGCCCGACCTGCTGGCCAACCGGATCGCCGACGACGCGATCCCAGCTGCCATGAAGGAGGTCGTCAAGGGCTCGCTGCTCGACCTGCTGTCGGAGCAGTCGAGCCTGTCGCACCCGTCGATGGCGACCATCTGGCGCGACATCTGCCAGAACTGCGACATCGGCATCGGCACCCTCGCTGCCCTTGCGACGGGTGCCCTGCCGGGGCGCCGCGGATCGTTGGGCAAGCGGCTGCGAGCGATGCTCGGGGAGCGCGTGCTCCGCGTCACGGTCAAGCCGTTCATGGACATGAACACGATGATCGAGGAGCGCCTGACGCAGTGCTGCGTGCACGTGGCCACGGTCAACGGCGACACCGGCGACCACCAGTGCGCGCCGTTCTGCGCGGTTCAGGCGTGGGCCCCCCTGAGCGCCACCCGGATCTCGACCGCAGTCGGCCTGCCGCTGCTCACCGCCCCATGAGCGACCCGCGGATCGTCGAGCCCGACCGTGCTGCGGCGCCCACGCCGTACGACCCGCTCCGGCTCTGCATCTTCGCCACCGTGGCCCTGCTCGGCTGGGTGCTGGGGCCGCTCGCCCTGGCCTTCTTCGCCGGGCTCGGGATCGTCGGGTACGCCCGGGCCCGCCGGCAGGGGCTGCTCCGCTCGAAGTGCCTGCTGGGGGACACCCGCAACGTCCTGGGGTACCTCGGCCTGCTCGCCGCGCTGGGCGTCGCGGGCCTGGTGTGGGCGCTGTCGTCCGGCTCGGTGTGGGTGCCGTGGCTCGCGTGGTGATGCGCCAAATGACCGACGTGGAGGGCGCGCGCACCTAGTCTGGAAGGGACCCCGCCCCCCGGGAGGACCCATGAACCATGACCCAACCACCCGACGAGCCGACGCCGGACGACGCGTGGCAACCCCCCGGGCCGCAGCCTCCACCGCCTCCAGCGCCACCCGGTCAGTACCCCGGCTACGGGCCGCCGTACGACCGGCCACCACTGGGGCAGAACCCGTACGGCGGCGACACGACCAGCTACTACCAGCCCATCGACTCGGGTGGGATGTCCTCGACCGTCAAGGTGGTCCTGGGCGTCGTGATCGGTGTCTTCGCGGGGTTCTTCCTGTGGGTGTTCGCGGCGATCGTGTTCTCCCTGGGCGTGTCGGACACCGGCACCGAGTTCCTGTTCTTCGCGGCGGTGGCGCCGCTGGTCGTGCCGGCGCCGCTGCTGATCTGGCAGGCCACGCGACCCTGGGCCGTCGGCCTGTTGACGGGGACGGCGATCTCGTCCATCGGGATGTCCGGGCTGTGCGCCTCGCTGATCAGCAGTCTCTGAAGGAGACGACGTGAACGTGACCGTGGAGGACCGGTCGGCCGCCGAGAACGAGCAACGCCCGCCCGACTGGTGGCATCGCGACCACCCGACCTTCACCGCCCTGAGCGGCTTCTTCACCGGGCTGGCGTTCGTGGCGCTCGTCCCTGTCCTCTTCGTCGGCCTGCTCCACCTCGTGTTCGACGACGAGACGACCAACGACCTCTTCCCGATGGTGCTGCTCGCCCTCGCCGTCCCGCTGGGACTGGTGGCCTTCTCGCGCACCCGGCGGTTCGGCGCCTACATGCTCATCGGGGTCGTCGTCACCGCGCTCGTCGTGGGGGGCGCGGCGTCGCTCGTGCTCTGGGTGATGGTGCAGCGCGACCTCTGACCTCGCTGGTGATTCGGCTGGGCCACGCGGGCGCGACATACTCGTCGTGATGTCCGAACGCCCTCAGCTCCCGCTCGTGATGAGCGCCCCGCGCGGCCGCGCCAAGCCGCCGCGGCACCTCGCCGACCTCGACGAGCCCGGCCGCAAGGCGTTGCTGGAGGAGATGGGCCTGCCTGGCTTCCGGGCCAAGCAGCTCTCGACACACTACTTCGGCCGACTGGTCGACGACCCTGCCGAGATGACGGACCTACCGGCGGGCCAGCGCGACGAGCTGGTGGCCGCGCTGCTGCCGGACCTGATGACCCCGCTGCGTACCCTGGAGGCCGACCGCGGCACCACCCGCAAGACGCTGTGGAAGCTCTTCGACGGCGCGCTCGTCGAGTCGGTGCTGATGCGCTACCCCGACCGGGTCACCATGTGTGTCTCCAGCCAGGCCGGCTGCGGCATGGCCTGCCCCTTCTGCGCCACCGGCCAGGGCGGCCTCGAGCGCAACATGTCGACCGGGGAGATCGTCGAGCAGGTCGTCGCCGGTGCCCGCTCCCTGGCCCGCGGCGAGGTGCCCGGCGGTCCCGGCCGCGTCTCCAACGTCGTGTTCATGGGGATGGGCGAACCTCTCGCCAACTACCGAGCGGTGATCGGCGCCGTACGACGCCTCACCGACCCGTCCCCGGCCGGGCTCGGCCTGTCCGCGCGCGGCGTGACCGTCTCCACGGTCGGCCTGGTGCCGCGGATCAACCAGCTCACCGAGGAGGGCATCCCGGTCACGCTGGCGCTGAGTCTCCACGCCCCCGACGACGAGCTGCGCAACGAGCTGGTGCCGATCAACACCAGGTTCTCGGTCGCCGAGACCGTCGCGGCCGCGTGGAACTACGCCCGGGTGACCAGGCGCCGTGTGTCCATCGAGTACGCCATGATGCGCGGCATCAACGACCAGGGCTGGCGGGCCGACCTGCTCGCCGAGGTGCTCAACGGGTACGGCGACTGGGGTTGGGTGCACGTCAACCTGATCCCGCTCAACCCCACCCCCGGTTCGAAGTGGACCGCCTCCGACCCGGCCGACGAGCGCGAGTTCGTACGGCGGCTGGAGTCGCACGGCATCCCCACGACCGTCCGCGACACCCGCGGTCGTGAGATCGACGGCGCCTGCGGACAGCTGGCCGCGACCGAGTCGTGAGCGTCCCGGCCGAGGCGGTCGCTGCCGCGAGCCGGGAGTGGGTCTGGGTTCCCGAGACCGCGGTCACCGTCGAGACATCCGAGTACCTGTTGGCGCGGATGCCGGACTGGTTCGACGTCCGGCTGGAGCTGCTGCGCCTCGACCCCGAGCGTCCCGTCGGGGACGTGGTCGACGAGGTGATCGCGCGCGCCCGTGATCTCGGTGGCCCGGAGGTCAACTGCTGGGCCAAGCTCCACAACGACCCCTCGGTCGACGCCGTCCTCCTTGCTCGTGGCGGTGTGCTCGACGAGACGCTGGAGGTGCTCGCGCTGGACCTCACCGACGGGCTGCCGGAGGTCGGCCCGTGGGACCAGAGGATCGACGTGCGCTGGGTGACCGACGCCGCCACGGCACGCGACCACCACGAGGTCGGGATGGTGGTCTTCGGCGGTGACATGGCGCCGGACGACGAGCTCGAACGCGCCGCCGCCGACGGTCGCCGGCAGCTGCCGGCCGGGGAGGGTGGCGCCGTGGTCGCCTACCTCGACGGCGTGCCCGTGGGCGCGGGCGGCATCGCCCAGCCCGGCGACGTGGCTCGCCTCTGGGGCGGCTCCGTGCGCGAGGAGGCTCGGGGCCTCGGTGTCTACCGCGCTCTGCTCGACGCCCGGCTGCGCTACGGGCGCGACCACGGCGCGACGATGGCCCTGGTGAAGGGCCGCATCCAGACGTCCGGCCCGATCCTGCGGCGGGCCGGCTTCGAGCGGTACGGCGAGGAGCGCTCGTACCTCGTGCCGCTGGTGTGACCGGCGGAAGGGGTCAGCTCCCGAACAGGTCCGCCGCCTCGTCCACGTGGTCGACGAGGTGGACGTGGGGCTCCATGGGGCGGCCGCGGGAGAGCGACTCGAGCAACGGCCAGGCGGGGAGGGTCTCGGTCCAGTACGTCCGGCCCACCAGCACCATGGGCGCGACCGAGGACTCGTCGGCGTAGTAGTTCTCACACCCGTCCTGGAACACCTCCTGGACCGTGCCGGCCATGCCGGGGAGGAAGACGATGCCCGCGTGGCAGACCTCGAGGAGGACCGCCTCGCGAACGGCGTTGCGCACGTACTTCGCGATGGCGGTCGCCAGCACGTTGGGCGGTTCGTGCCCGTAGAACCAGGTCGGGATGCCGAGGGTGTCGCCGCCGCGGGGGAACCGGCCGAGCACCGAGAAGCCCGCGCGTACCCAGGCGTCGACCGACGGGCGGAACGACGGTACGGCTGCCAGCAGGGCCAACGCCTCGCGCAGGTCGTCGGACGAGGGGTCGAGGGCGGCCAGGTAGCCGCCGAGGTTCGCGGCCTCCATCGCGCCGGGGCCACCGCCGGTGGCGACCACGTGGTCGGCGCCGAGCCGCAGCCCGAGTCGAGCTGCGTCCAGGAAGCCCTGGGTGCCTCGCTCCAGCGCGTGGCCGCCCATCACACCCACCAGCCGCCGCCCGGCCACCCAGTCGGTCAGCGCCACGTCCACGGCGTGGTCGTGCAAGGCCTTCGCCATGGTCGCGTCGCGGTCGTGGGCGGTCTGGGACCAGGCGTACGCACGGGCGTCGAGCGAGTCGGCGTACCTGGGGGCGTCGTAGAGGTCCTCGGGCCGGTAGAGGTGGTCGATGTGCAGGTCGACCGGAGCGACGGGGAGGGCGGGCACGACGATCGCGCCCCGGGCCTCGACGCGGTCGGCCTCCCCGGCCGCGAACCGGCAGCCGAGGAACAGGGCCCCGGCCACGCTCAGGTCGCCCAGCTCGGCCGACCTGTCGCTCAGGTCCACGGCGCGGATCCGCCAGCCGCGCAGCGACGTGGCGCCGGAGGCGAGGCGGTGGTCGAAGTCGGCCAGGGTGTCGACCTGGACCCCACGGCCCCGACTGCGCCTCACGCCCCGAACCTAGGGCACGCTGCGTCATCAGCCGATCACCCCAGGACCACATAGTCCGAAAGGGTCATTTTCGAGCCGAACGGGCGATGTCGCCGGGGCTCGCCGTCGGTCATCCTGTTGACAGCTCGCCGGAACAGACGGAGGCGCCGACCCACAAGCGCTTCGTTCCGGGTGCGGCGTGGGTGTTCGACGCATGGTGAACGGGGGTATGCCGCACCCGGCCGGTGAGCTGACGCGCCTCCGCTCGCCCCTCGGGCAGACGGCCCGATCAGAAGGCGTGCGCCATCAGCTCCCCGAACAGCTCCTGCTCGTCCACCTCGAGCCCCCGGGCCTTGAACCACCCGCAGATGTTCGTGCAGTCGCGCAGCAGGAAGTCCATGCCGTTGGGGTTGCCGACCAGGTCCACGATCTGCGGCAGGTCGATGACCACGAGTCGCGGGCCCGCGGCCAGGATGTTGTACGCCGACAGGTCGCCGTGCACGATCCCGTCCTGGACCAGGAGGGCCAGGAAGTCGCGCACCTGGTCGTAGTACGAGGCCAGCAGCCCCGGGTCGGGACGCGTCTGCGCCAGCCGGGGTGCCGTCTCGCCGTCGTAGGTGACCCACTCCATCAGGATCTCGGTGCCGTCGATCTGGACGGGGTACGGCACGGCCGCGCCGAGCGCCCACAGACGCTTGAGCGCGTCCCACTCGGAGACGGCCCACTCGCCCGCGGCCACGAGCCGGCCCCAGGTGCTCTTGCGCTTGAGCGCACGTTCGTCGCGGGAGCGCTTGACGCTGCGCCCCTCGGAGTAGGCCGCGGCGCGGTGGAAGGTGCGGTGGTCGGAGTCGCGGTAGCGCTTGGCGGCCATCACCACCGCGCGCTCGGGCTCGTGCGGGTCCACCCGCTCGACCAGGAAGACGTCCGCCTCCTTGCCGGTCTTCAGGATGCCGAGCTCGGTGTCGACGGCACCACGGGACTCCACGACCCAGGAGGGCCGTGGCTCGGGGCCACGACAGAGCGGCTCCACGTCGAACCAGGTGGTCCACCGCTGGCCGTCGCCGATCTCGTCGTACGAGCGGAACTCGAAGGTGAAGCTGGGGTCGATCCCCTCGAGGGGGTCGACGGGGCCGGAACGGTAGGCGTCAGGCGTCGGCCAGAAGGCCGGGAACTCGGGGTGAGAAGACATTGCTGGGTGTGCTCCAGAGGTGAGAGGAAGGGCTTGTCGAGGACAGGCCAACGGCAGTCATGGACATGTCACGCTCCTCTCGGCTGGAACACTTCTGGCGCACCGGCGAGTTCCGGGCAGCCGCCGACGAGTGTGACAGGTGCCGTCGTCGTCGTCCAAACGAATAAATGGGAAGCCCTGGGTAGGGTCCACGCGTGATCTCGACGCCCCGGCTGCTGGCGGCTGCCGCTCTCCTACTGGTTCTCCCGACCTCCCAGCCGCTCGCGTCGGCCGGTGCGGCCGAGGCCGGCGCGCGCCAGGAACCGGAGCCAGGCGCAGCGGGCATCGGCGACCCGTACTTCCCGCTCGACGGCAACGGCGGGATCGATGTGCAGCGGTACCGGATCCACGACGCGTACCGCTTCGGGGACGGGCACCTGCGCGGCGAGACCCGGATCCGGCTGCGCGCCACCCAGGACCTGTCGTCGTTCAACCTCGACTTCCTGCTGCCGGTCAACCGGGTCACCGTGGACGGCCGCCCCGCGGTCTACGACCAGGCGACGCAGCGCCACGAGCTGGTCGTCACGCCGAAGACCTCGTTGAAGGCGGGGGAGACCGTGCACGTGGTGGTCGCGTACGCCGGCCGACCCGCGCGCTACGGCTACCGCGGCGAGAGCAACTGGCTGGCGAACGAGCACGAGGTCGTGACCATGAACCAGCCGCACATGGCGCCCTGGTGGTTCCCGTCCAACGACCACCCCCTCGACAAGGCCCTGGTCGACATCACGATCACGGTGCCGCGCGGCAAGCAGGTCGTCGCCAACGGCCGCTTGGTCTCGCGGGACCTGCGCCCGCGGGACAGGGTGGCGTACCGCTGGGTCGCCGACGAGCCGATGGCGCCGTACCTCGCGTTCTTCGCGGCGGGCCGTTTCGAGATCTCGCGCGGGACGCAGGACGGCCTGCCCTGGCTGGTGGCCGTGTCCCAGCGGCTGGCGCCGTCGGTGCGGCGGGACAGGATGGAGCTGATGGAGAGGACCCCCGACATCGTGTCGTGGCTGGAGACCCGGCTCGGCGACTACCCGTTCGGCCAGACCGGCGGCCTGACCACCAGCCTCCAGCCCGGCTTCGCCCTGGAGAACCAGACCAGGCCGACGTACTCCGCGAACACCGGCCTGAGCACCGTCGTGCACGAGCTGGCGCACCAGTGGTTCGGCGACTCGGTCGCGGTGCACGGCTGGCGCGACATCTGGCTCAACGAGGGCTTCGCCAGCTTCATGGAGGCGGCCTACGCCGAGGCCCACGCAGGGCGGGACGCTCAGAAGTGGCTCGAGCAGACGTGGGAGGCGTTCCCCCAGGAAGACCCCTTCTGGATGCTCCCCATCGGCGACCCCGGCCCGAAGAACATCTTCGCCTGGCCCGTGTACACGCGCGGCTCGATGACGCTCCAGGCGCTGCGGCACCGGGTGGGGGAGTCGGCGTTCTGGACCATCCTGCGGACCTGGGTCGCCGACCGAGAGGGCGGCAACGGCACGACCGAGGAGTTCCAGGCGCTGGCCGAGCAGGTCTCGGGGGAGGACCTCGACGGGTTCTTCACGGCCTGGCTGGTCACCGGTGAGCGACCCGCGCACACGGCCGAGAACGGCTTCTAGCCGGACGGCTCCGACGTCCAGCGCCCGGCCCAGCCGCGGAGCAGCACCTTCTCGACCATCCGGGCGTTCAGCCACGCCGTGAGCGACCACACGAGCACCCACACCAGGCTGACGAGCCAGGAGTGCGCCTCGGGGCCGGAGCCGACCGCGGCGCCGACGGCCACGGCGGCGTAGAAGCCGACCCACAGCGCGACGGGGGTGAGTGGCAGGGTGAGCACGACGAGCGCGACGTACCACACGCGACCGTCGGCCAGCGTGCTGAGGGCGGCGAGCAGGGCGACCACGGCGACGTACGTCTGGCCGGCCGAGGACAACCGGACCACCGGCAGCGCCACCGGCGTGGCGTGGGTCCCGTCGTCCATGCGCCCCATGATGACGCGTCAGCCCAGCCCGCAGGCGTGCCGCGCCGCTCGACGGAAGGCGTCGGCCGTGTCCTCGCCGTCGAGGTAGACGCCGACCAGGGCCGCGTCGCGCAGGAGAACCAGGCTGGCCGCGACCCGGTCGGGCTCGGCGACGCCCGCGGCGGCCACGACCTCGGCCAGGGTCGCGCGGAACCAGTCGCGGTGCCGGGCGACGACCTCGCGGACGGGGGATCCCGCGTCGGGGTACTCGGCCGCCGCGTTGATGAATGGACAGCCCCGCGTGTGGTAGCGCCGGGCATCCTCCGCCACGCCCTCGATCACCGCCTCCAGGAGGGTGACCGGCGGGCTGTCGGGGGTCAGCTGCTGGGCGGCATGTGCGAAGTAGCCGCGGATGGTGGCGTCCTCGGCGTCGAGGTAGGCGACGACGAGGCCCTCCTTACCGGCGAAGTGGCGGTACATCGTCGCCCGCGTCACCCCGGCCTCCGCGACCAGGCGGTCGACGCCGACGCCGGTGATGCCCTCGCGGTAGAAGAGCCCGGCGGCGGTCGTGAGCAGCCGCTCGCGGGCCGACGTCTGCTGAGACGACGTGGTGCTGCTCACAGACGTCTTGACGGAATGCTGAGCCATGCTCCAAGGTTAGCAGAAAGAACGTTCGTTCTACTACATCGAGGAGACATCATGACCAGCACCGTCACCACTCGCGAAGCCGCCGAGGTCGCCGCCGCCAACGCTTCGGGCCGCCAGCCCGTCGTCTTCGTCCACGGACTCTGGCTGCTGGCGAGCAGCTGGGACGCGTGGCGCCAGCGCTTCGAGGCCGAGGGCTACGCGACCGTCGCCGTCGACTGGCCGCGCGACCCCGCGACGGTGGAGGCCGCTCGCGGCGACGACCAGGCCCTTGCCGGTACGTCGGTCGCCGACGTCGCCGACCACGTCGCGGAGGTCGTCGCCGGCCTCGACCGGAAGCCCGTGCTCGTGGGCCACTCGTTCGGTGGCCTGCTCGTCCAGATGGTCGCCGGTCGCGGCATCGCCGCCGGGACGGTCAGCATCGACCCGGCGCCGAGTCGCGGGGTGCTGCCGCTCCCGTTCTCCGCCCTGAAGGCGGCGTTCCCGGTGCTCGGCAACCCGGCCAACCGCAAGAAGGCCGTCACGCTGACCTTCGACCAGTTCCGCTACGGCTTCGCCAACGCGGTCAGCGAGGACGAGGCGCACCGGCTCTACGACGAGTTCCACGTCGCGGCGCCGGGCCGGCCGCTCTTCCAGGCCGCCACCGCCAACCTCGACCCGCGGACCGTCGTCCGCGCCGACAAGGCCAACCCGCAGCGCGGTCCGATGCTGATCGTCACCGGCGAGAAGGACAACATCGTTCCCTTCGCGCTGGCGAACGCCGCCTACAAGCAGCAGCGCAAGTCCAGCTTCCCCACCGAGATCGTGGAGATCCCGGGAGTCGGCCACTCGCTGGTGATCGACAGCCACTGGGGCGAGGTGGCCGACGCGGCGCTGGCCTTCCTCGGGCGCCAGGGCCTCTGACGGCGGTCAGCCGCCGGGCGCGTCCAGGATCCTGATCCGGCCGCCCCGGACGGCGACCGCGTTCCGGACCTCCGTGATCGCCAGCCGCATGGTCTCGGTCGGCTCGTCCCGGTCGTCCGCGAGCAGCTCGACGCTCACCGAGGCGGTCGTCTCTCCTGGTGCGAAGACGACCGTCGGGTGGAGGCGCACGAAGTCCTGGTTCGCCTTGGCGGTGATGCTGCGGGCCGAGATCTCCACCACGACCCGACGCGAGCTGGGAGCCGACAGACGGACCACCGTGAAGCCGAGCCGGTGCCCGAGCGTCGGCTCGGTGACGGTCGCCGGGATCACCCGGACCTGCGGCAGCTCCGCCCGACGGGAGGCAGGCTCGCCCCCGGCCGCCGAGGGCATCCCCGCCAGCAGGGCCGTGGCCACCAGGAGCCAGCACGTTCGGCGCATCTCAGTGGCCACCCAACAAGGGTGCCATCGCCCCCGCGACCAGGCTCGGGCGGCCGGTGACCCTCTCCTCGACGTCGGCGAGCCGCATGGCGCGCAGGCCGGCGTTCGCGCCGAGCCAGCGAAGCGGTTCCGGCTCCCAGCGGCGAGACCGGTGCCCCACCCAGGGCAGGCGGGTCAGGTCGGTGTCGTGGCCGAGCACCAGGTCACGCAGGGTCCGCCCGGCCAGGTTCGTGGTGCTGACCCCGTCGCCGACGTAGCCGCCGGCCCACGCCAGCCCGGTGGAGCGGTCGAGCCCGACCGACGCACACCAGTCGCGCGGGACGCCCAGGGCCCCGCCCCAGGCGTGGGTGATCCGAGCCGACGACAGCACGGGGAAGAGGTCGACCAGCGTGGCCCGCAGCGCCGCGAAGACCCGGTCGTCACGGTCGAAGCCCGGCTTGATGGCCGAGCCGAAGTGGTACGGCGCCCCTCGCCCACCGAACACCATCCGGTCGTCGGCGGTGCGCTGGCCGTAGATGATCATGTGCCGCTGGTCCGACCACGACTCCCGCTGCCGCAGGCCGATCCGCTCCCACGTCTCCGGCGGCAGTGGCTCGGTGGCGATGATCAGCGAGTAGACGGGAGCCAGCTCGCGGCGACGCCCGCGCAGGCTCCTGGTGTAGCCCTCGGTCGCCCGCACGACGACCTCGGCGCGCAGCGTGCCGCGGTCGGTGCGTACGTGCCCCTGCTCGAGGCTGGTCGCCCGCGTGCCCTCGTAGATGGTGACGCCGCGACGCTCCACGGCGTCGGCCAGCCCGGCCACGAGCCTGCCCGGGTGCACGACGGCGCAGTCAGGCGTGTAGGTCGCCCCGCGGACCTGCGTGGCCGCGAGCATCGAGCGCGCCTCCTGGCCTGCCAGCAGCCGGACGTCGTCCTCGCCCAGGCCCCAGCGCCGGGCGTGCTCGACCTCGGCACGGGCGCGGGTGAGCTGGGCGCGGGTGCGTGCGAGCACGACCGTGCCGCCCTTGGCCCAGTGCGCGTCGATGCCCTCTGCCTCGATCGCCCGGCCGACCTCGTCGACGGTGGCCCGCATCGCGGCGTGCTGGGCGAGCGCGCCGGCCCTGTCGGGAGGATCCGCCCGACCCTCACCCCGACCGTGACGCAGCGCGGCCAGCTTGTCGA